>NZ_MVYP01000009.1:0-83184 GCF_003638305.1 Helicobacter pylori | reverse complement strand
CTGAGAGTTTTTTCAATTCGCCGGTGTTTTTCACCATTTGAGCGGCTTCACCGATCTGATAGCCTGCGCTGATAAAAAAGCCGTTGTCTTCAGCGTTTAAAAGCGATGCAGCGAGAGAGAGAGAGAGAGAGTAATAAGGTTTTTTTCATGTTTTCTCCTTGAAATTAAAATGGTTAGGTAAGTCTTTTAAAAGAATAAGATCTTATCACCAGATTTCGTTAATATAGCATAAATTGATAAGATTTTTGCGCTAATTTGGCGTTTTGTTGTTTCAAAAAAAAAAAAAGGGTTTTTGGGGTATTTTGGAACCATTCTCAATTATTAAAAAGGTTTTAAAATTTGTTTTAATAGGGACAACGATAAAGATGGGGGTTTAGTTGCTTGGTGGGATCGTTTTAGATTTGGTTGCAAGACTCTTAAGGGGGTGTTTTAAAATAACATTCCCACTAGATTTCTAATAACGCTTAAGAAACCACCGCTAAAATCAAGCTTTTTTCATTTTGTCATGAAGCACCCAAACACTAGAGATATTTGGGATTTCTGCTTGGGTGGTTTTAAGGGGGATTTTTATCGTTTTTACCGCTAGCGTTCCATAAAAGCCAGGCTAAGATTAAATAAGATTAAATAAGATTAAATAAGATTAAATAAGATTAAATAAGATTAAATAAGATTAAATAAGATTAAATAAGATTAAATAAGGGCATGCCCCCCATTAGCCCTAAAAAATTCAGTGCTGTTTAAAAGGGCTATCCACGACTTTTTTCCTATCCACAATGTAGGGGATTAAAGCCATGTGGCGGGCTCTTTTGATCGCTACTTCCACCCTCTCTTGCCACTTTTTACTATTGCCTGTCAACCTCCTTGGCATGATTTTATAGCGCTCTGATAGCGTGTGCTTGAGCATGTCTAAATCTTTATAGTCAATAAAGCTGATTTTAGCTTCAGTGTATTTGCAATAGCGTTTTGAATAGCGTTTTCTTTCCATAATGTCTCCTTAATTTTAACCCTTAAAAGGGGATTTCTTCTTCATCAATATTGATTTCAGGCACGCTGTTTTGATACTTGGACGGCTGTGCTTGTAAATTCTCTTTAGCGTAAGCGTTTTGCGGATAGCTTTGGGCTTGACTGAAAGGATCCTGGCTAGGAGCGTTATAATTAGTGGGATAAGCGTTGTTGAAACCCTCATGCGTCATGCTATCTTGCATAGCGTTTGCTTGGGGATTGTCTGACTTTTTATCCATAAATTGCAACGAGTCCGCTGTGATAGTGTGGCGGGAATTTTTTTTGCCCGTTTGATCCATCCAACTCTCATAAGTCAAACGCCCTTCTATCAAAACGCTTGAACCCTTGCTCAAATACTGGTTAGCGATTTCAGCCGTTCGCCCAAACAAACGCGCGTCTATGAAGCACACTTCTTCGCCTAGCGTGCCGTCTTGCTTTTTAAAACGCCTGCTTGTGGCTAAACCTATTGTAGCCGCAGCCGAACCGCTAGGCAAATATTTCAACTCCACATTCCTGGTCAAACGCCCTACCATAATCACCTTATTAAACATGATAAGCCCTTATTCGCTATGAGATCCTACGCTTTCTGCTTCCTCTACATGGTGAGAATGCGTGTGTTCGGTTTTTTCGTGTTTTTCTTTGGCGTGCGATGGCTTTTTATTAGCCCTATCTACTAACGCATGCCACGCTTCCACTTCCTTCTTGCTTTCGTATTTGATCACAATGAAACGCAACACGTCTTCATTGATGCGATACAATCGTTCAAGCTCTAAAATCATGGACGGATCTGCTTTGAAATACGCCACATAATAATAGCCTCTTTTGTGCTTTTTGATTTCATAAGCCAAATTACGCATGCCCATATCCAGGCTCGTTTCAATCACGCCATGATGCTTAGTGATCACTTCTCTATAAAACTCAATTTTGGATTTAATCTCTTCTTCTACTAAAGTAGGTTTGAGAATAAACATCGTTTCATAATGCCTCATCCATTCTCCTTGTGGTTGTATAGCCCTTTTTTACTAAAAAAGAGCAAGGTCTAAAAAACTTTTGATTATACCTTGCTTTCGCTTGTTTTTGGATTAAATTTAGTTTTATTGGAATATTAAAGCTCAAAACGAAAAACGCCTTAGGCATTTTTTAGGGGTTAATGATTTTTTGAATGGAGGTCAAATACAAAAAACCCAATTCCTTTTGCCCTTGCATGCTTTGAATGTGCCATAACCTAAAAATTTCAAAAACCTTCTTATATCCGGCTTCTTTCAAACGCAGAGCGTTTTTAGCGTAATTTTCGGCAATCTCTTTAGGAGGAGCGTAGCCTAAAACCTCTTTAGCGTCCATTAGACCGGTCGTTTTAATGTGGGCGAAAAATAAAAAAAGCTGGTAAAAATACCGCTCTAACCCCCTTAAAATATCCGCATCTTTTTTGCCCTCTTTTAACAAATAATCATAAATATCAAGCACGCTTTTTTTCAAAAAAAGCCCTAAAATGAGCTTTTGCAAATCCATATCCCCCGCATTGGAGCTTAATTCTTGAATGTCCTCTAAAGTGATGGGTGCGTTTAAAACCGCTAGCTTGTCTAAATCGTTAAACGAAATGCTTAAATCTTCGTTATTAATTTCAAAAAGAGCGTTTAAAAGATGGCTGCTGATGTCTAAATGTAAAACATTAGCCCTTTCTTGTAAGAATTTCAAACTCTCCCAAGTTTTAGGGGTAAAAAAGCGCGCGCAGATCGCTTCATCTTTCAAGGGGCTTTTTTGGAAAAATTTAACGATAGCCTCGCTAGTGTATTTGTATTTGGTGGTGTCGCTTTTAGAATTATAAAGCCCTATGATAAGCCTGTTATGGCTAGGCCGCTCTAAAGCTTTTAAAAAAAGATTCATATCATTTTCTTTAAATTTCTTATGCAGCGCAAAATCCAGTTTTAAAACGACTAAACTGCTCCCTCCAAATAAAGAATCCTGCTCTAAAAGGGTCGCAATCTGGCTTTTTTCATAATCGCTCGCATAAAAAAGCGAAGTTTCTGTGTCAGGGTTATTGCATTTAAAAAGCGCGCTAATCGTTTGAATATAATAATGAATGAAAAAATCAAACTCCCCATACAAAAACACCGCTTTAGGGAGTCGTTGTTTTAAATAATGGTCCAAATCTTTACGATACATGCTCTTTAATCCTTTCTGCGATTTCGCCTCTAACTTGCCCTAAAATCAAATCCGCATGCGTGATTTTAACGCGCACCTTTTCTAAGGGTTTAAAAACCTTGTTCGTTTTGACTAAAACTTTAAGCCCTACCCATTCTTTTAACCCCACCACCACCCAATCTTTAACCTCCAAAACCACGCCCAAAAATTCTTTTTCTAAAAGTTCTAAAGCTAAGCGGGCGAATTTGCGTTTGACAAAATCCCTTTCAATCAAAGCGGCCTTTTTTTGCAAAGCGTTCAACTCAGCGCATAACTCAGGCGTTTCTTCTAACAAATACGAGCAGCCTTTAGCTTGATGGAATAATAATTCTTTTAAAAGCCTGTGCAAGGCTAGATCGCTGTATCGTCTAATGGGCGAAGTGAAATGCGTATAGCTGGCAAACCCCAAACCAAAATGGCTTTCTTGCATGGGGCTATAAAGGGCTAAATTTTGAGATTTAATGATCAAGCGTGAAACTTCTCTTTCTATACTCTTTTCTCTGGCTATCTTTAAGGCATGCTCTAAAAAAGGAAAAAAGCCCATGTTTTTAGGGCGCACAATCTCATAATCAAAAAGCTTGGCATAGAGGCGTTTTTGCTGCTCCAAACTTGGCTCTTTATGGGTGCGGTATATCCCCTTATTGTGAAAATGCTCATCCAATAACCCTGCACTAGACTGGTTGGCTAAGAGCATGGCTTCTTCTATAAGGGTGTGCGCGTTGCTTTCTTTTTCTGTTTCAATTTTTTCTATACGCCCTTCTTCATTCAAATACAGCTTGTTTTCAAACGAGTTGAAATTAAACCCCTTTTTTAAACGCTCCTTTTTTAGTTTTAGAGCCATTTCTAAAAACCCCAAAAGGCTTTGTTGCAAATCTTTATCTAAAGAGCTTTGTTGAGTGCTTAAAAAATGATTGATTTCTTCATAAGCGCAATTAGCCCTAACTTCAATAACGCCTTGAGATAATCGGGCGTTTTTCAAATCGTCTAAAGGGATTTCATACACTAAAGCCAGGCGTTTTTCAAACGCTTTTAATGAGCATGCCCCTTGAGACAAACTCAAAGGCAGCATGGGATAGACGCTATTAGGGAAATACACGCTAAAGCCCCTAAGCCTAGCTTCTTTATCCAAACTGGAATATTTCGGCACAAATTCGCTCACGTCAGCAACCGCCACAAACAAAACCCTTTTTTCTTTATCGTAAAAAATCGCATCGTCAAAATCTTTAGCGTCTTTGGGGTCAATGGTGATAAAAGGGATGTGAGAATAATTGATCCTGTCTTTAAAATCGCTCGCTTTGAGTTGTGCGTAATATTGGGCTAAATTCAGGCAATCTTTTGAAAAATCCTTCACCCTATCAAAAAGGCTTAAAGAAAGGTTTTCATCTATTAAAGGGTCTTCTAAAGCCCCTAAAATTCCGCTGATTTCACGCTTTTTAAGATCGATCTTCACCACGCAATGCCTGGGCAATGCTAATAAGGATCTTTGGCTGTGCTTTAAAGAAATAGGTTTTTTAAAAGGCTCTTTAAAAGGGATAGCCACAATCTGGTTTTTTTCTTTAGCCAAGTAAGCTATCATCGTGTCTTGCGCATCAAAAAGAGCGGCTTTAAAAAAGGCTATGGGGCGTTTTTTAGAACATTCTATTTGGCATAAAATCAAAGCGTCTGTTTTAAAAGATGGGGGTAAGTTTTTGATTAAAGGATCTTTAGGGTAATTTTTCGCTAAAGAAATGAAAAACGCCTTATTTTCTGCCCATTCAATTTTTCCTATATCAAAGCCTTCTTTTAAAAAATAGCGATCCTTATTTGATTGAAGCGCTTCTTTTAAAACGCCCTTTTCTACTAGGGGAGCGAATCGCTTAGGGATCTTTTTAACCCCAAAAAACAGGCTTCTTAAAAACCCTTGCATCAAAAAACACTTCGCATGACTTCAAACGCCTTTGAATAAGGGATTTGAGAAGCGCTGAATTTTTCAAAACTTAAAGAGGCTTGATAGATGAGCATGTCTTTCCCGTCTTGAAAAGGGGTTTTTAACTCTTTGGCTAGAGACAAAAAGGGCGTTAAAAACCCATACGCCAAATCATAAGCGAGCTTGCCCTCTTTAAAATACCCTTTCAAAACCTCTTTATTCAAAGGCAATTCGTTATGCAAACTCGCTGAAGTGGCGTTAATGATCAAATCAAAAGCGCTTTTAGGAGGATCCATAAAACAATCACAGCCTAAGCGTTGGAAAAAATCCAATCCCCTAGCAGAGCGGTTCAACACGCTCACTTGTAAGCCTTGTTTTTTCAATTCGCACGCTAGAGCTTTAGCGCTCCCCCCAGCACCTAAAATCAAAGCGTTTTGATAGTTTTTTTGCTTTAAAGAAAGATAAAACCCTAAAGCGTCGGTATTGTAGCCCACAAGCTCATCATTTTCTACAACAAGCGTATTGACTGCTCCGCATTCAAGCGCGATGCCCTTGATTTTATCGCAAACTTGAAACGCCCTTTCTTTAAAGGGTAGGGTTACATTAGCCCCACTCAATCCTAAATACAAGAACTCGCTTTTGATGTGGCTTTCTAAAGGGAGTAATATGGGGTGGTAATGCCCCAAAAACCCTAATTCTTTTTGAAAAGTCAAAAAACAAGCGTTATGGATTAAGGGCGATTTGGAATGCTTAATGGGGTTTCCAAAGACCCCAAAAGATTTTAATTTCATTATTCTTTCATTCAGCCTTTTTTAAAAGTTTTAAAAACACATAGCCCTTTGTTTCGTGAGAAAATTCAATTTCAGCCCAATCGTTTTGGATTTCTAAAACCTTCACGCTTTTATTTTTTAAAAGCAATCCCAAGATTTTACCTTTTGTGCTAGGAAAAGCGCGCACATTCACGCCACTGACTGCGACTTTATACTCTAAAGGTTTTTTTCCCATTGTAGAGGTTGTGGGTGTTTTTTGGTTGTTTTGAACGGGCGAAACGCTGTCTTGTTTAGAGTCGTTTTCTTTTTCTTGCTCTTGTTTAATCTCTTGTTTGGTTTCTTTTTCTTGCACGGCTGTTTCTAAAGGTGGCGCTGTGTCTTTGGTGGGGTTTTCTTCTGTAGCGGTTGTGGTCGTGTTGGCTTCTTCTTCTTTGGGCGAAAGCGCGCTGTTTTGACGCTCTGTCTCGGTTTTTTCTGCATTTGGGCTTATTGGAGCGCTGTCTTTTTTCACATAAAAACCAAGCGCAGCATGCGCTAAAGCATACAACAACATGAACGCTAAAACCACCAACAAAGGCCGCATAAAAAGTTTTAAAGAAGATTTCATCTCAGTTTTCATTCCTACCCTCAACGCTTTTCAAAATCAATCCTAGGGTCAATCACCACGCAGAGCAAATCGCTTATCAAACTCGCTACCAAACCCAAAAGCGTGAAAATATAAAGCGAACCAAACACAACAGGATAATCCCTACTCACAATGCTTTCATACCCTAAAAGCCCTAACCCGTCTAAACTAAAAACAATTTCTATCAATAAGCTTGAGCTAAAAAACATGCCTAAAAAAGCCTGCGGGAAACCAGCTACCACCAATAAAATCGCATTACGAAACACATGTGCATAAAAAATACGCCCCACTGAACAGCCCTTAGCCTTAGCGCTCACCACATACAGTTTGCCCATTTCATCTAAAAAAGAGTTTTTCACTAAAAGCGTGAGGCTTGCAAAACCCCCCAAAGAAATGCAAAGAACGGGCAAGGTGATATGCCATAAATAATCTTTGATTTTACCTAACGCGCTCAAACTTTCAAAATTATCGCTCACCAACCCCTTTAAAGGGAACCAGTGCCAATAATTCCCTCCGGCAAAAAACACGATCAACACCACCGCAAATAAAAAGGCCGGGATAGCGTTAGCGACAATGATCACCACGCTGCTTAACACATCTAAAGGCTCGTTATTGCGTTTGGCTTTAAAAATCCCTAAAGGGATAGAGATAAGATAAATCAAAAGCGTGCTAAAAAACCCTAACGAAATGGATACCGGCAATTTTTCCTTAATCAAATCTATCACTTTAATCTGGCGGTAAAAACTCTCCCCAAAATCAAATTGCAGGTATTTTTTGAGCATGAGAAGGTAGCGCTCCCCTATGGGCTTGTCAAAACCATAGAGTTTTTTTAAATTTTCTATCAAATCGCTCTCCAACCCTTGAGACGCCCTATACGAACGCTCTTTAACAAGACCTTGAGTTTCTTTGGACTGCGTGTTATTGATTTTAGCCATCATCTGCTCTATAGGGCCTCCTGGGGCAGATTGGATCAGAAAAAAATTAATCGTCATGATGGCTAATAAAGTAGGGATAATCAAAAGCAAGCGTTTGAGGATGTAAGCAATCATTTAGGACCCCTTTCTTTTTTGATCCACCACAAATACGGCGAAAATCCATAGCTAGGGCTGATTTCAAGCATGCCAATGTAATTATACGCTGCGATCCTGTAATTAGGCAAATAAAAATGCGGTATCACATAAAACCCCCACAACAGCACCCTATCCATCGCTTGAATGGCGGCCAATTGCTCCTTATAATCTTTAGCGTTAATGATTTTTTCAATCAAATCATCTACCGCTTTACTAGAGATTCCCGCATAATTCCTTGTGCCTTTTTCTTTCGCGCTCAAAGAGCCAAAATAAAAGCGCTGCTCATTACCCGGGAAAGACGATTGGCCAATCACCCCTACAATCATGTCAAAATCATAGCTTTTGATCCGATTGACATACTGGCTTAAATCCACTCTTTGGATTTTCATTTCAATCCCCAACACCCTTAAGTTTTTAGCAAAGGCTAGGGCCAGTCTTTCAAATGCCGGGCTGTTTAAAAGCAAAGTGAAACTGAAAGGCTTGTCATTCTTATCCACCAAACGCATGTTTTTGTAAGAAAAGCCCGCGCTCTCTAAAAGCTTTTGGGCGTATTTTAAATTTTCCCTCAAATTATAGCCCAAAACATCAGCCCCATCGGTTCTAGGCACGACATAAGGCTCTTTAAAAACCCTTTCATCTAAACTTTTTTCATAAGGGGCTAGCAGGGCTTTTTCTTCAGGGCTTGGGAGTGGAGGGGACGCATAGATAGAGTTACTGAAAAAACTAGTGGTGCGCTTGTATTGAGAAAAAAACAAATTTTTATTCGCCCATTCAAAATCAAACGCATAAAATAAGGCTTCACGCACCCTTTTATCCTTAAAAATTTCTCGGCGCGTGTTGAAGAAAAACCCTTGCATGCCGCTTGGCATTTTGTGGGCTATGAGGTATTTAGTGATTTTTTTATTATCCATAGCTTTCCCCACATAGCCCCTAGCCCAAATTTTAGCCGTGCTTTCAATGCGCCAATCATACGCCCCGCTTAAAAAAGCCTGTAAAGCAATGGTTTCGTCTTTGTAATACTCAAATTTGATTTGATCAAAATTGAATTGCCCCTTTCTGCTGGGCAAATTCCTCGCCCAATAATTAGGGTTTCTTTGGTAGGTGATTTTCTTGCCCACATCAAAAGAAGCGATCACATAAGGGCCACTAGAAACAGGAATGAGTAAGGGGTTTTTTTCAAAATAATCCTCTTGAAACGCTTTTTTGGAAAAGATCTGCAACTGCCCTAAAATGAGAGGCAACTCTTTATTTTCAGTGGTTTTGAAAATGAATTTAACATGGTGTTTGTCTAAGATAACCGCCTTTTTAACATCTTGGTAATACTGCCTATAAATAGGCGATCCTAATTTCATGATCGTATCAAAACTAAACTTCACGTCGCTCGCTAAAATGGGAGCGTTATTGCTAAATCTCGCTCTTTTATCTATCGTAAAAATCACATAGCTGTTATCCTTAGCCACTTCTGCGTCTTTAGCGATCAAGGGGTATTCTGCAAAAGGTTCGTCTAAACTTTGCACCATTAAAGTGTCATAAATGAGATCCAAGCCTTCGGCTTTAGTGCCTTTAAGCGCAAAAGGGTTAAGGCTATCAAAAGTCCCTATGGCGTCATTCCTTAAAACACCGCCCTTTCTGGCGTCAGGGTTAGCGTATTCAAAATGCGTAAAATTCTCCCTATATTTAGGTTCTTCGCCCAAGTATAAATAAGGCGTGGCCTTAAGAAAACAAAACACCCCTAACCATAAACCTAAAATTTTCATCTAAACCAACCCCATCAATTCTTTAGCCTTTTGGTAAGTCGCTCTCGCTAAAGGCCTGGCTTTTTCAGTGCCGCAATTTAAGACGGCTTTCACCTCATCGTCGCTGATTTCTCTGTATTTTTCTTGGATAGGCTTTAAAGATTGGATCACTACTTCAGCTAATTCCTTTTTAAAATCCCCATAGCCCTTATTTTTAAAACGCTCCTCTATCTTTTCTGGGCTTTCATCGCTTAAAAGCATGTAGATATTCAAAAGGTTAAAAATACCCTCTCTTGTTTCATCAAATGCAATAACGCCCATAGAATCCGTGGCCGCTTTTTTGATTTTTTTCACAATAATGTCCGGCTCATCTAAAAGAAAAATCGCATGGTTAGCCCCTTTATGCGATTTACTCATCTTCACTTTTGGATCGTCTAGCCCCATAACCCTTGCCCCCACTTTAGCGATCAAAGGTTCTGGCACTTTAAAGCAGTCTCCAAAATCCCTGTTAAATTTTTCTGCAACGTTTCTCGTGAGCTCTAAATGCTGTTTTTGATCTTCACCCACTGGCACTAAATCGCTTTGGTATAATAAAATGTCTGACGCCATTAAAATAGGGTAATTGAAAAGCCCCACGTTCACGCTTTTAGGGTTTTTTAAAGACTTGTCTTTGAATTGCGTCATTCGTTGCATTTCCCCCATAGAAACCTGGCAATCTAATAGCCATGCCAAGGCCGGGTGCTCATCCACTTCACTTTGAATGAATAACCCCGATTGATTAGGATTAATCCCGCAAGCTAAAAGCAATTTGACTAACTCATAGGTTTGGGATTTTAAAAACGCAGGCTCTATGGGGAGAGTGATCGCATGCGAATTGACGATACAAAAAAGGTTTTCATACTCATCTTGCAATTCTACCCAATGCTTGATCGCTCCTAAATAGTTGCCCAAATGGATTTGCCCGGTAGGTTGGATGCCTGAAAAGACTCGTTTTTTTTGCATGTTGTTTCTCGTTGGTTTTAGTTAGTGTTATTGTAACCACCTAATTTTAATATTTTAATTTATCTTAGTTTTTAAGAACGCTTGATCCCAGAAAAGAGTAACACTTCATAGCTCAATTTTTCAAACGCCATGTTTTGGAAAAAATGTTTTTTTTGCTTGAAACTCAGCGTTGAACCCCCCAAAAGACCGCATTTTTTAAGGTAATTCAAGCAATCTTGTTTGCGGTTAAAATAAAGAGCGAAGCGCTTGTTTTCTAATTCTATTTGAAAATGTTTAAAAGCGTTTTTGATCAAGGATTTGAGCGTTTTGAGATCCCTTAAGGGCGAAGGCGTGCCTAAAAACTCATGCACTTCATGCAAACTAAAATCCGTATGGATAGCTAAAGCGGCCTCCTTACTAGAAAGAGCGATTTTTTCTAAAACGCTTTTTAAATCCCTTGCCCATTGCAAAGATGAAGAGGACACAACCAGATCGTAAGCGCAAAAAACATGTTCTTCAAAATCCGCATGCTCTAAAGAGATTTTTTGAATGTTGATAGAATGCGTGGGGTGTAATTTGAGCATGTTCATGGAATTATCCAAAGCGATAAAGTCTTCAATCACAATATTTTGCCGCTCTAAAGCGTTAAAAACAGCCCCACTCCCTGATCCTAAATCCAAAACTTTAGCGTAATGTTTTTGCTTTAAAAATTGAACAAGATGAATAGCGATTTGTTGCTGGATATGGGCAAAGAGGTGGTAAGTTTTGGCATGCCGATTGAATGCATGCTGATTGAATGCATGCTGATTAAATGAATAAAAAGAGTCCAACACCACCGCCTTTAACGCGCCACGCTTGAAATTAAAACTAAATTTTAGTGTATTCTTAGCAAATTTTAGATAAGATCAAGCGTAATTTTTTCTAAATTTTAGGGATTTAAGGAATCGGTGTTTATGACAAGCGCTCTGTTAGGCTTACAAATTGTTTTAGCGGTATTGATTGTGGTGGTGGTTTTGTTGCAAAAAAGTTCTAGCATCGGCTTAGGGGCTTATAGCGGGAGCAACGATTCTTTATTTGGCGCTAAAGGGCCCGCAAGCTTTATGGCGAAAATGACCATGTTTTTAGGGCTGTTATTTGTCATCAACACCATCGCTTTGGGCTATTTTTACAACAAAGAATACGGCAAAAGCGTTTTAGATGAAACTAAAACTAAGCTTTCGCCCTTAGTCCCTGCCACCGGCACGCTTAACCCTACGCTCAATCCCACATTAAACCCTACGATCAATCCTTTAGAGCAAGCCCCCGCTAACCCTTTAATGCCAAAACAAACGCCTAACGAACTCCCTAAAGAGCCAGTCAAAGCACCTTCTGTTGAAAGCCCCAAACAGAATGAAAAAAATGAAAAAAATGACGCCAAAGAGAATGGTATAAAGGGTGTTGAAAAAACCAAAGAGAATGCCAAAACGCCCCCAACCACCCACCAAAAGCCTAAAACGCATGCGACACAAACCAACGCCCATACAAACCAAAAAAAGGATGAAAAATAATGTTACAAGCCATTTATAACGAAACCAAAGATTTGATGCAAAAAAGCGTTCAAGCTTTAAACAGAGATTTTTCCACTCTAAGGAGCGCGAAAGTTTCAGTCAATATTTTAGATCACATCAAAGTGGATTATTACGGCACGCCCACCCCTTTAAACCAAGTCGGCTCCGTGATGAGTTTAGATGCGACCACCCTTCAAATCAACCCGTGGGAAAAAAACCTGCTCAAAGAAATTGAACGATCCATTCAAGAAGCCAATATTGGCGTCAATCCTAATAACGACGGCGAAACGATCAAGCTTTTTTTCCCGCCCATGACAAGTGAGCAAAGAAAACTCATCGCAAAAGACGCCAAAGCGATGGGCGAAAAGGCTAAAGTGGCTGTGAGGAATATCCGCCAAGACGCCAACAACCAAGTGAAAAAATTAGAAAAAGACAAAGAAATCAGCGAAGATGAAAGCAAAAAAGCCCAAGAGCAGATCCAAAAAATCACCGATGAAGCCATTAAAAAAATTGATGAAAGCGTGAAAAACAAAGAAGACGCGATTTTAAAGGTCTAAACCATGGATATTAAGGCATGTTATCAAAACGCTCAAGCGCTATTAGAGGGGCATTTCTTGCTCAGCAGCGGGTTTCATTCCAGTTATTATTTGCAATCCGCTAAAGTCTTAGAAGATCCCAAACTAGCCGAACAATTAGCTAAAGAATTAGCCAAACAAATCCAAGAAGCCCATTTGAATATTGAATGCGTATGCTCGCCTGCGATTGGGGGGATCTTGGCTGGGTATGAGCTTGCAAGGGCTTTGGGCGTGCGTTTTATCTTCACTGAAAGGGTGGATAACATCATGACATTAAGGCGTGGTTTTGAAGTCAAAAAAAACGAAAAAATTTTAGTGTGCGAAGACATCATCACTACGGGAAAATCCGCTATGGAATGCGCTAAAGTTTTAGAAGAAAAGGGTGCTCAAATCGTGGCTTTTGGCGCTCTAGCCAATCGGGGCATTTGCAAACGCATTCATTCTCACTTGAAAGCCCAAGAGGGTGCGTGCTTGCCTAGCCATTTGCCACTATTTGCTTTAGAAGATTTTGTTTTTGACATGCACAAGCCTAGTTCTTGCCCTTTATGCGCTACTAGCGTCGCTATCAAACCGGGAAGTCGTGGCAACTAAAAAAACCAAAAAAAATAAAACCCCAGAAAAAAAACGCGTTTTAGAAAGCCCTTTAAAAGGGTTGAATCTCTCTTTACGCTTAAAAGCCTTTATCACCGATATTTTTATGATTTATACCCCCATGCTTTACATAATGACTTATGCGATTTTAGGGAGCTCGAAGGATTTTAGGGAAAACCAGAGCGCGATTTTTTTATGCCTGCTTTTTTACGCCCTAACGCACAGCTTTTTTATCGCTTTTAAATCCCAAAGCCCTGGCATGCGTTACGCTCAGTTTAAATTGGTCAAAAATAATGGCGAAAAAGTGGGCTTTTTTTTGGCGTTGTGGCGCTTTGTTTTGTGGGTGTTGAGCATGGGGTTACTTGTAGGGTTTGTTGCGCCTTTTATTTTTAAGTTTTTTTTGCATGACAAACTCAGTGGCACTCATATTGAAATTATCGAGGAGGAAACATGAAAAATTTAGTGATCTTAAGCGGGGCTGGCATTTCAGCAGAAAGCGGGATTAAAACCTTTAGGGACGCTGATGGCTTGTGGGAAGGGCATGACATCATGGAAGTTGCTTCGCCTTATGGCTGGAAAAAGAACCCGCAAAAGTTGTTGGATTTTTACAACCAAAGGCGCCGACAGCTTTTTGAAGTTTATCCTAACAAGGCCCATAAGGCTTTAGCGGAATTGGAAAAACACTATCAAGTTAATATCATCACCCAAAATGTAGATGATTTGCATGAAAGGGCGGGTTCTTCTCGCATTTTGCACTTGCATGGGGAATTATTAAGCGTTCGCAGCGAAAAAGATCCTAATTTAATTTATAGGTTGGAAAAGGACTTGAATTTAGGCGACTTGGCTAAAGACAAATCGCAATTACGCCCTGATATTGTGTGGTTTGGCGAAGAGGTGTCTTTGCTTAAAGAAGCGATTTCTTTAGTCAAACAAGCGCACCTTTTAATCATCATTGGCACTTCTTTGCAAGTTTATCCCGCCGCTAGCCTCTACACGCATGCGAGCAAAGACGCCCTCATTTATTACATTGACCCTAAGGCTAAAAACGCCCGTTTGCCCCAGAATATCCAATGCATTAATGAAAGCGCGGTGCATGCCATGCAAGATTTAATGCCCAAACTCATAGAAATGGCCTCTTAAGAGATGTTGAAATAATTTTCATTTTTTCAGCTAACGATTAGCAAAAACATGGTTTAATTGGCTTCATCATTTGCGAATAATTAAAGGAGTTTGAGAGCCTGATGCAACAAGCCACAGAAGCATTGAATCACCCCTATTTTGGCGTTTTTGTTTTGTTGGTATTCACCTTTTGGGTGTTTAACTTAACCTTAAGGATTCAAAGGTTTTTAAGCCGTAAAATGGCTCAAAAAAAGGGCGAAAAGCTCAAGCTCGCTCCCTATGAATGCGGGCCTGTGGCTCTCAAGCAGCCTAATAGAGTGTCGCACCATTTCTATATCATGGCCATGCTTTTTATCTTATTTGATGTAGAAATCGTTTTCATGTTTCCTTGGGCGATTGATTTTAAAAAATTAGGTTTGTTTGGGCTCATTGAAATGCTAGGCTTTGTCTTCTTTTTAATGATTGGTTTTATTTACGCTTTAAAGCGAAACGCTTTGAGCTGGCAGAAATTAGAGGTGAAATAATGCAACAAGCACCGGTTGTTCTAAGCACTTTGGATAAATTATTGAATTGGGGGCGTTCTAATTCGCTTTGGCCCTTAACTTATGGCTTGGCGTGTTGTGCGATTGAGATGATGGCGACAGGGGGTTCAAGGTTTGATTTTGACAGATTTGGCACGATTTTTAGAGCGAGTCCTAGGCAATCTGATGTGATGATCATCGCTGGCACGCTCACTAAAAAACATGCCGAGTTTATGCGTAGGCTCTATGATCAAATGCCTGAGCCTAAATGGGTGATTTCTATGGGGAGTTGCGCTAACACGGGCGGGATGTTCAACACTTATGCGACCGTTCAAGGAGCGGACAGGATCGTTCCTGTGGATATTTACTTGCCCGGTTGCGCGCCACGCCCAGAGACTTTACAATACGCTCTTATGGTTTTACAAGATAAGATCAGACGCTCTAAAGCGATCAAACAAGACGCTCCTAAAAGGTTAGTGTGATGGTAAGAAAACAATCCCCCTATGAAGATGTGCAAAAACAATCGCGCCAGCATGACCCCTATAAAATCATAGAACCCACCCCTAAAAAATATTTAGAGGGCAGTGCTTATGAGGTCATTTACAACCACCTTTCTTACAAACATGAGATTTTAGACAAATACATAGAGACTAACACGGCGGTGTTTTGGATCAAAAAAGACGATATTTTTTCTGTCGCTACGACTTTAAGGCATTTGGGTTATGAGTGTTTGAGCGAAATGAGCGCGATAGATTTGTGCGCTAAAAAAGGGCATTTTGAATTGTTTTATCAATTCGTGGGCTTTAGCGATAGCTGTAAGAACCGCCGTAGGGTGCGCGTGAAGTGCGTTTTGTTGCCTAATGAGAGCGTGGATTCTTTGAGTTTTTTATACCGATCGGCTAATTGGAGCGAAAGGGAAGCGTATGACATGCTTGGTATTGTGTTTGACAAACACCCCTATTTGAAGCGCCTTATCATGCCGCATGATTGGGTAGGCCACCCCTTATTGCGCTCTTACCCGCTCAAAGGCGATGAATTCGCCCAATGGTATGAAGTGGATAAAATTTTTGGCAAAGAATACCGAGAAGTGGTGGGCAAAGAGCAGAGAGACAGCGCGAGAGTGGATGAAAAAGACACTTTCAATTTTGCAAAAATTGGCTATGAGCAGGGCAAGGGCGAAGAATTAAAAGAAGTAGAAGAAAAGCATGCGTTTAAGAAAATCCCTTTTGTCAAAGATTTGCACAAAATCGCCCCAACTATCTTAAAAAAGAGGCTATAAAATGGCTCAAAATTTCACGAAACTCAACCCTCAGTTTGAAAACATCATTTTTGAACATGACGACAACCAAATGATTTTAAACTTTGGCCCTCAACACCCCAGTAGTCATGGGCAATTGCGCTTGATTTTGGAATTAGAGGGCGAAAAAATCATTAAGGCTACCCCTGAAATTGGCTACTTGCATAGGGGCTGTGAAAAATTAGGCGAAAACATGACCTATAACGAATACATGCCCACTACTGATAGATTGGATTACACTTCTTCTACCAGCAATAACTACGCTTACGCTTATGCGGTAGAGACCTTGCTCAATCTAGAAATCCCACGCCGAGCGCAAGTGATCCGCACGATTTTACTAGAGCTTAACCGCATGATTTCACACATCTTTTTTATCAGCGTGCATGCTTTAGATGTGGGGGCGATGAGCGTGTTCTTGTATGCGTTTAAAACGAGGGAATACGGGTTGGATTTGATGGAGGATTATTGCGGGGCTAGGCTCACGCATAACGCTATAAGGATTGGGGGCGTGCCTTTAGATTTACCCCCTAATTGGCTAGAGGGCTTAAAAAAGTTTTTAGGCGAAATGAGGGAATGCAAAAAACTCATTCAAGGCTTATTGGATAAGAATCGCATTTGGCGGATGCGTTTGGAAAATGTGGGCGTTGTAACGCCAAAAATGGCGCAAAGTTGGGGCATGAGCGGCATCATGTTAAGAGGGACTGGGATCGCTTATGATATTAGGAAAGAAGAGCCTTATGAGCTTTATAAAGAACTTGATTTTGATGTGCCGGTGGGCAATTATGGCGATAGTTACGATCGGTATTGTTTGTATATGTTAGAAATTGATGAAAGCATTCGCATCATTGAGCAACTCATTCCCATGTATGCTAAAACCGATACGCCTATCATGGCTCAAAACCCGCATTATATTTCCGCCCCTAAAGAAGATATAATGACGCAAAATTATGCCTTGATGCAGCATTTTGTTTTAGTGGCTCAAGGCATGCGCCCGCCCGTTGGGGAAGTGTATGCCCCCACAGAAAGCCCTAAAGGGGAATTAGGGTTTTTTATCCATTCAGAGGGCGAGCCTTACCCTCACAGATTAAAAATCAGAGCCCCTAGCTTTTATCACATTGGGGCTTTGAGCGATATTTTAGTGGGGCAATATTTAGCGGATGCAGTAACCGTGATTGGCTCAACCAATGCGGTGTTTGGCGAGGTGGATAGATGAAACGCTTTGATTTACGCCCCTTAAAAGCAGATATTTTTAAACGATTAGAAGAATTGATTGAAAAAGAAATGCAACCTAATGAAGTCGCTATTTTCATGTTTGAAGTGGGGGATTTTTCTAACATCCCTAAGAGCGCTGAATTTATCCAATCTAAAGGGCATGAGCTCCTCAATTCTTTGCGTTTCAATCAAGCGGATTGGACGATTGTCGTGAGAAAAAAGGCTTGATTTTGAGCGGCTTTAACCCCTTAAATTCTCCCTTAAGTGCAAGCTCTTCAATTAGTTTGAAAGAAGCCTATTGTTTAGAAAAATTATCTCTTCAAAAAGGGTTTGAAATCAATTACAAATTGAGCAAAGTTAGCTTAAACCTTTTAGAAAAAAGCGATTTGTGCGTTTTGTTTGGGGGTTTTTCAAACGCTTGTTTGAATGAAAACGAACGATGGATTTTAGAAAGCATCAGCCACTCAAAACGCCCCTACGCTCTATTAAGACCCTTACAAGACACAAGAGACTTGCAAGAAAATTGCCTTTTTGTGTCGTATGAAATCCACACGGAAGCGGCGATTTTGGCCTTGATTTTAAGGGGCATTTTGGAAAAAACTTCCCAATTAAAAGGGCATGTTTTAGAAAAAATAGATGTGGGGTATTTAAGCTCTGAAGCGAACATGAGCGAAGAAGAATTACAAGAACTTATCGCACTTATTGTTAAGGCAAAAAAAAGGGTGCTTGTTTTAAACAGAGAAATCACTAAGCATGCTCATAGCGCTTTTTTATACACCCTTTTAAGCGGGTTGCAAAACTACCTAGAAATTTTGCATATCCCTTGCAATGATTCAAGCGTAACGACCGCTTTTTATGATTCTAAAGATCAAGAATGGTTGCTAGAAACAGCCTTTAAAGAAGGCATTTTGCCTTTTGAATCACAACTCCAATCAAAAGATTTAGAATTTTTAGAGCGAATGGGTGAGGCTAACGGCTCGTTTGTCTATGTTTCTTACAAGAGCCTTAAAACCCCCAAATTGTCTTTTTCCAAGCAATTTAAGATCGCTAACAAGATTAAGCATTCTAAGGCGGTGTTTCAAATCTTAGATAAAACGCTAGAATGCGAGTTAGAAGAAAGCCCCCATTTGAAGGGCTTGATTGCGATTTTAGAAGGGGCGTTTTTTGACACTTACCCTTATATCCCTATTTTATCCCACTCTCAAGGAATTTCATGATCACAATGAATATCAATGGCAAAACGATTGAATGCCAAGAGGGACAAAGCGTTTTAGAGGCCGCTAGGAGCGCTGGGATCTACATCCCTACCATTTGCTATTTAAGCGGTTGCTCGCCCACAGTCGCATGCAAAATGTGCATGGTTGAAATGGATGGCAAACGGGTTTATAGTTGCAACACGAAAGCCAAAAATAACGCCACCATTCTCACTAACACCCCCACGCTCATGGATGAGAGAAAAAGCATCATGCAAACTTATGATGTCAACCACCCCCTAGAGTGTGGCGTGTGCGATAAAAGCGGGGAGTGCGAATTGCAAGACATGACGCATTTAACCGGCGTGGAGCACCAACCCTATGCGGTGGCTGATGATTTCAAAGCGCTAGATTCATGGGCAAAAGCCTTGTATGATCCTAATTTGTGCATCATGTGCGAAAGGTGCGTAACCACTTGTAAGGACAATGTGGGCGAAAACAACCTTAAAGCCACTAAAGCCGATTTGCATGCTCCGGATAAATTTAAAGACAGCATGTCCAAAGACGCTTTTAGCGTGTGGAGTCGTAAGCAAAAAGGCATTATTTCTTTTGTGGGTAGCGTGCCTTGCTATGATTGTGGGGAATGCATTGCGGTATGCCCTGTGGGCGCTTTGAGCTATAAAGATTTCGCTTACACGGCTAACGCATGGGAACTAAAAAAGATCCATTCTACTTGTTCGCATTGCTCAGCCGGGTGTTTGATTTCTTATGATGTGCGCCATTTTGATACTCTAGGCGAAGAATCTAAGATTTTTAGGGTGCTTAATGATTTTTACCACAATCCTATTTGTGGGGCGGGCCGGTTTGCTTTTGATGTGAGCTCTAGCCCTAAAGGCAGCGCCAATCTTAAAGAAGCGCAAAACGCCCTCAAAGAATGCGAAGCGGTGCGAATAGGTGGGGACATTACGAATGAAGAAGCGTTTTTGATAGAGCGTTTGAGGAAAGAGCTTAATTTTAAAATCTACAATCAAGAAGCGTATCATTTTCAGCAATTCTTAAAGGTATTGGGCGAAATTAAACGCCCTAGCGTTGAAGAGATTAAAACTTCTCATTTAGTCATTACGATTGGCTCTTCTATCAAAACAGAAAACCCTTTGGTGCGCTATGCCATCAATAACGCCCTCAAACTCAATAAAGCCTCTTTGATCGCTATGCACCCTATCAAAGATAACGCGTTAGCGAATTTGTGCCGAAGCTCTTTTTGCATCACCCATGAAGTGGGGGCTGAAGAAATCCTTTTAGGCATGCTTTTAAAAATGCTTAACATTGAAAGCGCGGCTTTAAAAAGCTTAGAAGATTCCAAACAAAGCATTGTGGATGAAGTGGCTCTTAAAGCCTTAGAAGAAGAGCGGAAAAAGGCTTTAGAACAAGCCGAACAAGGGTGCAGTATTGGAGAAAACAAAGAAGAAAACAAAGAAGAGGCAGTTGCTTCAAAAGAAAACAAAGAAGAGAATAAAACAGAAGTGGCTGCCCCAAAAGAAAATCAAACAGAAAACAAGACAGAGGTTAAAGAAGAAAAAATTGAAGTCCCTACCAAAACCACTTATTTGTTGCTTGAAGAAGCGGGCATCAATTTAGAAACTTATGAAAAAATTCTCGCTCTTTTACAAAAATCAAATAACACCTTGCTGGTGGTTGGCGAAGAAATTTATAGCCATAAACAAGCCCACAATATCGCTAAAATGTTGCGTTTGTTAGCCCAAAAAAGCGCTGTTAAACTCATTCTTATCCCCCCAAGCGCGAACGCTTTAGGCATCGCTTCCATTTGCGAATTGAGCGAAGAAATTTTTGAACATGAAAAAATCGTAGGCATTCGTGCTCAAGGGGATTTCACTATCAATAGCGACGATAGGGTTTTTGGGAAAGACGCTGTCAGTAAAGTGGATTTTATTTTGCCCAGTCTCAACCAGCTAGAAGGCACGATCATTAATGTTGAAGGGCGTGTGTTGCCCTTAAAACCGGCTTTAAGGTTTGAGGGCTATGACTTGAGCGATATTATGCAAGGCTTTGGCTTTGTGGAAGAAAATCTCACAGAATGCACCCACAAACTCCCTACAGAAGCGGGCTTTAAAGCCATAGAATTTGATCATCTAACCAACTATTTCACTAATGACAGGGTCAATCACAGGGGCTATTTATTAGAAACAAGCCATTTTGAAAACAGCGCTAAAGAATGCGAAACCACAGAATGCGAGCCTATCAAGCCTTTAAAAGAAAAAATCGTTTTCAACGCGTATTTAAAATACCCAGAAACGCAATTCAATAACGCTACCTATAAAAGCGAGAATTTGCAATTAAAAGCCGGTGTCTATGTGTCTAAAGCCTTCTTAAAAAAATTGAATAAAGAAGTGGGGCAAAGCATCACTTTAACTAAAGAAGAAGAGGAATTAACAGGCGTTTTGTATCTTGATGAGAGCTTGGATCAAGAGGTGTTTGTCATTTCTCCTCCTCTTTTAAAAAGCCATTCCAACTTTTTTAGAGAGGGCGTGTTTGATAGCGTGGATTTAAAGGAGCAAGCATGAGCGCTTATATCATTGAAACTTTGATTAAAATTTTGATTTTAGTCGCTGTTTTTTCGGCTTTAGGAGGCTTTGCCACTTATATTGAAAGGAAAGTGTTAGCCTATTTCCAACGCCGTTTAGGGCCTTGTTATGTGGGGCCTTTTGGGCTTTTACAAGTCGCAGCAGACGGCATTAAGCTTTTCACTAAAGAAGACATTATCCCCCAAGGCGCGAACAAATTCATTTTCACGCTAGCGCCCATTATTGCGATGGTGAGCGCGTTTGTGTCCATGGCGCCTATCCCCTTTTTCCCTAATTTCACTCTGTTTGGCTATGAGATCAAGCCCCTTATTTCTGACATCAACATTGGCTTTTTATTTTTCTTAGCCGTGGGTTCGGCAGGGATTTATGCGCCTATTTTAGCCGGGCTTGCTTCTAATAACAAATACTCTTTAATTGGCTCAGCGAGAGCGACGATCCAACTGCTCAGCTTTGAAGTGGTCAGCACTTTAACCATTCTAGCTCCCTTAATGGTGGTAGGATCGCTCTCTTTAGTGGAAATCAATCATTACCAAAGCGGTGGGTTTTTAGACTGGCTTGTGTTTAAGCAGCCTCTAGCGTTTATTTTGTTTTTGATCGCAAGCTACGCTGAATTGAATCGAACCCCCTTTGACTTGTTAGAGCATGAAGCCGAGATCGTGGCGGGGTATTGCACCGAATACAGCGGCTTGAAATGGGGCATGTTCTTTTTAGCGGAATACGCGCATTTATTCGCTTTTTCTTTTGTGATTTCTATTGTGTTTTTTGGCGGGTTTAACGCATGGGGCTTTATCCCTGGAGGCATAGCGATTTTAATCAAAGCGGGCTTTTTTGTCTTTTTATCCATGTGGGTTAGAGCGACTTATCCGCATGTAAGGCCCGATCAGTTGATGAACATGTGTTGGAAAATCATGCTGCCTTTAGCACTATTGAACATCGTGCTAACGGGCATTGTTATTTTAATTTAAGGAGGTTTTATGGCCAAACAAGAATATAAGCAACTTCCTAAACGAGCCGAAGTCCATAGCGCGACCGAGCAATTTAAAGACACCGTTAAAACGAGCTTGGGTTTGGATCTATTCAAAGGGTTAGGGCTTACGATCAAGGAATTTTTTAGCCCAAGCGTAACCATCCATTACCCTATGGAGCAACTCCCTTTAAGCCCACGCTATCGCGCAGTACATAATCTGCAACGGCTTTTAGACTCAGGCTCTGAAAGGTGTATCGGCTGTGGGCTGTGCGAAAAGATTTGCACGAGCAATTGCATAAGGATTATCACGCATAAAGGCGAAGACAACCGCAAAAAGATCGATTCTTACACGATCAATTTGGGGCGTTGCATTTATTGCGGGTTGTGTGCGGAAGTTTGCCCAGAATTAGCGATTGTTATGGGGAATCGGTTTGAAAACGCTAGCACCCAACGCTCCCAATACGGCTCTAAAAGCGAGTTTCTAACGAGCGAACAAGACGCTAAAAACTGCTCGCATGCCGAGTTTTTAGGCTTTGGTGCGGTAAGCCCTAATTATAACGAACGCATGCAAGCCACCCCTTTAGATTATGTCCAAGAGCCTTCAAAAGAAGAATCCAAAGAAGAGTCTCCAACAAGCCCAGAAAGCCATAAGGGAGATGAAAATGTTTGAAACCATTGCCTTTTATTTCTTTGCGATCCTTACTTTGAGCATGGCGTTAGTGGTGATCACCACCACGAATATCCTCTATGCCATTACCGCTCTCGCTAGTAGCATGGTTTTTATCTCTGCTTTTTTCTTTTTACTAGACGCTGAGTTTTTGGGCGTGGTACAAATCACGGTGTATGTGGGCGCGGTCATTGTGATGTATGCGTTTGGCATGATGTTTTTCAACTCCGCTGCAGAAGTCATTGAACGCAAACAAAGCCCTAAAATCTTGTGCACGCTTTCATTTGGCGTGGCGCTGTTGCTCACCTTGATTTTAAGCGCTCCTAGCATTGGCGAAAACCTTTCTAAGCAAGTCAATTCCAACGCTATTGATGCACAAATCCCCAACATTAAAGCCATTGGTTATGTGCTTTTCACTAATTACCTCATCCCTTTTGAAGCAGCGGCTTTAATGCTTTTAGTCGCTATGGTTGGAGGCATCGCTACAGGGATTCAAAAAATCCATGGGAAAAATCACACGCAATTTATAAAGGAATCTCTATGATAGGGTTAAACCACTATTTGATTGTTTCAGGGTTGCTCTTTTGCATTGGTTTAGCGGGCATGCTGAAACGCAAAAACATTCTGTTGCTCTTTTTTTCTACAGAAATCATGCTCAATGCGATCAATATCGGTTTTATAGCGATCTCCAAATACACGCACAATTTAGACGGGCAGATGTTCGCACTCTTTATTATCGCTATTGCCGCTAGTGAGGTGGCTATTGGTTTGGGCTTGGTGATTTTGTGGTTTAAAAAATACAAGAGCTTAGACATTGATTCTTTAAACGCTATGAAAGGTTAAGCATGCAATATTCTTCTTTGCTGTCAGTGGTGTTGTTTTTGCCCTTAATCGGTGCGGTTTATGCGGGGCTTTTTGGGGCTAAAGCTAAAGCGTTGCATGTGGGCGTTTTCAATTCTTTGTGCGTGCTGGTTTCTTTCATTGGTGCGGTGGTTCTTTTCATTCAAGCATGGCATCATCAAAGCTATGAAAAATATTTATTTGACTGGATCGTGGTGGGGAATTTTAAAGTCGGCTTTTCCCTCATGCTGGATAATATCAATGCGGTCATGATTGTCGTGGTCACTTTAGTTTCTTTTTTAGTGCATGTGTATTCCATAGGCTATATGGAGCATGATACAGGGTTTAACCGCTATTTTTCCTACCTCAGCGGCTTTGTGTTTTCCATGCTGGTGTTGGTGTTGAGCGATAATTTTTTAGGGCTTTTCATTGGTTGGGAAGGGGTAGGGCTATGCTCTTACTTACTCATTGGCTTTTGGTATCATAAAACAAGTGCAAACAACGCTTCTATTGAAGCCTTTGTGATGAATCGGATCACGGATTTAGGCATGCTCATGGGGATTATTTTGATCTTTTGGAATTTTGGCACCCTTCAGTATAAAGAAGTCTTTAGCATGCTCAATAACGCCGATTATTCCATGCTCTTTTACATCAGCGTGTTTCTTTTCATTGGCGCTATGGGCAAGAGCGCACAATTCCCTATGCACACATGGTTAGCCAACGCTATGGAGGGGCCAACCCCTGTATCCGCTCTCATCCATGCAGCAACGATGGTAACCGCTGGGGTGTATCTGGTCATTAGAGCCAATCCTTTGTATAGCGCGGTGTTTGAAGTGGGCTATTTTATCGCATGTTTAGGGGCGTTTGTGGCTCTTTTTGGAGCGAGCATGGCTTTAGTCAATAAGGATTTAAAACGCATTGTGGCTTATTCCACGCTTTCTCAATTAGGCTATATGTTTGTAGCGGCCGGTCTTGGGGCTTATGCGATTGCGCTTTTCCACCTCTTCACGCATGCGTTTTTCAAATCGCTCCTTTTCTTAGGCTCAGGCAATGTCATGCATGCGATGGAAGACAATTTGGATATTACCAAAATGGGTGCTTTATACAAGCCCATGAGGGTTACAGCTATCTTTATGATTATAGGATCAGTGGCTTTGTGCGGGATTTACCCTTTTGCAGGATACTTTTCTAAAGACAAAATTTTAGAAGTGGCTTTTGGGATGCACCACCACATTTTATGGTTTATACTTTTAGTTGGGGCGATCTTTACCGCTTTTTATAGCTTCAGACTCATCATGCTGGTGTTTTTTGCGCCCAAACAGCACAAGATCAACCACCCCCATGAAGCTAAAAATTTCATGCTTTTAAGCATGCTGCCGTTAGGGGTTTTAGCGGTCATTGCCGGGTTTTTTGAAGAGCCGTTTTTCCATTTCATTTCTCAAGTGATCCCTAGCGTTGGAGAGTATCCCGTCCCGCTCGCTCTTTTAATCAGTATCACCACCATAGCGGTGTTATTGAGCATCGCCTATGCCATATTTAAATATAAAAATGGTATCACTTCTAAAAAAGAGGGGGGCTTTTTATACAAGCTCTTGCTCAACCAATACTATATCCCGCAACTCTATCAAGGGATTGCAAAAGTTTTTAGCGCTGTCGCTTCATTCTTGCACCAGGTCGTGGAGTTAAGGATCATTGATGCGATAGTGGACACTATAGGAAGAAGCGTTTTTGTTATAGGGCGTGTGTTTAGAATCAGTCAAGATGGGAATTTAACCTCCATGTTGCGCTTCATGGTGGCCGGGGTTTTAATCTTATTAGCGTTTGTAGCTTTTTTTGGGAGATAAGAAATGCAGTTTTTACATGCGCATCTTTTAAGTGTGGTGATCTTTTTCCCCATGCTGAGCGCGCTATTAGCGTTCTTTATGAGCGATCAAGCGAGCAGGGCGTATGCGATTGTCATCGCTTTGATTGAATTGTTATTAGTCTTGTTATTGTGGCATGGGTTTGATATTCAAACAGCAGGCATGCAATTTGAAGAAACAAAGGAATTAATCTATCAAATTGGCGTGAATTACCATGTGGGCGTTGATGGCATCGCACTCTTTTTGTTGCTCTTAAACGCTATCGTGGTGTTATTGTCCGTGATTTATGTCAAAGAGCGTCGTAAAGACTTTGCGATTTGTCTTTTATTGCTAGAGGGGATTTTAATGGGCGTGTTTTCTTCTCTCAATGTGATCTTTTTCTACGCTTTTTGGGAAATCTCGCTCTTGCCGGTTTTATACCTCATCGGTCGTTTTGGCCGTAATAACAAAATCTATTCCGGCATGAAGTTTTTCCTCTACACCTTTTTAGCGTCGTTGTGCATGCTTTTAGGCATTTTATACATTGGGTATTACTACGCTAGCAATTACGGCATGATGAGTTTTGATGTTTTAGACTGGTATCAATTGAACTTTTCTAGCGAGATTAAAACCTGGCTCTTTGTGGCTTTCTTAATAGGGATTGCGGTTAAAATCCCGCTCTTTCCCTTACACACATGGCTGCCTTATGCGTATTCTAACGCTCCTACTTTAGGCTCTGTCATGCTTTCGGCCTTGCTTTCTAAAATGGGGACTTACGCCTTATTACGCTTCTTGCTCCCGCTTTTTCCTGAACTTTCAGAGATTTATCTAACCCCTATAGCCATTGTGGCGCTGTGCATGATCATTTATGGAGGTTTTCTAGCCTACGCTCAAAAGGATTTAAAAACCCTCATCGCTTATAGCTCGTTCTCGCACATGGGAGTCGTGGTGCTTGGGGTTTTTTCTTTCAATATTGAGGGGGTT
This sequence comes from Helicobacter pylori, assembly GCF_003638305.1. Taxonomy (GTDB): domain Bacteria; phylum Campylobacterota; class Campylobacteria; order Campylobacterales; family Helicobacteraceae; genus Helicobacter; species Helicobacter pylori_DJ. Next base: position 56,956 of record NZ_MVYP01000009.1, on the reverse strand, counting down.
TCAGGGGCGGTGTTTATGATGTTTGCGCATGGTATTATCGTCATGGGATTGTTTTTGCTCGCTGGTATCTTGGAAGAGCGCACCAGCAGTTTAGAAATCGCTCGCTTTGGATCGATCGCTAAAAGCGCTCCTGTTTTTGCAGCCTTTTTTATGATCGTTCTAATGGCGAATGTGGGCATGCCTTTAAGCATTGGTTTTGTGGGAGAGTTTTTAAGCTTGTTAGGGTTTTTTGCCACTTACCCTCTTTTGGCTATCATTGCCGGGACAAGCATCATCCTGTCAGCGGTTTACATGCTCACTTCATATAAAGATGTTTTCTTTGGTAATTTGAAAGCCGGGAACAATCAAATCAGCGTGTTTGAAGATTTGAACGCTCGTGAGGTAGGGGTTTTAAGCGTGATTTTAGCTTTGATCTTAATTTTAGGGATTTATCCTAAAATCCTTTTAAAACCGATTGAGCAAGGCTCTAAGCAGCTTTTAGAGGTGATAGAAATCCGCTCGCTCCCTTTTTTAGGTTCATTGGACACTAAGATAAAAGAGGTCTCTTATGTTAATAGATAATCTCCACATCTCTTTTGATAGCTTTAATTTTGAGAGCATTTTACCCATGCTGGTGTTGGTGTGTGGGGGGATTTTCACGCTCTTAATCAACGCTTTCACTTCCAGGTTTTCACGCAATTTGAATGTGTTTTTATGCATGCTCTTTTTGGTTTTGGATTTTTTGGTGGTTTTAGGGTTAGAAGAGCAAGAAAACGCCTTTTTTGGGTTTTTGAGCTTGGATACGCTCTCATTAGTCTCTCAAAGCATTGTCTTGATTTCAGCCTTTTTGCTCATTTTCTTAGCCCTTTCAAAAGAGCGCTTCAACGAATTTCAAACCGCTGAATTTTATTCCTTATACTTGTTTATTGTTGCTGGCTTTCAGTTCATGGTTTCAAGCAACCATTTATTATTAATCCTTATTGGGCTAGAGACAGCGTCCTTACCCCTTTGCGTGTTAATGGCGTTGAGCGATAAACGCTACGGCTTGGAAGCAGGAATCAAGTATTTCACTATGGGGGCGATGGCGAGCGCGTTTTTTGCTATGGGCGCGATGGCTTTTTACTTGCTTACAGGGAGCTTGAATCTTGAAGTCATTAGCCTATACTTACACACTGAGGGCGTTACAAACCCCATGCTCTTTGCGATGGGTGCTATTTTTTTGATTGGAGCGATTGGCTTTAAGGTTTCTTTAGTGCCTTTCCATACCTGGATGCCTGATGTGTATGAGGGCAATAACCCGGTCTTTGCGAGCTATATTTCCATTGTGCCTAAAATCGCTGGCTTTGTGGTAGCGACTCGCCTTTTTGGGGCGTTTATAGACACTCATACCGCTTGGGTAGAAGACATTTTTTATGTTTTGATTCTTATGACTATCACCATCCCCAATTTCATTGCTTTATGGCAAGAAGATGTCAAAAGAATGCTCGCTTATAGCTCCATTTCGCATTCTGGGTTCGCTTTAGCATGCGTGTTTATCCACACTGAAGACAGCCAACAAGCGATGTTTGTTTATTGGTTCATGTTCGCCTTCACTTACATTGGGGCTTTTGGCCTTTTATGGCTCTTAAAAAGCCGGGAAAAAACATGGGATGAACGCTACGATCACCCTTATTCCAAATTCAACGGCCTTATCAAAACCCACCCCTTAGTGGCGATCTTGGGCGCTATTTTTGTTTTTGGGCTTGCAGGGATCCCGCCTTTTAGCGTGTTTTGGGGGAAATTTTTAGCCGTTGAAAGCGCGTTAGAGAGTAATCATACTCTTTTAGCGGTGGTGATGTTAGTTAATAGTGCGGTGGCTGCGTTTTATTATTTCCGTTGGCTCGTGGCGATGTTTTTCAATAAGCCCTTACAAACCCAAAGCTACGCTCAAAACGATATTTACACCCAAAACGCCACCATGCCCATTTATGCGGTCATTATTGCCATGGCGTTAGCGTGCTTGTTCTCTGTTTTTATGATGCGAGGGCTTTTAGAGTTTGTGGCTTAAGTCAAAAATCTTTCTTTTAATGGGTTTGCTCTCCCATTCGCTCAACGCCTTAAGCCTCACGCTCACGCAAGGCAAAGAAGGGGGGGAAGATTTTTCGGTTTTAACCTTACGACACAATAAGGCGTTTTCTTGTTTTTATACCAATGAAAAACCGCCAAGCGGGATTGAAGCGTCTTTATCCATTATACACGCTAAACGCCCCATAGAATGCGTGATAGATTCTATTCCTAAAGAGGGCTTTACCCCTTTAGAAAACGCTTTTTTCAATATCACCTATTCCATGCGCCAGCAACAATTCATTTTACACATCAAACCCAAAGTGATGCGAAGACTCACCCTTTTTTCTTTTGATAGGGATTATAAAAAAGCGATTCCCCTTTTTGTGGAAAACGACGCTAAAGCTAAAATGTGGCAAATCATAGGCTATGATCAAAAAATCCCTTTTTTGAGCGAAAAAGACAACGCTCAAAAAGGCTTGAATTTCCCCATTATCATTAAAGACGCTCAAACCCCTATCATTCAAGAACTAGATGTGAATAACAAACCCCTACTCACCACAAAGGGCTATGATTTAAACGCTTATTTAGAGGCTAAAAAACAAATGGATTCGCAAGCCTATTTTGACGCTTTACGCACGATCAGCCGTGCGTTTAAAAACTACCCTCAAACGATGTTTAAAAAAGATCTGTATTTATTAGAAATTATCGCATTGGGCCAATTAGGCATTAAAAAATCCTTACTCATAGATATTGGCACCAAGTGGATTAAAAATTACCCGACTGATCCCAATATCCCTGAAGCGCTATACTATGTCGCCAAAGCTTTAGATGAAAACAACAATTACAAACAGGCCATGCGCTATTACAAACGCATTCTTTTAGAATACAAAAACTCCCGCTACGCTCCCTTAGCCCAAATGCGTTTAGCCATTGAAGCGGCTAACGCTTCTAATTTGAGCAACGCTAACATGCTTTTTAAAGAAGCTTTTTCTAACGCCAAAGACAAAGAGAGCGCGAGTGAAATCGCCCTTAATTGGGCTGAAGCAGAGATAAACTATCAAAACTTTAATAACGCTAAGTATCTTATTGATAAGGTGGTCCAATCCAACCCTGATTATATTTCTATGCATAGCGAATTAGCCCTAGAATTGCTCAAGTTATTGAAAAAAAACCAAATGAATGAAAGCGCGATTGAGATCGCTCACTTGCTCCTCAATCAAGATGATGACTTGAAAGCTAAAGAGCAAGCGCTCTATGATTTAGGGGCGTTGTATGCAAGGATCAAGGATTTTAAAAACGCCCACCTTTACAACCTGCAATATTTGCAAGACCATGCGGAATTGGATAAAGCCTCTGTCGTTAGAGCGCGCGATGAAAAAGCCCTTTTTTCCATGGAAGGGAACACGCAAGAAAAAATCGCCCACTACGATAAAATCATTCAAAATTTCCCTAATTCTAATGAAGCCCAAAAAGCTTTAGAGTTGAAAGCCCAACTCTTGTTTGAAAATAAGCGTTATGCTGAAGTGTTAAGCATGCAAAAAAATTTGCCTAAAGATTCTCCTTTGATCCAAAAAACGCTCAATGTCCTTGCTAAAACCCCATTAGAGAACAATCGTTGCGAAGAAGCCTTAAAATACTTATCCCAAATCACCGCCTTTGAATTTAACCCCAAAGAAGAAATCCAAGCCTTTGATTGCTTGTATTTCGCATCGCTCAAAGAAAAAGCGCAAATTATTGCCCTAAACGCTTTAAAAACAGCTAAAACCCCTAGCGAGAAATTAATATGGCTTTATCGTTTGGGGCGTAATTACTACCGCTTAGGGGATTTTAAAAATTCCACTCTGGCTTCTAAAGACGCCTTGATTCTCGCTCAAAGTTTAAACAAAAAAGAATTTTATGATATTGCTTTTGTTTTATTTTCAGATTACATGCAAAGTAATGAAAAAGGATTGGCCCTCAATTTGTATGCGTTTTTAGAAAAACATTTCAAAGACGATAAACGCATGGCGTTGGTTTATTTTAAATTATTAGAGAATGAAAAAGACCCTAAAAGCGTTAAAATTTATGCCACAAGCTTACTCAAACTCCAAGACGCTTATAAGGATTATTCTTACACGCCCTTTGGCGAATTCGCCCTTATTGACGCTTACAGGGTTACTAAAGACTACTTAAAAGCGTTAGAGGCGCTAGACAAGCTTTTAAACCGCAGGCTTTCTTTAGAAGATCACCAAAAAGCCTTATACTTGCAATCCAGCTTATTGGATTTAACCAATCAAAAAGCAAAATCTAAAGCCAGTTTAGAAAAATGCGTTCAATTAAAGCAAAAAGATCAAACAAACGCATGGCAAAATTTATGCGAACAGGGTTTAAATTTATTCAAAAACAAGGAGTCATGAATGGACATTAGCATTTTTAGAGAATACGATATTAGAGGCATTTACCCCACCACTTTAGATGAAAATACGGCTTTTAGTATCGGTGTGGAGTTGGGGAAAATCATGCGAGAATACGATAAAAGCGTGTTTGTAGGGCATGACGCAAGGGTGCATGGGCGTTTTTTGTTTGAAGCTTTGAGCGCGGGGCTGCAATCAAGCGGCTTGAAAGTGTATGATTTAGGGCTAATCCCCACACCGGTAGCGTATTTTGCAACCTTTAATGAAATCAATGGCATTCAATGCCCTAATTCCATCATGATCACTGGCTCTCACAACCCCAAAGAATACAACGGCTTTAAAATCACGCTCAACCAAAACCCGTTTTATGGCAAGGACATTCAGGCTTTAAAAGACACGCTTTTAAACGCCAAGCATGAAATAAAACCCCTAAAAGAAACACCAAAGAAAGTCAATGCCCTAGAAGCGTATCAGCGCTATTTGATCAAGGATTTTAAGCATTTGAAAAATCTTAAATACAAAATCGCCCTGGATTTTGGTAATGGCGTGGGAGCGTTAGGATTAGAGCCGATTTTAAAGGCTTTAAACATTGATTTTAGCAGCCTTTATAGCGATCCTGATGGGAATTTCCCTAACCACCACCCAGACCCTAGCGAAGCGAAAAACTTAAAAGATTTAGAAAAACACATGCAAGAAAACGCTATTTTAATAGGCTTTGCTTTTGATGGCGATGCGGATAGGATTGCGATGTTAAGCTCTCATCATATCTATGCGGGCGATGAATTAGCGATTTTATTCGCTAAACGCTTGCATGCTCAAGGCATCACCCCCTTTGTGATCGGTGAAGTCAAATGCTCTCAAGTGATGTATAACACGATTAATACTTTTGGTAAAACGCTCATGTATAAAACCGGGCATAGCAATTTAAAAATCAAGCTCAAAGAAACCCATGCGCATTTTGCGGCTGAAATGAGCGGGCATATCTTTTTTAAAGAGCGCTATTTTGGCTATGATGACGCTCTTTACGCATGCTTAAGGGCTTTAGAATTGTTGCTTGAACAAAGTCCAAGCGATTTGGAAAACATTATTAAAAACCTCCCCTATTCCTACACCACGCCTGAAGAAAAAATCGCCGTGAGCGAAGAAGAAAAATTTGAAATCATTCATAACTTACAAGAAACGCTTAAAAACCCGCCAAGCCATTTCCCCAAAATCAAAGAAATCATCAGCATTGATGGCGTGAGGGTGGTTTTTGAACATGGTTTTGGGCTTATTCGCGCAAGCAACACCACCCCCTATTTAGTCAGTCGCTTTGAGGGCAAAGATGAAACAACAGCGTTAGAATATAAAAGGGCGTTGCTTGGGTTATTAGAAAAACTTTAAAATAGAGCTTGGGATAATCTCATTTCATATCCCTTACTCTTAAAAATATAAATCAATTAAACAAGTCGCTTTAAAACCACACATAAAATCATAAGATCTCAAATTTTTTGCACTATTTAAGCTAAGCCTAAGCCTATTATAATGAAAAGTTTTAAATCAATCGTAAAGGATTTTTATGAATACAAATGGCAAAAATAAAAACGCTTCTCATCTCACTCACGAAATGAAAAACAAACATGGAGATCTTGCAAAAGCAAGCAAAAGAGCTAATGAGCAACCTATTTTAGAGATTATAAGAGAAGAAATAAAATCAGTGATTCATGTAAAAGATAAGATAAATAATGCAAAAGATAAGAGAATTCATGCCCAAAAAACAATTATTAAAGCTCGAGATAAAGAAATTCAAGCTATGGAAGAAGAAAAGCAAGCTCGAGAAGAAGAAAAGCAAGCTATAGAAAGATTGAGAGAATTGGAACACCGGTTGGAAAACATGCGACAATTACCTAATGACAATGACACAATAGATATAGAACCCGAAGATGAAAAGGGCTAAACAGTCAATAGTTCTGCGATTTTAAGCCGCTATCAACCACACTGCAAGGCTACTTTTATATTGTTGTCAGGCTTATGGCGGTATTTTCTGCGCTAACGCCATAATAATGCGCATGCAATAAAAAGCCTGATGGTTGTTAAGCTGTGATCTTTAATTTTTTGACGCAACAAAGCCTAAAAGCCTTAAAGAAGAAATTAATAGCATAACAAACCAAACCAGCACCATAAAGGGGGTAAATTGACAACACAAAAAGAGATTTTGTTGCTATTCTTGGGATCTTTGCTGCTATCTTTATGGCGTTTGATAGTGGGCTTAAAATTAATTTGGCTATTTTTGATAAGAAAGGGCTAGATGGTTTAATTGCCTTATGCTTATTCATGTTCGCATCGTTTTTCACTCTCATTTTATTACACTCTCTCTATCGTTTTGTAAAAGATATTGCAAACAGCAATCAAAATTTCAATAAAACTAACTCAAAAGAATATACGGTCTCCATTGTTTTGCTTATCGTAATTTTTATTACAGTGGCAGTGGTTGTAGGCGTAAAGACTTATAAGAATTAAACCCACTCATAAGAATTTTTGATACACCAGCACTACCGATTTAGGTGTAGAGCTAAGGCTAAAAAAACTATCTGTAGCTTCATTGAGCGAACCAGAAAAGAGCGTTTTTAAACGCAAGTTTTTTAAGGGGTATTTGAGGTTTTTGGAAGTGAATTGGGCTTTAAGATCTAGGCTAAAAAGCGAGATTTGCTCCCCTTTAAAACTGGGCAAGGTAAAAGGGGTTTCTAACACCCTAAAAAGACCATAGTCGCTTATGGCTTGGATTTTTTGGCAAAATTTAAAATACTCCAACAACAAAAAAGTGTTCGCTAGGGCGTGATCTTCTCGCTTGCCATTCAACCCTAAAAAAATAAAGTCATCACAGCCTTTATTCAAAGCATAAAAAAAGGCTTTGGACAAATCGTTGCTGTCTTGTTCGCTCACGCGTATAGGGTTATACAAGGCTTTCAAATGCGAATCAATGCTATCTAGATCGCCTATAACAACGCTGGGTTTGAATTGAAGCGCATGCAATGATATAACAGCCCCATCGCATGCGATTAAAAAGGGAGCGTTTTGTAAAAGGTCTAAGCATTTTTGGGATTTAGGAAACTCCCCATTCGCTAAAATCACTGCTTGCATGACTGATTCCAGCGGTTAAAATAATACAAGCCAATAAAAAGGTATAGGATCGTTGTGAAGAGTTGCACCAAACTCTCTGTTGAAATTTGAAAAATACAAAACCACACGATAATGGACACGATATTCCCCAAAGTTACTAGCGCATAATTTTCTATATAGCGCAAAACCTGTAAAATAAAAGCGATGATAAAGATGACGAAATTAAAACTCTCTGCCCATAAAAAATTCGTTTTAATCTCTTTAAAAAACAAAGCGCTCACATAAGTTAAAACCCCTATGCCTAAAATGAGTATAAAACGCCAATTTTTGGGAAGTTTTTGAGCCTTGATAACGCCCTCATGCTGCTCTGTCTTTTTCCATGCGAACAGCCCATAAATCGTTACCGGCATATACAAAAAAAGGCATAAAATCACATCAGCGTTTAATTTCCACTGATAAGCGACATAAGCGTAACTCAAATTATAAATAAGACCAAATATAAAGCAAATCGTTTGCCTTTCTCCGGCAAAAAACGCATACAAAACCCCACTAAGCCCTGCTAGTAGGTTGATAAACGAGCCTTTGACAAGGATGTTAGTGATGGTTAAAAACACGCAAGCGAGAATGAGTGTGGCGTAAAATCGTTTGGATAGTTGGGTGGTTATTAACATGCTATTTCCTTACGCAAGAATTACCTTGACAAGTTCTACGGGTTTGATCTCAGCCTTTTAAAAACTTGAGCGTTTTAAAAAGCACCCCTTAAATGCTCCTTATTGTAACACAAATCAGTGAGAATGCGCTTTAAAGTTTCTTTAATTTTTTTACTCCCCCCTCCATTTAATGCCATTTGAGTTGAATCACCACCCTAATTTAGCGCAAAGCCTAGAACAAATCCCAAAACACACAAGAAAGCCAAGAATGACCAAACCCTCTACAAGGAAGTTGCTAGGATGCCCGCAATACGCCGAAACCTCATGGATAGCGGCAATAAAGGGCATCGTTAAAAGCATCAAATAAAAATCCCTTAGTCTTGCTCCTAACACAGCGTTATAAAACGCGCCAAAAAACCTAAAAAACCTAGCCTTAAAAATAGCCTTCAAAAACTTGGGGAACCCTTGCCAAGTTTCAACAATGAAATAACCTGCCGACCTATCTCGAGGGTCAAACAAGAGATTAGATAATAAAGCCGCTATTAGACCCACTAGCCACATATAATAGCTATTTTTAGGGTCAAAAATCGAATCGCTAGCTGAACCATCTATGTCATAAAAAATCCTAGCGTTTATGGAGATACATATCGTATAGACTAGAGCCACTGCCCATCGATATTCGGAGATGCTCAAACGCTCTTTGATATTCATGCTTACTCCTTCCTCACCCAAAACTACCTATCATACACAAAATGACGATCATAGGTGGGTTCTCTTGGGGTTTGTGGTTCTCTATCAACGCCACGGATATAATCTTCTACCCTATCGCCTATTTCACGACCAAATTCTCTCCCTACTCCACCACCAAAAGCTCCACCAATGCGACCACCCCAAGTGCTACCAGCAGGACCAAGAACGGCTCCACCCACTGCACCTCCGACAGCTACTCCCATTGCACCACCCACTGCACCCCCAACAGCTCCTCCTAAAAATCTGCCTAATTCACCCCTTGCCTCTATTTTAGGACTAGCTACAGCCGTATTAGCCATTGCACCGCACAAAACCACTACACAACTAAATGCTTTTAATCCACTCATAACAAATCCTTTCATAAAATGGAGATTCAGGCATGTTTGACACACCTTGATAAGAATATTTATACCACAACCCTATTAAAAGCGTTGTTACAGATCAGCAAAAGATCACAAGAAAGATAAGTAGATGTTTTGTTTATTCACAAATTAAAGGATTAAAGTAAATAATTGGTTTTTAGCATTTTTCAAGCGTTTCAGAGCGTTAAGTTTCAAGCATCAAAGCCTTTAATTGCGTTTTTACACCAACCGCTTAAAAATTGAACGCCTATTTTGAATATATTAGACGCTTTTTTATTTTTATGCTAAACTATTTTGAGTTTTGGCCGATATGACTTTATACAGAGATTAAACCAATCATAAATGGTAGGGTTAATTCCATCTCGCTCTGTAATAGGTTTGAAACCATGCATCTAAGATTGACTCCTATCTTGTAAGTGCCATACTGCAAGTTCCCATAATAAAAACTTCTAAAAATAAAAACCTACAGAGCGAGATGGAATTAACCTTTGTATGATTACAAAGGATAGCCAATCTTAAACAACATAAAGGCAATACAAGCCCCATAATATCATTAATCGCTATTCAAAATCACAGATATTTTAATACAGCGTTCAATTTTTGAAAGCAAGATTCCACTCACAAATCTTTTAAAAACAAATTTTTATACCATGTTGCGGGCTTTCGTGTTAGAATGCGTATTGAATTGGTTTTAGGAGTGTAAAAATGCAAGTTTCACAATATCTGTATAAAAATGCACAATCTATTTGGGGGGATTGTATTTCCCATCCGTTCGTTCAAGGCATAGGGCGTGGGACTTTAGAAAGAGATAAATTTCGTTTTTATATCATTCAGGATTATTTGTTCCTTTTAGAATACGCTAAGGTGTTTGCTTTAGGCGTAATTAAGGCTTGTGATGAAGCGGTGATGAGGGAGTTTTCTAACGCTATACAAGACATTTTGAATAACGAGATGAGTATCCATAACCATTACATTAGAGAACTTCAAATCACTCAAAAAGAATTGCAAAACGCGCGCCCCACTCTAGCGAATAAGTCTTATACAAGCTACATGCTCGCTGAAGGGTTTAAGGGTTCTATCAAGGAAGTTACGGCGGCTGTTCTGGCTTGCGCTTGGAGCTATTTAGTGATCGTGCAAAATTTAAGCCAAATCCCAAACGCTTTAGAGCATGCCTTTTATGGGCATTGGATTAAGGGCTATAGTTCCAAAGAATTTCAAACGTGCGTAAATTGGAATATTAATTTGCTTGATTCCCTCACCCTCGCTTCTTCAAAACAAGAAATTGAAAAATTAAAGGAGATTTTTATCACTACAAGCGAATACGAATACCTGTTTTGGGATATGGCGTATCAAAGTTGAATAAAGGTTTTTGTGCCGTTAGAAAAATGCAAGAGACGAAAATATCTATCTCTTGCAAAACGATTATTGAGCGTAAGCTTCTAGTTTGATCTCAATCTTTACCTCATCTCCAACGACAGCATCGCTAAAAGTTTTACCGATACCAAAATCCTTGCGGTTGATTTTGCCTTCAGCTTGTAACACCATGAATTCTTTTTTATTCATGGGGTTTTGTAAAGGGGCTTGGATCTTGGCTTCCAATACGACAGGCTTAGTGACGCCACGAAGAGTCAAATCCCCATAGATTTTACCATCTTCGTATTTGGTCATTTTAAAGCTCCCTTTGGGGTATTTCACCACATCAAAAAAATCCGCTGTTTTTAGGTGGTTATCTCTTTTTCTGTCCCTAGTATTGACGCTTTTTACATCAATATTGCCTTCAAAAACGCTGAGCACTTTAGTGTTAGGCTCTAGATCAATTTTGCCATCAAAATTATCAAACGCGCCTCTTGTTTCATTGAACGTGAAGTGCTTAACCTCAAACCACACGCTAGAGTTTGCTTTATCAATCGTATAAGGTTTTGCAAACGCCAGACTAACGCCCAAAAGGGTGAACATTAACGCTTTTTTCATTGTTTCCTCGCTTCATTTTGAATTAAAAACGCCAACTATACAACAAATTGGTTAATGGTAAAATACTCCTAATCGTCTGTTTTAAGGTATAATACAAAAAATCCCCATTAGGTAGGTGTTGTTATGATAGAAAAGACCCTTGCATCGGTTTTATTAGGATTGAGTTTGATGAGTGTGTTAGACGCTAAAGAGTGCGTTTCGCCGATAACAAGAAGCGTTAAGTATCATCAGCAAAGCGCTGAGATTAGAGCCTTGCAATTGCAAAGTTACAAAATGGCAAAAATGGCCCTAGACAATAATCTCAAGCTCGTTAAAGACAAAAAGCCAGCCGTCATCTTGGATTTAGATGAAACCGTTTTGAACACTTTTGATTATGCGGGCTATTTAGTCAAAAATTGCATTAAGTACACCCCAGAAACTTGGGATAAATTTGAAAAAGAAGGCTCTCTTTCGCTCATTCCTGGAGCGCTAGACTTTTTAGAATACGCTAATTCTAAGGGCGTTAAGATTTTTTACATTTCTAACCGCACGCAAAAAAATAAGGCATTCACTTTAAAAACGCTCAAAAGTTTCAAGCTCCCCCAAGTGAGTGAAGAATCTGTTTTATTAAAGGAAAAAGGCAAGCCTAAAGCCGTTAGGCGGGAGTTAGTCGCTAAGGATTATGAGATTGTTTTACAAGTGGGCGACACTTTGCATGATTTTGACGCGCTTTTTGCTAAAGACGCTAAAAACAGCCAAGAACAACAAGCCAAAGTCTTGCAAAACGCTCAAAAATTCGGCACAGAATGGATCATTTTACCTAATTCTCTCTATGGCACATGGGAAGATGGGCCTATAAAAGCATGGCAAAATAAAAAATAAAATTTATCCATCGCATAAGAACGATTTTTGCTAACATGACAAAAAATTTGATCTCTTAGGCGGAGTCATGGATTTTGTAGGGTTTGAAGATTTAAAATGCAAAGATAAAGAAAACTCTCAAAAAGTTTTTGTGATCCGTAACGACAAGTTAGGCGATTTTATTTTAGCCATACCCGCTTTAATCGCTCTCAAGCATGCTTTTTTAGAAAAAGGCAAGGAAGTGTATTTGGGCGTGGTTGTGCCTAGCTATACCACCCCAATCGCTTTAGAATTCCCTTTCATTGATGAAGTCATTATAGAAGACAACCATTTGAGCACCACTCTCAAAAACAAATCCATTGACGCTCTTATCTTTTTATTTTCTAATTTTAAAAACGCCAGACTCGCTTTTAGTTTGAGAAAATTTATTCCTTATATCCTAGCCCCAAAGACCAAAATCTATTCTTGGCTGTATCAAAAGAGCGTGCGTCAAAGCCGATCGTTATGCTTGAAAACCGAATACGAATACAATTTGGACTTAATCCATGCGTTTTGTAAAGATCACAACCTCCCTAACGCCCAACTTAAAAAAATCGCATGGAAGCTTAAAGACAAATCCAAAGAGCGATCCATCATCGCTTCAAAACTCAACGCCAATGTTGATCTATTGTGGATTGGCGTGCATATGCATAGCGGAGGCAGTTCGCCCGTATTGCCTGCTTCGCATTTCATTAAGTTGATTGATTTTTTACACAAAAATTTGAGTTGTGAGATCATTCTTATTTGCGGGCCAGGCGAGAGAAAAGCCACAGAAGAACTCCTTAAAAAAGTCCCTTTCGCTCATCTCTATGATACGAGCCATAGTTTAGTGGATTTAGCCAAATTGTGTGCGAATTTAAGCGTCTATATCGGGAACGCTTCAGGCCCTTTGCATGTGAACGCTTTATTTGACAACCAATCTATCGGGTTTTATCCTAACGAACTCAGCGCTTCTATTGCCAGATGGCGGCCTTTCAACGAACAATTTTTAGGCATCACCCCGCCTAATGGCTCAAACGACATGAGTTTGATTGACATTAAAAAAGAGGGTGAAACTATCCTTGAATTTATCGCACCCAATCTTTCTTGCCACACACAAGAAAGATAACGACAACAAGTGCCACACAAGCAACCTTAACAACGCTCAAAAGTTGAATCTGATTGAAGTGGTTTTTCGCATTCTTAATTAAAATTTCTAATTTCCTCATAAATTGAGCCTTGAGAAATCCAATTTGAGTTTAAGTTAGATTAGCCCTTGCAAACTCTAATAGGGATATTAATTTATTGCCCATTTATCTATTTCTTGTAAAATACGAGTTTATTTTTAGCGTGAAGAAATTGATGGTTAGTCTTATAGAAAAAGCCCCTTACATTCCTTACCCCCTAGCTCTTTATGAAAAATTAGAGTGCGAGCACACCTTGCTTTTTGAAAGCGCTGAGATTGAGAGCAAAGCGCACACCAAATCCCTATTAATGGCTAAAGCCTGTTTGAAGCTAATTTGCAACCACAATATCGTAACCATCACTAGCCTAACGCCTAATGGCGGGGCGTTTTTGCAAACATTGAGTGCGTTTTTTAAAACGCCTATACAAGACAACGCCCTAACCTTAACCTACACCAAACATAAAAAAACGCAAGATGAGTTTTTAAAACTCTTTGAACCTAGCCCTTTTGACGCTTTAAGGGGGCTTTTTAAAAGCGTTAAAACAAAACCCAAGCACCCCTTTACGCTTTTAAGCGCGGGCGTTTTTTCTTTTGAAATGCTCAATTTTTTTGAAGATTTGCCCAACTTAAAAGCACAAGACAACACCGCGCATGACTTTATTTTTTATGTCGCACAAAATTTGATCATCATAGACCATAAAGAAAAAAGTGCTGAAATCTTGGGGGCGTGTTTTGATGAGCGCTTTAAAACAGAGATAGCTAAAGAGTTACAAGATTTAAAAAAGTTGGCTAAAAACATTAAAAGCGATTTTATCCCTAAAAAAGCTAAGCAAAGTGCGGAAGTTAGCGTTAATTGCGATGATAGCGAGTTTGAAAAAAAGGTGCTATCCTTACAAGAAGAAATCAAAAAGGGCGAGATCTTTCAAGCGGTGTTGTCGCGCAGCTTTTATATGGAGTGCTTGGAGGGTTTGAGCGCGTATTATCATTTAAAACTAACTAACCCTAGCCCTTATATGTTCTATATCAAAGACAGCGATTTTATCCTTTTTGGGGCAAGTCCTGAGAGCGCTTTAAAATACAACGCCCTAATGAATACGGCTGAAATTTATCCCATTGCTGGCACTCGTTTAAGGGGTAAGGACAAGCAAGGGAATATTGATTACGATTTAGATAGTAAAATGGAATTTGATTTGCAACACGACTATAAAGAAAGGGCTGAACACATCATGCTAGTGGATTTAGCCAGAAACGACATGGCCAGGGTTTCAAAAAAACGCTATTGCGACAAGCTTTTAAAAGTGGATAAATATTCCAATGTCATGCATTTAGTCTCAAGGGTTGTGGGGAAATTGAAAAAAGGGTGCGATAGTTTGCATGCTTACAGGAGTTTTATGAACGCCGGCACGCTCAGCGGAGCGCCTAAAATCTCTGCGATCAAGCTCATTTACCAACTAGAAAAGCAAAGGAGAGGCTCTTATGGGGGGAGCGTGGGGTATTTAAATAGCGAGGGTTCTATGGATTCTTGCATCACTATCCGTTCATGTTTTGTCAAAAACAATAGAGCAGTGATCCAAGCAGGAGCCGGTATCGTGTTAGACAGCGTGCCGCAAAATGAAGCGAATGAAACAAGAGCCAAAGCGCAAGCCCTTATTGATGCGATCAGGAAAACAAGCTTATGAAAATCTTTTTTATAGACAATTTTGATTCTTTCTCTTATAATTTGGTGTATGAATTAGAGTGTTTGGGTTATGAAGTGGCCGTTTATCAAAACGATATTGATCCGAGTTATCTCATGGGCTTAATGAATGAAGAACCAAAAACCCCTTTATTGTTCATTTCACCCGGGCCTGGTAATCCTAGTAATTCAGGCAACCTTTTAAAAATCATTAAAATGGCTAAAAAGAAATTCCCCATTTTAGGGGTTTGTTTAGGCTTACAGGCTTTAGCGCAAAGCTATGGGGCTAAAATCATAAGGAGCAAAGAAATCGTGCATGGCAAAGCAACGACTATCGCGCTCAAAAAGCATGCCGTTTTTAAAGGTTTAGGGGAAAGCATGGTGGTGGGGCGTTACCATTCTTTAATGGCGAGCGGGTTGCCTAAAAATTTAGAAGTGATCGCTGAGCATGACAATATCCCTATGGCCATTATCAATGAAGAAGATAAAATCTTAGCCTATCAATTCCACCCTGAAAGCATCATGACTTTACAAGGGAGAGTATTGTTAGAGCAAAGCGTGGGGTTTTTAGAAGGGTTATCATGAAAGAGATTTTAAACGCTCTGTACCATCAAAAAGATTTAAACGATAAAGAAGTCAAAAAGTTATTCACTCTTATTGTTAACGAAAAAGTAAGCCCAGCGCAACTTGGGGCCATTTTATGCGCTTTAAAAATCAAGGGCGAGAGCTTTAAGGAAATTAGCGTTGCTGCAACCACGCTTTTAGAGCATGCCCCTAAGCCTTTTAACAGCGGCTTGGATTTAATAGATAATTGCGGCACAGGGGGCGATGGGCTAAAAACGATCAACATCAGCACGATTGCCGCGCTCATTGCCAGCTCTATGGGGTTATCTATGGCCAAACACGGATCAAGGAGCGTGTCCAGTCATAGCGGGAGCGCGGATTTGTTGGAAAATTTAGGCGTGAATATTGAAATGAATCCCACGCAGTTAGAAAATTGTTTCAAACAAACGCATTTTGGGTTTTTATTCGCACCCTTATACCATCAAAGTTTTAAAAAATCCGCCCCTTTAAGAAAAGAGCTTTTCACTAAAACGATTTTCAATTGCTTAGGGCCTTTAATCAACCCCTTAAGGCCAAAAATCCAGCTTTTAGGCGTGTATGACAAATCCTTGTGTAAGACCATGGTGCTAGCCTTGAAGGCTTTAGGCGTTAAAAGGGCGATGGTAATTAATGGAGGGGGGACGGATGAAATCGTGTTGCATGACATTACGCATGCGTGTGAATTGAAAAATAACGAAATTTTAGAGTATGACTTGAGCGCTAAAGATTTTGATTTACCCCCCTATGATTTGAAAGAATTGCAGATTAAAAACGCCAAAGAAAGCGTTCAAGCGTGTTTAGATATTTTAGAAAATAAAGGCAAAAATTCGCACACGATGGTGGTTGTGGCGAATGTGGCGAGTTTGTTGTATTTAAGCCATAAGGCTAAAGATTTAAAAGAGGGCGTGAACATGACTTTAGAGCATTTAAAAACCAAAGCACCTTATACGCATTTGCAAAAAATCATAAGATTAAGCCATGCCTAGCGTGTTAGAAAACATCCTTAAAGACAAACTCTTAGAAGTTTCTGCACTCAAAAAAAATCACACCTTGCCCGCAAACATAACCCCAAGCGATAGGGATTTTAAAAAAGCGTTATTAGAAAAAAAGACAAGTTTTATTTTAGAATGCAAAAAAGCATCGCCCTCTAAAGGTTTAATAAGAAAAGATTTTGATCTGTTGGAAATAACCAAGACTTATGAAAAATTTGCCTCCTGCGTTTCAGTTTTAGCTGATTCTAAATATTTTTTAGGCTCTTATGAAAACATTAAAATTGTCTCGCAGCATTCCACCAAGCCCATTTTGTGTAAAGATTTTATCATTGACGCTTTTCAGATCAAACTCGCTAGGGTTATGGGAGCTAATGCGGTGCTTTTAATGTTAAGCGTGTTAGATGATAAAAATTATTTAGAGCTTTTCAACCTCGCCAAATCCTTAAACATGAGCGTTTTAACTGAAGTTTCCAACCAGCAAGAAATCAAGCGCTTGCTCAAACTCCAATACGACATTATAGGCATCAATAACAGGGATTTACACACCTTAAAAACCGATATTTTTCACACGCTCAAATTACGCCCCCTTTTGCCTAAAGACGCGCTCATTATCAGTGAGTCCGGTATTTATTCGCATGCGCAAATCAAAGCCCTAGCCCCTTATGTGAATGGCTTTTTAGTGGGCAGCTCTTTAATGAAAGAAAAGGATTTGAAAAAAGCGTGCGCTAAATTGATTTTAGGCGAAAATAAAGTGTGCGGGCTTACAAGGATTAAAGATGCTAAAGCCGTTTATAAAAACCATTTCATTTATGGGGGTTTGATTTTTGAAAAATCTTCGCCCAGATACATCAAGCCTAAAGAAGCCTTAAAAATCACAAAAGCGGTTAAAAAACTGGATTTTGTGGGCGTGTTTGTGAAAGATAAAATTAAAAAAATCGCAAAAATCGCTAAAAAGCTTGATTTAAAAGCGGTGCAGCTTTATGGCTATTCGCCTAAAAAAATCGCTCAATTAAAAAAAGCGCTCCCTAAAACTTGCACGATCTGGCAAGTAATAAGCGTGATGAGCGCTAAAGATTTAGCACCTAAAATTCAAGAGGCCTCTCTAATCTTATACGACACTAAAGGGGATAAAATGGGAGGCAATGGCGTGAGTTTTGATTGGGGTATTTTAGAAAATGTCAAAACGCCTTTCATGCTAGCTGGTGGGCTTAATTTGGATAATATTCAAAAAGCCTTGAAAATTAAAGCGTTGGGTTTGGATTTCAATTCAGGTTTAGAAATAAGCCCCGGGATTAAAAATAAGGATAAAATCAAGCGCTTAGCCCGAATTTTAAGAGAGTATTAAGATGAATCAAAAAGCGTATTTTGGGGAGTTTGGAGGGAGTTTTGTGTCAGAGTTGTTAGTGCCTGCATTAAGAGAATTAGAACAGGCATTTGATGCGTGTTTGAAAGATGAGGGATTTCAAAAAGAGTATTTTCGTCTTTTAAAAGATTTTGTGGGCCGTCCTAGCCCTTTAACCTTGTGTCAAAACATCGTTTCTAACCCTAAAGTCAAGCTTTATTTAAAACGAGAGGATTTAATCCACGGCGGGGCGCATAAGACTAATCAGGCTTTAGGGCAAGCCCTTTTAGCGAAAAAAATGGGTAAAACAAGGATTATTGCTGAAACGGGCGCTGGGCAGCATGGCGTTGCAACGGCTATCGCTTGCGCGTTATTGGATTTAAAATGCGTGATTTTTATGGGAGGCAAAGACATCAAGCGCCAGGAAATGAATGTTTTTAGAATGCGCTTATTGGGTGCTGAAGTGAGAGAAGTCAATTCAGGGAGCGCGACGCTTAAAGACGCCGTGAATGAGGCCTTAAGAGATTGGGCGAGCAGTTACAAGGACACGCATTATTTGCTAGGCACAGCCGCCGGGCCGCACCCTTACCCCACAATGGTCAAAACCTTTCAAAAAATGATAGGCGATGAGGTTAAAAGCCAAATTTTAGAAAAAGAAAACCGCTTGCCTGATTATGTGATCGCATGCGTTGGAGGGGGGTCTAACGCTATAGGGATATTCAGCGCGTTTTTAAACGATCAAGAGGTCAAACTCATAGGCGTAGAGCCAGCCGGTTTAGGGCTAGAAACCAATAAGCATGGGGCGACTTTGAATAAAGGGCGTGTGGGGATTTTGCATGGGAATAAAACCTATCTTTTACAAGATGATGAAGGCCAGATTGCAGAAAGCCATAGCATTAGTGCTGGGCTTGATTATCCAGGGGTGGGGCCAGAACACAGCTATTTAAAAGAGAGTGGGCGTGCGGTTTATGAAAGCGCAAGCGATGCTGAAGCGCTAGAAGCCTTCAGCTTGTTGTGCCAAAAAGAAGGCATTATCCCGGCATTAGAGAGTTCGCATGCCTTAGCGTATGCCTTAAAACTCGCTCAAAAATGCGAAGAAGAAAGCATTATTGTAGTGAATTTAAGCGGTCGGGGGGATAAGGATTTAAGCACCGTTTATAACGCTTTAAAAGGAGGTTTAAAATGAGGTACCAAAACATGTTTGAAACTTTAAAAAAACACGAAAAAATGGCGTTTATCCCGTTTGTAACCTTGGGCGATCCTAATTATGAATTGAGTTTTAAAATCATTAAAACCCTAATTACTAGCGGGGTGAGCGCTTTAGAATTAGGGTTTGCTTTCTCAGATCCCGTAGCGGATGGCATTACCATACAAGCGAGCCATTTAAGGGCGTTAAAACACGCTAGCATGGCTAAAAATTTCCAGCTTTTAAAAAAGATTAGAGACTACAACCACAATATTCCCATAGGGCTTTTAGCGTATGCGAATTTAATTTTTTCTTATGGCGTTGATGGCTTTTACGCTCAAGCTAAAGAATGCGGTATAGATAGCGTTTTAATAGCGGACATGCCCCTAATAGAAAAAGAATTAGTCATTAAATCCGCTCAAAAACACCAAATCAAGCAGATCTTTATCGCTAGCCCCAATGCGAGCAGTAAAGATTTAGAACAAGTCGCTACGCATTCGCAAGGCTATATCTACACTTTAGCCAGGAGTGGGGTTACAGGGGCGAGCCGTATTTTAGAAAATGACGCGAGCGCTATTATTAAAACCTTAAAAACCTTTAGCCCTACCCCAGCCTTACTGGGCTTTGGCATTTCTCAAAAAGAACACATCACAAACGCTAAAGAAATGGGTGCTGATGGCGTGATTTGTGGCTCAGCGTTAGTCAAAATCATAGAAGAAAATTTAAACAATGAAAACGCCATGCTAGAAAAAATTAAGGGGTTTGTAGGAGGAATGATTTTTTAAAGGCTTTTAGGCTTTGTTGTGTCAAAAAATTAAAGATCACAGACTAACAATCATCAAGCTTTATTGTGTGTGCCTTATTATTGGGTGTATTTTTCTAAATATGTGAAAGGCACTGTTCTTGTTGTATTGGGCTTTCCGATTCTAGGCATACCATTCACCAAATGTGTAGCGTAGTCAGGTGTTAGCGTAGAAATTACCGCCATAAGCCTAACAACAATACAAAAGTAGCCTTGTAGTGTGGTTGATAGCGGCTTAAAATCGCAGGTATTTTGATAGCAAAAAGGCTAATTTTTTACATACTAAGCCATAAGCGATTATGGTCTTTTTAGGGTGTTAGAAACCCCTTTTACTTTGCCTAGTTTTAAAGGGGAGCAAATCTCGCTTTTTAGCTTGGATCTTAAAGCCCAATTCACTTCTAAAAACCTCAAATACCCCTTAAAAAACTTGCGTTTAAAAACGCTCTTTTCTGGATCGCTCAATGAAGCTACAGATCATTTTTTTAGCCTTAGCTCTACACCTAAATCGGTGGTGTTGGTGTATCAAAAATTCTCATGAGCGGGTTTTATTGGATAAGCCTTTAATGTCTGCATGTTGTGTCAAGTTAAGGAGCATTTGAGTTAGCAAGTAGAGAAAGATTGATTCAGTCCCGCTTTGCGTGGTGGTGGTAGGTTTAGTGTTTTTAATGTGCATTGTGTGGCTTTCACAAGATAGGAGTTTGTGTCTTGTATCTTTTTTATAAAACCACTACAAAGCGAACAAATCAACCCACTACCCATATCGGCTAAAATCCAAAGTAGTTTATCATAAACGAATAGCCAATATCTAGCGTGTCTCAAAATACGCTTGAATCCATCTAGCTCAATCTCCAGCAGTTGGATTTCTTAAAATCATCAAACCAATTAGAAGCCTTAATAAAAATGTAAGGAATACCGCTCAATTAAAGACAGAAAAATCTATTTGAACGATGAAGTTTAGGCGATTCAAGAATACAACAGGGTCATTAAAGGGTGGGATAAAAGCCAGTGCGAGTTTTGAGTTTATTTTGATTTTTTAAAATTGGGTTTTTAGTTACTTTATTTTGCAGTTTGGAGATTATCACTTAACTAACGCCAAGCTCTTTTACATTTTGATCACAGAAAATGCTTTTTAGATTTTTTAAATTTCATGATCAATAAAACAAAGCCAAAGCTTTTGAGTGCTTCTTTTAAAAGGATAAAATCAAAGCGATAACCACCAACCAAGACTAAATCTTGGCTAGCAGTTCATCAAATTTCATACAAATTCAATGGTGGCTAGAGTGGAAGCGTCCCCTCTTCTAAAAGTGGTGCGTTGGATCCTGGTGTATCCGCCATTCCTTTGCGCGTATTTGGGCGCGATTTCAGTTACAAGCTTGTGGGTGGCTTCTTTGTTTTGCAAATACGCAAAAACATGGCGGTGCGCGTTAAAATCGCCCACACGAGCCGCTGTCGTTAATTTCTCAATGTAACTGCGCAACTCCTTAGCTTTATAAATCCCTGTTTCAATTTTGTTATGCTCAATCAAAGCGATCGCTAAATTCTTTAATAACGCCTTTCTGTGCGAGCTGGTTCTCCCAAGCTTGCGGTACCCGTGTTTGTGTCTCATCAGTCGTTACCTCCTTTATCTTCTAATTTTTCTAATCTTTTCTTTAAACTCTCTCTTTGTTCATGGCTCAATTCTGTTCCTACCGGATAGCCCAAATCATTCAATTTTTCAGCGATTTCATCATAGGATTTTTTACCCATGTTTTTCACGCCCTTAAGCTCTTCTTCGCTCATCAAAACCAATTCGCCCACATACTTGATGCCGATTTTATCCAAGCAATTAAAACACCTAGCACTCAAATTCATGCTTTCAATCTTAGCGCTCAAGTCTTTAGCGTCATCTCTTTGAGCGTAATCGCCTGAATACTCCGTGTTAGCAATAGGTCTTTCGCCAAAAACACCCAGTTGCTTGCTCATCACTTTCACCGCTGATAAAAACGCTTTATAAGGGTCAATCTGCCCGTCTGTTTCAATATCAAAAATGATTTTTTCATAGTTGGGATCGCCCTCAACCAAAACATTTTCAATCTCATAAACGACATTTTTAATCGGCGTGAAAGAGCCGTCTAGTGGCATGTAGCCCTCAGGCATCAATTCCCTTGTGTTTTCGCTTGGGACATACCCCATTCCTTTATAGATAATGAGCGAAAAATTCAATTGAGCGTCTTCGTTGATTGTGGCTAGGGGCATTTCCGGATTGACGATTTCTATATGCTCAGAATTCAAATCCCTAGCCCTAAGCTCCATAGGCCCTTTAAAAGAATAATCCACCACAACCGATTGGTTTTCTAAAGAGCTATCCTGCCCCACTAACGCCTTAGCTATAAAGCGGATATTCTTTAAATTCATGATAAAAAGCGACACATCTTCAGTAACCCCCCTTAAAGAGTCAAACTCATGATGGACGCCTTCAATCTTTAAACCCACAGGAGCATACCCCACAGAGCTTAAAAGCAAAAGCCTTCTAATAGGATGAGCGAGCGTAACAGCGTAACCAAACTCAAATGGAGCCAGAGAAATCTTAACCCGATTGCCCTCTTTCTCTAACACCTTAATTTCTGATGGGATCAAAGGTGCTGTTTTGATAACTTTCATGCTCTAACCCCTTACTTAGAATACAATTCTACAATGAGTCTTTCTTCAATAGGGACAACCACTTCTTCTCTTTCAGGGTAGCGGGTGAAGATGCCGTATTTTTTATCTTTTTCCACATCAATCCATGGCACAATCCCTGTTTGAGCTGTCAATTCCATCGCACGCACCACTTGAGGGTTGCTCTTGGTTTTTTCTTTGATCTCAATTTTTTGCCCTGAACGCACGAAATAAGAGGGAATGTCCAAACGCTTACCATCCACAAGCACATGCCCATGCGTTACCAATTGCCTAGCAGAGCTTCTAGTGGTCGCAAACCCCATGCGATAGACAACATTATCCAATCTTCTTTCAATCAAACGGATAAGGTTTTCACCCGTATTGCCGTCCAAGCGATTGGCTTCCACAAAAATACTCCTGAATTGCTTTTCAGAAATGCCATACATCATTTTAGCTTTTTGCTTTTCTTTCAATTGCAACCCGTAATCAGAAGTCTTAGCGCGCCTTTGCCCATGCTGGCCTGGTCCATAAGCCCTTTTATCTAGCGCGCTCTTCCCGCTCAATCGCCTTTCACCTTTTAAAGCTAAAGAAACCCCAAAACGCCTTTCTAGTCTTTCTACTGCGTCTCTATATCTTGCCATAAAGTCTCCTTACACTCTTCTTCTTTTAGGGGGTCTGCAACCATTATGAGGGAGCGGGGTGATGTCTTTAATCCAAAGCACTTTAACGCCCTCTGTCGCGCCCACGCTCTTAATAGCGGTCTCACGCCCACTACCTGGCCCTTGAACCTTAATGCCCACTTCTTTAACGCCATGCTCTTTAGCCTTGCTTAGAGCGCTTTCTACAGCTTGCTGGGCCGCATAAGGGGTGGATTTTTTAGAGCCTTTAAACCCTAAACCGCCTGCCGTGCTCCAGCAAATCACATTACCCATTTCATCAGTGATAGTGATGTTGGTGTTGTTAAAGGTCGCTGAAATATAAACAACCCCTCTAGCAATGTTCTTTTTGACTACTTTCTTTTTAGCCACTACATTTCTCTTAGCCATTAAATCATCATCTCCTTATCCGCTACTTGCTACCCACGGTTTTTTTCTTACCCTTACGAGTCCTAGCGTTATTTTTAGTGGTTTGGCCTCTCACAGGAAGACCCTTACGGTGCCTGATCCCACGATAATTCCCTAAGTCCATTAAAGATTTAATATCCATTTGAACTTTTTTACGCAAATCGCCCTCTACTAAGTAGCTTTGCTGGATTTTTTTAGCGATACTAGACACTTCATCTTCGCTCAATTCATGCACGCGTTTGTCAAAAGAAATGCCTACTGCTTCTAAAATCTCTCTGGAACTCTTAAGCCCAATCCCATAAATATAGGTAAGGGCATACTCTACTCTCTTCTTTTTTGGTAAATCCACACCAGCAATCCTTGCCATGCTTTATCCTTGTCTTTGTTTGTGTTTGGGGGTAGCGCAGATCACTCTAATAACGCCCCTTCTTTTAATAATTTTGCACTTATCGCACATCTTTTTCACTGATGGCCTGACTTTCATGATTTTTCTCCTTTGAAAAAATTAGGCACTACTAAAAACTTTTATACTAACATATTTTCATTGAAATAACCCTTAAATTATTTATATCTAAAAGTTATCCGACCTTTGTCTAAGCTATAAGGTGTAAGCTCTAGCTTGACCCTATCGCCTAAAGCAATCCTAATATAGTGCATGCGCATCTTTCCAGAAATACGGCACAACACCACATGCTTATTGTCTAACTCCACCTTAAAAGTGGCGTTAGGCAACGCCTCAATCACTTTCCCATCCACTTCTATAACATCATCTCTTGCCATTAACGCTCCGTAAGAATCACTGCTTTATTGCCAACTATGGCGATAGTATGCTCATGGTGGCTTGTGTTAAGCCCATCCACTGAAACCACGCTCCACTTATCCGCTAGTATTTTAGGCTCGCCCTGTTTTTGACACACCATAGGCTCTAAGCAAAATACCATGCCCTCTTTGATTTTAGGGCCGCTATTAGCTTTGACGCCTTTTTCTAGGTAGTTGGGGATTTCTGGCTCTTCATGGGGTTTTTTACCAATGCCATGCCCGCAAAATCCTTTCAAAGGGACAAAGCCCCTTTCTACAATAGCACCCTCTAAAATCTGGCTCAACTCTTTAAAATGCATGCCCACTCTAATTGAGTTAATGGCATGCATCAAGCTCTCTTTAGAGCAAGCGAGCAATTTTTCATCTTGCGGGCTTATCGCGCCTATGGGAAGCGTGAGGGCTGAATCGCCATAATAGCCATCCACCTCCACCCCCAAATCCAAGCCTATAATATCCCCTTCTTGTAAAACATAATCCGTAGGAATGCCATGAATAACCACCTCATTTAAGGACATGCACACAGAGTTAGGGAAACCATACAGCCCCTTAAAAGCAGGCCTAGCATGCGAGGATTTGATAAAATCTTCAGCCATTTTATCCAACTCTAAAAGTGAAACCCCAGGCCTTACTTCTCGCTCTAAAAGGGCTAACGCTTGAGCGGTTAACTCCCCAGCTTTTCTTAGAGCTTTGATTTCTTTTGGGCTTTTAATAGAGATTGCCATTAAAAGCCTACCGCGCTTAAAGTTTTATACTTGCTCATATAAATTTGCGCTTCAATCTTTTTCATGGTGTCAATAGCGACTTGAACCACAATCAGCACCGCTGTGCCTCCAAAGTAAAAAGGCACGCCCATAGCCTTAACCAAAATCCAAGGCACGGTAGAAATGAGCGCTAAATACAATGAACCCCACAAAGTGAGCTTACTCGCTACAGAATTTAAAAACGATGAAGTCCCCTCTCCAGGCCTAAGCCCCGGAATATACCCGCCATTACGCCTCAAATTATCCGCAATATCCTTAGAATTGAACACGATAGAAGAATAAAAGTAAGCGAAAAAAATGATGAGCAAGAACATCAAAATATTATACGCATACCCTTGCGGGCTTAAAAAATCCGCAATCGCTTGCAAGGTTTTGTTGCTTGTGGCTTGTTGTAAAATCGTAGAAGGGAACACGAGCAAAGCTGAAGCGAAAATAGGGGGGATCACCCCGCTTAAATTCAATTTAATGGGAATGTAATTCATGATGCGCTTGTTTTGGTTTTGCATCACCACTTTACGCGCATAAGAAATAGGGATCCTGCGTTCAGCCAATTCCACATAGATAATCGCAAAAATAGTCGCTAAAACAATCAACACAATACCAATGAGCATTAAGATATTGATCACGCCTGTATTGACCAAATTGAATGTGCCTGAAATGGCTGATGGGATCCCTGAAACAATCCCGGCAAAAATAATAAGGCTGATCCCATTCCCCACGCCCCTTTGCGTGATTTGCTCCCCTATCCACATGAGCAGCATCGTCCCTGTAAGCATAGAAAACGCTGAAACGATCATAAAGACTTGCATATCAATCATGATCGCTCCATTCGCACCACCGCTAATACTCCTTAATCCCACTGAAACGCTCACCGCTTGGATTAGGGTGATTAAAATGGTCAAATAGCGCACGATTTGCATGTATTTTTGCATGCCGTCTCGCTCTTTTTTCATTTTAGCCAGGTTGGGGAAAGTCGCACTCAAAAGCTCCATGATAATGGAAGAAGTGATATAGGGCATGATACCCAAAGAGATGATGCTCAAGCGAGAAACCGCATTCCCGCTAAACATGTTAAACAACCCCAAAGCGTTGTTGGAATTGCTGTCAAAAAAAGCCTTGATCGCTGC
This sequence comes from Helicobacter pylori, assembly GCF_003638305.1. Classification (GTDB taxonomy): domain Bacteria; phylum Campylobacterota; class Campylobacteria; order Campylobacterales; family Helicobacteraceae; genus Helicobacter; species Helicobacter pylori_DJ. The sequence continues at coordinate 30,654 of NZ_MVYP01000009.1, read as the reverse complement.
TAAATCTACGCCGGGAATGGGGATATAAGCTAAGACTCTGTAGAGAAATAAAAAACCCAAAGTGATGAGTATCTTACTAGCAATAGCTTTATTCATATTAACTTATTCCTCTTAAATCAAGCTGATAGGGGCATTACTTCTGCCCGCTTGTTTTGATTCTCTCATCTTTAATTTTAGAAGCCAAGTTTTTAGCGTCTTTACCGATCAATTTCACGCCTTCAATATAAAGGGGGAAATGGTGTAAAGCGCGCAAGCTTGAAAAAGTAATCTCTTCTAAATTTTTAATCGCTTCATTCTTTTCCACATTGATAGAATAGATATGAGAGTCTTTAGTCCTAAAACCTATTTTAGGCAAACGGCGTTGTAAGGGTTGTTGCCCTCCTTCAAAGCCTCTTTTAGCCTTATAGCCTGTCCTTGCGGTTTGACCTTTACCGCCCCTTGTGGCCGTTTTTCCCATGCCGCTTCCTTGACCACGGCCCACTCGTTTGATTTTTTTAACGCTACCTTTAGCCGGTTTTAAATTTTCTAATCCCATTATCATATCTCCTTTTTAACTACGCCTTGATTTTCGCTAGAGCGTCAAAAGTCGCACGCACCACATTATAGGGGTTGTTGGAGCCTAAAGATTTGGTTAGAATATCCTTAATGCCTGCTAATTCCACGATAGGGCGCGTTGAACCCCCAGCAATCACTCCCGTTCCCTCACTTGCCGGTTTGAGTAAAATACGGCTTGCGTTGTATTTATGCTCAATATCATGAGCGATAGTCGTGCCTTTAATCGTTACATGAATTAGGTTTTTAAACGCATCATCTACCGCTTTTTTAATCGCATCAGGGACTTCTTTAGCCTTGCCTAAACCAAAGCCTACAAGCCCATTTTTATTGCCCACAACCACTAAAGCGTTAAAACGAAAACGCCTACCGCCCTTAACCACTTTGGTTACACGGCCAATATTCACGACGACTTCTTGAAACTCTTCTCTGTTAATCTCTTCCATACCTTTCCTTTCTGTCATAGAGCGATCCCATTCTCTCTCAAACTTTCAGCAAACGCTGCCACCACGCCATGATAGAGGTAACCATTCCTATCATAAACCGCTCGCTCAATCCCTGCTTTTTTCAATTCTTCAGCAAAGAGAGCACCTAATTTTTTAGCGTCTTCTTGCGTGTTTTTAAAGCCCATTTTCCTGCCGTCAATATGCGTTATAGTGCTTTGCTTAACATCATCAATCGCTTGTGCATAGAAATAGCGATTCGAACGAAAAACGCTCACCCTAGGCCTTAATTTATCGCCCAAGAGTTTGCTTTTAATCCTTAATTTTCGGCGATCCCTTAAGGCTTTCTTTTTATACAATGCTTTTGCGTTCATCACTTCACCTTATTTATTTTTTAGCTGTCTTACCAGCTTTTCTAATAATGACTTCATTGCTGTATTTCACGCCCTTGCCCTTGTATGGCTCTGGGGGTCTGAAGCTCCTGATTTCAGCGGCGACTTGCCCTACTTTTTGCTTATCGCTCCCTTTGATAGTGATCGTGTTTTTTTCCACCACCATTTCAATCCCTGCTGGAATGGGGTATTTCACCGGGTGGCTAAAACCCAAACTCAAATCCAAAGTTTTATTGCCCAAAGCCACCTTATAGCCCACGCCATTGACTTCTAAAGTCTTACTGAAACCGGTGCTTAATCCTATTACAATGTTATTCGCTAAAGCCCCATAAGTCCCCCAATAAGCCCTAGACTGCGCGTCTTCGCCCATAGGCTGGAAACTCAATTGGTTGTTTTCAAGCGTGATTTTCACTCGGTTGTGAGTTTCTAACTCATGCTTTTCTTTGCTGTTTTTAAAAAGAAGCTTGCTCCCTTCAACGCTCGCTTGCACAGAGCTTGGAATTTCAATGATTCTTTTCCCGATTCTTGACATTTCTAATCCTTTACCAAATGCTGCAAAGCACTTCGCCACCGACATTTTGTCTGTAAGCTTCTTCGTTGGTGATCACCCCTTTAGAAGTGCTTACCACAATCACGCCATAGCCATTTTTAAAGCGCTTCAACTCGTTTTTTTGCTTATACACACGACGACCAGGCTTGCTTAAGCGCTTCACTTCGCTGATTTTTGAATGCCCTTTTTCATCATAAGCCAATTGCACATAAACCGATTGTTTCTTGTCTTTATCTTTGACATTGAAATCTTTAATGAAACCTTTTTCTTTAAAAATCTCTAAGATAGAAACCACGATCTTTGCGTAATAAAGCTGTGTGAATTCTAATCGGCGCATGGAAGCGTTTCTCAAACGAGTTAATGAATCTGCAATTATATCATTTACCATATCTTATCCTTACCAACTGGCTTTTCTCAAGCCTGGGATGAGTCCCTCACTGCCCATTTTCCTAAGGCACACCCTACAAAGTCCAAAATCCCTATAAACCGAATGAGGTCTCCCACAAATGCGGCATCTGGTATAAGCCCTTACTTGGAATTTTGGTTTCCTTTGAGCCTTTGCTATCATTGATTTTTTAGCCATATTAACCCCTTATCTCACTTTTGCAAAAGGCAATCCAAGCAATTCTAACAACTTGAACGCTTCTTTATCGTTGTTTGTAGAAGTTACCATAGTGATGTTCATGCCATGACTGACCATAATATCATCATAAACCACTTCCGGGAAAATCAACTGCTCATTGATCCCAAAGGTGTAATTCCCACGCCCATCAAAACCATTCCGTGAGATCCCTCTAAAGTCTTTCACTCTGGGTAAAGAAATCACAATCAGCTTTTCTAAGAAATTATACATGCGTTTATTCCTTAAAGTAACTTTCGCCCCTACCGCCATGCCTTCTCTGATCTTAAAGCCTGCAACGGATTTTTTCGCTTTAGTGATAACCGCTTTTTGCCCTGCAATCAAAGAAATCGTTTGCGCGATATTTTGCATGATTTTCATGTCTTTTGCATGAGCCCCAGCGCCCACGCTGATAACGATTTTTTCTAGCTTGGGCAAAAGCATGGGGTTTTTGATGTCTAATTCTTGAGCGAGTTTTGTCCTCACTTCATTTTGATAAAATTGTTTCAAACCAAACATGTATCCAACTCCTTAGGCTTTCTTCACATTGGAAATGTGCATGGGCTTTTCTTTATGGATAAAGCCCCCTTTAGGGTTATCATCAGTAGGTTTAATCGCTTTTTTCACCACCTTACACCCTTCAACAACCACTTGAGAAGTCTTAGGCAACACCGCTAAAACCTTAGCGACCTTGCCCTTATCGTCTCCTGCAATGACTTTCACCATGTCATTTTTTTTGATTTCGCTTTTCATCATACAACCTCCGGCGCTAGAGAAATGATTTTCATGAAATTAGCGTAACGCACTTCTCGGCTCACTGGCCCAAAAATCCTTGTGCCAACCGGATCTTTTTTAGCGTCCAAAATCACCGCTGCATTGTCATCAAAACGCACCAAAGAACCATTTTTCCTTTGGATTTCTTTTTTCGTTCTCACCACAACGGCTTTGACCACTTGACCGCGTTTCACCTTGCCATTAGGGATAGCTTTTTTCACGGAAGCCACGATCACGCTACCCACGCTCGCATAGCGTTTATGGCTACCCCCTAACACCTTAATGCACATGATTTCTTTCGCACCGCTATTGTCAGCGACATTCAATCTTGTAAAACTCTGTATCATGCTTATACTCCCACTACTAAAATTTCTTTAAGCGTGAAGGACTTGGTTTTAGAAAGCGGTCTGCACTCAATCGCACTCACAAAATCCCCTACTTTCACCTGATTGTTTTCATCATGGATAGTGTATTTTTTAAACTTTTTAACAATCTTGCGGTATTTTTCATGCACCACTTTTCTTTCTACAAGAATCACAGCGCTTTTTTCAGCAAACTTGCTGATAACCTTGCCTTGCACCAGCCTTTTATGTGGCTCTTTTGTATTCATTGCTTACCCTTTTTTACTCAACGCTAGAATAATAATGTGCATTAATGGCCGTGTTAATGCGAGCGATATTTCTTCTGGCTTTCTTAATCTCGTTAGGATTACTCAATTGCATGGTCTTTAACTTAACGCGCAACTCAAAAAGCTCCGCCTTTTTAGCATGCAACAACTCTTCTAATTCCTTGATACTTTTATCTTTCAATTCAGTATATTTCATTTTCGCTCTCACAAGTTACAATTTTGGTTTTAAAAGGAAGTTTGCTCTGAGCTAACGCTAAAGCTTCTCTCGCTAGTCCTTCTTCAATGCCTAGCATTTCATAAACGATCCTGCCCGGCTTGATATTCATCACCCATTTTTCCACAGAGCCTTTACCTTTACCCATCCTGGTTTCTAAAGGTTTGGCGGTCAAAGGCTTATCAGGGAATACTCTAATCCACACCTTACCCGCTCTTTTAATGTGCCTTGTCATGGCCACCCTTGCGGATTCAATCTGGCGTGAATCAATCCTCCCATGCTCTATGGCTTTAATCGCAATATCCCCAAACGCAATAGAGTTACCACGATGGGCTTTCCCACGATTGCGCCCTTTCATTTGCTTTCTGTATTTTGTTCTTTTTGGCATTAACATGATTATTGCCTCCCTCTTCTGCTTCTTCTAGGCTCTCTTTCTTCTTTAGCCTCTTCTTTTTTCTCAAATTGGATGCCTTTTTGCAAAACTTCCCCTTTGAAAATCCACACTTTCACGCCAATAATACCATATACCGTCATCGCTTCAGCAAAGCCGTAATCAATCTTAGCCCTTAAAGTGTGTAAAGGCACGCGCCCTTCCATATACCATTCGGTGCGAGCGATTTCAGCCCCTGCTAAACGGCCAGAAACGCGCACCTTGATCCCTTTAGCGCCGGATTTTAACGCCGCTTGCATGACTTTTTTCATCGCACGGCGGAAAGCGACCCTTTTTTCTAGCTGGGTGGCTACATTTTCTGCGGCTAATTGGGCGTCAGCTTGGGGGCGTTTGACTTCTTTAATATTAATGGAGACTTCTTTTTTGATGAGCGTTTTTAAGCCTTCTTTGACTTTTTCAATATCCACGCCTTTTTTACCAATGATAAGCCCTGGGCGAGCCGCTACGACCGTAACGCGCAGTTTTTTAGCCGCTCTTTCAATCACAATCTCGCTCACGCCAGCGTAATAAAGCTCTTTTTTAAGGAATTTCCTAATTTTATTGTCTTCATCAATATTGCTTGGAGCGGTGCGAGCGCTAGGGAACCATCTGGAAGTCCAATTCCTATTAATACCTAATCTTAAACCTACCGGATTAACTTTTTGTCCCATGCCCTACTTACCTTCTGCTTGATTTTTTTTATGGCTTTTAGAAGATTTCATTTCTTTCCCTTCTGCTACTTCTACGAATACATGAGATGTTGGCTTTCTAATGGCTGTGGCCCTACCTTTAGCTCTTGGAATGGAGCGCCTAAGCACAGGGCCTGCGTCCACTCTGCAAGAAACAATCAGAGCGCTCTTGGCGTCTAAAGAGCCGTTAGCGACCGCAGAAGCCACCACTTTTGAAAGCACTCTAGCCGCTTTATTGGGCGTAAATTCCAAACTAGCGATCGCTAATTCAGCGTTCATGCCTTGGATCTGTCTTGCAATCAATCTGGCTTTAGTAGGAGATAACCGCACAAATTTTAATAACGCTTTACTCATTCTACCCCCTTACTTGCCAATCTTTTTTTGGACACTGCCTTTGTGCCCTTTAAAAGTTCTTGTAGGAGCGAATTCCCCTAACTTATAACCCACATGGTTTTCTGTGATATACACAGGGACAAAAACCCTTCCGTTATGCACATTATAAGTAAAACCAATCATTTCAGGCAAAATGGTGCTTCTTCTAGACCATGTTTTAATCGGGCGGTTATCCTTACCCTCTTTTGCCTTGAGCGTTTTTTTCATCAAGTGGTCGTCTATAAAAGGACCCTTTTTAATTGACCTAGACATTCTTTAACCTTTATTTATGTTTCTTTCTGGAAATGATGAGCTTGTCGCTAGCTTTTTTCTTTCTCGTTTTATAGCCCTTAGCTGGAGTGCCCCAAGGCGATACAGGATGACCGCTTGTCCCTGTTTTACCCTCACCCCCACCATGCGGGTGATCCACTGGGTTCATCGCACTCCCACGAGTTTGTGGGCGGATCCCTCTGTGGCGGTTACGCCCTGCCTTACCGATAGAGACATTGATAAAATCCTCGTTCCCTACCACGCCAACACTCGCCATGCATTCGCTTAAAATGTAGCGCATTTCAGAGCTTGGCATCCTAATAATGGTGTATTTATTTTCTCTACCCATGATTTGAGCGCTCATTCCTGCGCTTCTGGCTAATTGCCCGCCAGCCCCCGGATGCATTTCAATGTTATGCACCACTGTTCCTATAGGGATATTTTTTAACTTCATCGCAAAGCCCACTTTAATATCCAAACCGCCTTCAGCAGCGATAACGCTATCGCCCACTTTCAAACCGCTTGGCTGTAAAATATAGCGTTTGTCCCCATCAGGATAGACTACAAGAGCGATGCGCGCGTTTCTGTAAGGATCATACTCAATCGCAGCCACTTTCCCTTCAATGTTGTATTTGTTGCGTTTGAAATCAATAATGCGGTAGAGTTTTTTAGCCCCTCTCTCTTTGTGGCGGCTGGTGATGTGCCCGTTATTGTTTCTCCCTGCTGTTGCTTTAAGCTTAGTGAGTAAGCCTTTAACACTGCTTTTTGCGGTAATGTCTTTAGAGTCCAACACCGACATGAAGCGTCTGCTTGGGGTGTAGGGCTTATAAGTTTTAATCGCCATAACGCTTTCTCCTTTCTACGCGCCAAGGGCGGCAATGCTAGCGCCCTCTGGAACTTTCACATAAAATTTCTTAAACGACTTTCTTTGTCCAAGCTTCCCTCTAAAGCGTTTCACCTTACCTTCTTGTTTCAAAGAATTGATTTTCAAAGGCTCAAAGCCAAAGTAAGTTTTAAACACTTCTTTGAGCTGGTTTTTGGTTACATTTTGAGCCGTTTGGACCACTAAAACGCCTTTTTCTTGCAATCCTAATGACTTTTCAGTGTAAAGAATTGACTTTATATCCATGATGTCTGCCATTTTTTACTCCTCTGTCTTATCTTGCACCACATGCTGAAACGCCGCTTCTTCCATCACGACAGAGCTAAACGCCGCTAAAAGATAAGCGTTTAACTCATTCACATCAACAATAAGGCATTTTTTAAGGTTACTAAAGGCTAACTCGGTGTATTCGTCCATGTTCATGCACACAAACAAAGTGTCTCGTTGCTCCAAAGCCTGGAACATTTGGTTGGCTTCTTTAGTCAAATGCTTTCTTTTATTGTCTTCAACCACACCTTTTATAGCGATTTTTTCCACCACAAAAAGCTTGTTCGCTTGCGCTTTTTCTTCTAAAGCGTATTCTAAAGCCAAGCGTTTTTGTTTTTTATTGATTTTAAGGTTGTAGTTGCGCTTATTCGTAGCCCCATGAGAGACACCCCCACCCACAAACACAGGCGAAGTGATGCTCCCTGCTCTAGCTCTCCCGCCCCCTTTTTGCGCCCAAGGCTTCCTGCCGCCCCCGCTCACTTCAGCGCGGTTTTTACTTTTAGCGGTATTAGCGCGCACAGAAGATAAATAATGTTTCACATAAAGATAGAGATTATGGCTGTTGATACCCTCATATCTTTTAGGTAACTCCACGCTACCCTTTTCTTTCAAATGGCTGTCTAAAACGATGGCCTTACTCATATCAAACCCTTTATATTATATTCAATGTATGGTTTTATACCGCTCTAATGCGTCCATAAGCCCCAGAAAAGCCGGCCACTGAACCCTTTAGCACTAACACCATACTTTCTTTATCAAAAGAGAGCACCTCGTTTTGGCAAGTAACTAGCTCATTGCCATAATGCCCTGCCATTTTCCTACCCTTTTGCACTCTTCCTGGCCATTCTCTGTTACCAATAGAGCCAGGACGGCGATGGAAACGGCTCCCATGAGCTGCAGGCCCGCCTTGGAAATTCCAACGCTTCATCACCCCCGCAAAGCCTCTCCCCTTCGTTTTAAAGCTCGCTTTAACCCTTTTAAGCGTTTCTAAAGCGCTCAAATCCAAATCGCCCAACTCTTTTTGTTGGGAAGCTTTTAAGGTAGCGAAATGGTTAAACTCTTTACTGAGCTGGTATTTCTTTTGCTGGCCTTCAATCGCCTTATTGTGTTTTTTATGCATCGCATAGGCCACCAAAGCTTTCCCGTTTTCTAGCTGGCACACCTTCGCTTGCAAGACTTTAAGCAAGGTTACAGGCGTGCTGTTAGCGTCAATCGTGCGACTCATGCCTATCTTTTGAACTAAAAATTCCATATCTAACCCTTATTTTATTATCTCAATGCGTTAGGACTACTTCGTTTCCATAGAAGTTACTTCTACATCCACTTCAGGAGCTAAGTCCAACTTCATCAAGCTATCCACGGTTTCTGGGGTAGCCGAGATAATATCAATCAATCGGCTATAAACCCTAATCTCAAACTGCTCTCTTGAATCCTTATTGACATGCGGGGAGCGTAAAACGGTGTAACGCTTATTCTTAGTCGGTAAAGGGATAGGCCCTCTAATTTCAGAACCTGAGCGCTTTACGGCTTCCACGATAGCCACAACAGAGCGATCCAACACTCTATGGTCATAAGCTTTGAGCTTCAACCTGATTTTTTCCATAAACTCTCCTAAAAGAACTCGTTTCATTCGTTACTCAAAACAGAATAAAACAATAAAATAAAAACTGAAATACTACTCAAAATGCGCCATTTAGTCAATAACTTTTGCTGTTTTTAGGGCTTTTTAGAGATTTTTACTTCCTTTTTATAAGGAAATATAAAGAAAATGCGCTACGATTGTCTTAATCCAATCTCATTTGAAAGGAAGTTCATGCCCCTTTCTTGCTTACACCCTTTTGGGCCTTTTGAAACCCCTAAAGAGCCGGCCTTAAACAACCCGCTTTTAACCCCACTTTCAAGCGATAAAATCTGTCTTTTAGGGCCGATGAAATCCGGTAAAACCACTTTCGCCCTCAAACTAGCGAAGGATTTTAAAAACCCTGTGTATCTCAATTACAATGACATGCGTTTGAATAAAAATATCTTAAGCTCATGGCTTTTAAAATGGCATTTAGAAAAGAAAATGGACTTGCTCATTTTGGATCATATTGAGCGCTTGGATTTCAGCCTGCCAAAGCTTCCTAAAATCGTTCTTATCCCTAATTATTTAAGCCCCATAACAGCGCCCAATTTTAGCTTATGCTATGCGTTAGGGCTGAATTTTAAAGAATACACCAGCTTTTTCAAACCCAACACCCCTAAAAACACCCTGTTTAACCGCTTTTTAAGAGACGGCAACGCTTTAGATTCGCTTTTTACAGAAAACGAGCAAGAAAAAATCCTAAAAAAACAAGAAAATATTCAATTAATCTTTCAAGCTTACGCCCCCTTAATGGCTAAAATCTGTGCGTATCAGTCTAAATTTGTGAGCGCTTTTTATCTTTATACGCAACTCAAAAAAGAGCTTAAAACCTCTAAAGACACCCTTTATAAATTGTTACACGCGCTAGAAAACCAGCGCATCCTTTTTTTAGTCCCCAGTTTTGAAAACCATAAAACCAAATTGTATCTGTGCGATTTTGCCCTGCCTTATAGCCTGACTCCTAGCCCCTCGCTTTTAAGCGTTTTTGAAAACATGGTTTTTTTAGAGCTTTACAAGCAATTCCCAAACTACGAGCTTTACTCCCATGATAATGGGATTTTTATCTTGCGAAATCCTACAAGCAAGCTCGCTCTCATCGCCCACGCTTTCCCCACGCCCCATTTTTTAGAAAAACAGCTTTCTTGGTGCCATGAGCATGGGTTTTTAAATATCGTGGTGGTTTCTATCAACGCCCCTATTTCAGCCAATAATCCCCCCTACAAACACCTTAATTTCATTGATTTTTCTTTGGATATTCAATCTATTTTGGTATAATAGTTATTATGTATTTATGTATTTATGTATTTATGTATTTATGTATTTATGTATTTATGTATTTATGTATTTATGTATTTATGTATTTATGTATTTAATATTATTACTAACATTTTTAAATGATTATTGCATATTTTTTATTTTTTCTTAAGCTAACATACTATAATCTATCCCAGTATTTCGCCTTTTTGAGAAATACCCACCTACCCTAAAAGCGTAGGATATTTTTTATAGAAAGGAAGCTATAATGAATGCATTGAAAAAATTAAGTTTCTGCGCCTTGTTATCCCTAGGCCTCTTCGCTCAAACAGCGCATGCTCATAGTTTAAAAGACACGATCAACTATCCTGATTGGCTTAAAATCAATCTTTTTGACAAAAAGAACCCGCCCAATCAATATGTCGGATCGGCTTATATTTCCGGTAAAAGGAACGATTTTTACGCCAATTACATCCCCTATGATGACAAATTGCCCCCTGAAAAGAACGCTGAATTAATCGCTCTTTTAAGGGCCAGAATGAACGCTTACAGCTCGTTAGAAAGCATTTTAATCACTAAAATGCACCATCGTGTTGTTAAAGCGCTTCAAGTTAAAAATAACTCTATCAGCCATTTATTTGGGCTTGTTGATTTTTTAACCTCTAAATCCATTTTGGCTAAAAGGTTCGTGGATACCACCAACCATCGTGTGTATGTCATGGTGCAATTCCCTTTCATTCAGCCTGAAGACTTAATCGCTTACTTTAAAGCCAAACGCATCAGCCTTTCTTCAGCGAGCGCTACCCATCTCAGCGCCCTTCTAAACAAGGCGTTGTTCCACCTCTAGGGGTTTGGTTTGAAACAATGAGCGGTTTTTAAGCGTGAAGCTATGCCGATGAAAGGGCGTAGCCCCTAGCTTAATGATCGCTTCTATATGCTGTTTAGTCCCATACCCGCAATTCTTATCCCAGCCGTATTCCTTAAACAAAGCATGCAATTCCAGCATTTCTCTGTCCTTAGCAGCTTTCGCCAAAACAGACGCCATAGCGATTTGAGCGATTGTTTCATCGCCCTTGATGATGGTTTGTATATGGGGGTATCGTTTATTCAAACCAAACGCCGTGTTGCCGTCTATTTTTATTTCATTGGCTAAAGAGCGACCATTTTCTAAAATTTCTTGAATAGCGAGTTTCAAACACGCCCCTAAGCCTAATTTATCAATTTCATTCGCGCTTTTTTTAACCACGAAAAACTCCACCTCACCATGCGTTTTGATCTTATCTTCTAAGAAAAAGCGCTTTTTGGGGCTGAGCTTCTTGCTATCCTTAAGCCCCATTTTTAGAAATTCTAATGCTGTTTGGTCATCGCACACCACCCCCGCCACAAAAAGCGAACCGGCCAAACACCCCCTACCCGCTTCATCAATGCCTAGAGTCATTTAAAATGCCTTATTTTTTAGCGTTGTCTTTTGGTGTTGGTTGCTGCGAGTTAAGATTGTTAGATTTAAATCCTTTGTTTAAGGGTTGCTGGTGTGGGTTAGAACCAATCTGGGTAGATTTGGCTTCAGATTTCTGATTAATATATAGATTAAAAAAATAAGAGTTTTCCTCATGCCCCTCCATTGTAACTCGAATAGCGGAATACTTATCGCTCAAATCTTTCTTATTATCCATGCTTAAATCCTTGTTTATTAAGGTTCTAAATTAAATCCTTGTTTATTAAGGTTCTAAAGATGATACCACACAAAAAACAACATGCCATTAAAACAAATATCAGAGTAACTATTTTTGGAATACTATTATTCCTACTCTCACATCTTGTGCGTACACTACAAGCTTCGTTGCGATATTGTGATTGGGACTCTAGCAGTTTCCTCTCTTGCTTCTCTTGCTCTGCATTTTCACCATCAAAATTACCGTTAAGCAATTGCATATCGCAATTATTCATCTCGCTCAATTTGTCAAAAAATAGCTCGTAGTCTTGTAAATATTTTATCACTGAATGAATTGCATAGATTATCAGACAAACATATGCTAATATAAATACAATAAATATGGAAGCAGTGACCCTAAACACATTAAATTCATAACTTGAATTATTGATGAAAAAATCTAGTACAATTCTAAAAGCAGATACAACTTCTAACTTATCCAACACAAAGGGCATGAAGCCAAATGCTATCACTAAAATTTGCATGATTGCTGTATATCTTTGCTTAGTAAACTCGTAACGAGTATCATTTAATTTGAAATATGTCTCTTTACATATTTTAATTTTCTCTTTAATTTTCTCTTCATCTGCCATGCAAAAACCTTAATCTTGCCAAGACATAACTCCCCCCGCCCAAGGTTTCAAGCCTTAGGCCCGATCATCTTTTCAGGCACCACGAATCTGTCAAAATCTTCAGCGCTCAAGAGTTTCAGTTCCAGCGCGCTTTCTTTTAAAGAAATGCCTTTTTTGTGGGCGTTTTTAGCGATTTTAGCGGCGTTTTCATAGCCTACATGCGGGTTAAGGGCGGTTACTAGCATTAAAGAATGGTGCAAGTAATAATCAATCTTTTCTCTATTAGGCTCAATACCGCTCGCGCAATGGATATTAAAACTTTCCATGCTGTCGCTCAAGAGCCTCAAACTTTGCAAGAAATTATAAATGATCACCGGCTTGAACACATTCAATTCAAAATTACCCTGACTGGCCGCAATGCCAATAGCGGTATCATTCCCCATCACTTGCACGGCCACCATTGTCATCGCTTCGCATTGCGTGGGGTTGACTTTACCGGGCATAATAGAACTGCCCGGCTCGTTTTCAGGGATATTAAGCTCGCCCAAACCACAGCGCGGCCCGCTTGCAAGCCATCTAATATCGTTAGCGATCTTCATTAAATTCGCCGCTAAAGCCTTAAAAGCCCCATGCACATAAGCGATAGCGTCATGGCTAGTGAGCGCATGGAATTTATTGGGCGCAGAGATGAATTTCACGCCGCTAAACTCGCTCAATTCTTCAGCCACTTTTTCGCTCAATTCTTTATGAGCGTTTAGCCCTGTGCCTACGGCAGTCCCGCCTATGGCTAATTCCCTTAAATGCTCCAAACTCTCTAAAATTTGTTGTTTAGAATGCTCTAGCATGCTCGCATACCCGCTAAATTCTTGCCCCAAAGTTAAAGGCGTAGCGTCTTGCAAATGCGTGCGCCCGATTTTGACAATCTCTTTAAATTGCTGGCTTTTGTCTTTAAAGGTTTTTAACAGATTCTCTAAACTAGGGAGCAGTTTATGCGTGATTTCTAGCACGCTCACAATGTGCATTGCGGTAGGGAAAGTGTCGTTAGAGCTTTGAGACATGTTCACATCATCGTTAGGGTGGATGAGTTTTTTCTCTCTAAAATTACCCCCTAAAATTTCTGTAGCCTTATTGGCAATGACTTCATTGAGATTCATGTTTGTTTGAGTCCCGCTCCCTGTTTGCCATATCGCTAACGGGAATTCGCCGCACAACTCGCCTTTTAAAATGCAATCGCACGCCTTGATAATGGCTTGGGATTTTTCCAGGCTTAATTTCCCTAACTGGTGGTTAACTACCGCTAAACTCCTTTTGAGTTTGGCAAATGCGCCAATGAGTTCTTTAGGCATTTTTTCAGTGCCGATCTTAAAGTTTTCAAGACTGCGTTGCGTTTGAGCCCCCCAGTATTGGCTATCATCTACTTTGATTTCGCCCATCGTGTCATGTTCAATTCTAAATTGCATACTAATCCTTTGAAATTTGATTTTAAAACCTTAAAAAAATAGCATAAACTTTTATACCTTCTACTTAAAAACCTTAATTTTTTAAAAACCATTTCCACAATTTTTACACAAAAGAGGGTTATCATTCGTCCGCAACAAGAATTTTCTTGTTATCTTAATTTAAAGGTCAAAACGATGAAAAAGTTAGCCGCTTTATTTTTAGTGAGTGCGTTGGGGGTTATGAGTTTGAACGCATGGGAGCAAACCCTAAAAGCCAATGACTTGGAAGTGAGAATCAAATCCGTGGGTAACCCCATTAAAGGCGATAACACTTTTGTGCTTAGCCCCACTTTAAAAGGTAAGGCTTTAGAAAAAGCTATCGTTAGGGTGCAGTTTATGATGCCTGAAATGCCTGGCATGCCAGCGATGAAAGAAATGGCGCAAGTGAGTGAAAAAAACGGCCTTTATGAAGCGAAAACCAATCTTTCTATGAACGGGACATGGCAGGTTAGGGTGGATATTAAATCCAAAGAAGGCCAAGTTTATCGCGCTAAAACAAGCTTGGATTTATAAGCGCATGCTGTCTTTTATAAGCGCGTTTAATAAAGGGGGCGTTTCAATACGCCTTTTAACAGCCTTGTTACTGCTTTTTAGTTTGGGTTTGGCTAAAGATTTAGAGATCCAAACTTTTGTGGCTAAATACCTTTCTAAAAATCAAAAAATACAAGCCTTACAAGAGCAAATTGACGCTTTAAATTCTCAAGAAAAAGCCGTTAGCAAATGGGATAACCCTATTTTGTATTTAGGCTACAACAACGCTAACGTGAGCGACTTTTTCAGGCTGGATAGCACCTTAATGCAAAACATGAGCGTGGGATTGTCTCAAAAAGTGGATTTAAATGGTAAAAAACTCACGCAGTCTAAAATGATCAACCTAGAAAAACAAAAAAAGATATTAGAGCTTAAAAAAACCAAGCAGCAATTGGTGATTAATTTAATGATAAACGGCATTGAAAATTATAAAAACCAACAAGAAATAGAGCTTTTAAAGACAGCGATTAAAAATTTAGAAAACACCCTTTATCAAGCCAACCATTCCAGTTCGCCTAATTTAATAGCGATCGCCAAGCTAGAAATTTTAAAATCGCAATTAGAAATCAAAAAAAACAATTTAGAAGAAGCCTTGTCTAGCAGCCATTATTCCATGGGTGAATTGGCTTTTAAAGAAGATGAGATTTTAAGCATTGCTCCTAAAAATTTTGAATTTAATAAGGAGCAAGAGCTGTATAACATTAGTGCCACCAATTATGATATTGCGATCGCCAGGCTTGATGAAGAAAAAGCGCAAAAAGACATCACTTTGGCTAAAAAAAGCTTTTTAGAAGACATAAATGTTACCGGGGTGTATTATTTCCGCTCCAAACAATACTATAACTACGACATGTTTAGCGTCGCTTTGTCCATCCCCTTGCCTCTTTATGGCAAGCAGGCTAAATTGGTGGAGCAGAAGAAAAAAGAAAGCTTGGTGTTTAAAAGCGAAGTGGAAAACACTAAAAACAAAACCCACCACCTGGCCCTAAAACTCCTTAAAAAATTAGAAACCTTGCAAAAAAACCTGGAAGCGATCAATAAAATCATCAAACAGAATGAAAAAATCGCGCAAATTTATGCGCTTGATTTGAAATCTAATGGCGATTACAACGCTTATTACAACGCTTTTAACGACAAAATCACTACCCAAATCACCCAGCTTGAAACCTTAAGCGCTTTAAATAGCGCTTATTTGTCCTTACAAAACCTTAAAGGATTAGAATGAAACGGCTTTTATTGTTCGCCTTGATTTTATTTTTTAGCCCCTTATTCGCTAGCGCTCAAGAGACTAAAGAGACTAAAGAGACTAAAGAAATTAAAAGCCAAACCTATTTCAATATTTCCACCACTAAGGTTATAGAAAAAGAATTTGCCCAAAGCCGGCGCTATTACGCGATTTTAGAGCCTAATGAAGCGCTGATTTTTTCTCAAACCCTGCGTTTTGATGGCTATGTGGAAAAGCTTTATGCGAATAAAACCTATACCCCCATTAAAAAGGGCGATAAACTATTGAGCGTGTATTCCCCTGAATTAGCAAGCGTTCAAAGCGAGTTGCTATCGTCATTGAAATTCAACCAGCAAGTAGGAGCGATTAAAGAAAAATTAAAACTACTAGGGCTAGAAAACTCTAGCATTGAAAAAATCATTAGCAGCCATAAAGTCCAAAATGAAATCACTATTTACTCTCGTTTCAACGGTGTTATTTTTAAAAAAAGCCCGGATCTCAATGAGGGGAGCTTTTTTAAAAAAGGGCAAGAGTTGTTTCAAATCATAGATTTAAGCCAATTGTGGGCGCTTGTTAAAGTCAATCAAGAGGATTTAGAATTTTTAAAAAACACGCATAAAGCGATCTTGTTCGTAGAAGGGGTTAAAGGCAAGCAAGCAATCACGCTTGAAAACATCAACCCCATCATAAACCCGCAAGATAAAATGCTAGAAGCGCGCTTCAATGTGCCTAACGCCCAACAGCTTTATTACCCTAACATGTTCGCTCAAGTGGAAATCTTTCAAAAACCACAAAAAATGAAGATTTTGCCTAAAGAAGCGGTTTTGATTAAAGGGGGGAAAGCTATCGTGTTTAAAAAAGATGATTTTGGCTTAAGCCCGTTAGAAATTAAAGCCGTCCGCTTGAGCGATGGGAGTTATGAAATTTTAGAGGGTTTAGAAGCGGGCGAAGAAGTCGCTAATAACGCTTTATTCGTGCTAGACGCTGACGCTCAAAACAATGGGGATTATTGAATGATAGAAAAAATCATTGATTTAAGCGTTAAAAACAAACTCCTTACCACTTTAGTCACTCTACTCATTTTTTTAGCCTCTTTGTGGGCGATAAAAAGCGTTCGTTTAGACGCTTTGCCAGATTTAAGCCCCGCTCAAGTGGTCGTGCAGATCACTTACCCCAATCAAAGCCCTAAAATCGTGCAAGAGCAGGTTACTTACCCATTAGTTTCTACTTTCATGAGCATCGCTAACATTGACACGGTTAGGGGGATTTCTAGCTATGAAAGCGGTTTGATTTACATCATTTTTAAAGACGGCGTCAATCTGTATTGGGCTAGGGATAGGGTTTTAGAGCAATTGAACCGAGTGAGCAACCTCCCCAAGGACGCTAAAGTGGAAATAGGGAGCGATTCCACTTCTATTGGATGGGCGTATCAATACGCTCTATCTAGCAACAGCAAGAATTTAAGCGATTTGAAAGTCTTGCAAGATTTCTATTACCGCTACGCGCTTTTAGGGGTTGATGGGGTGAGTGAGGTCGCAAGCGTGGGGGGCTTTGTGAAGGATTATGAAGTAACGCTTCAAAACGATTCTCTGATCCGCTATAACTTGAGTTTGGAGCAAGTCGCTAACGCGATTAAAAATTCCAATAACGATACCGGTGGGGGGGTTATTTTAGAAAACGGATTTGAAAAAATTATAAGATCGCATGGCTATATCCAATCTTTAAACGATTTAGAAGAAATTGTCGTTAAAAAAGAAGGGGCCATCCCTTTAAAGATTAAAGATATAGCCAGCGTTAGGCTAGTGCCAAAACCACGCAGAGGGGCGGCTAACCTCAATGGCGATAAGGAAGTGGTGGGAGGGATTGTTATGGTGCGCTATCACGCTGACACTTATAAGGTGCTTAAAGCCATTAAAGAAAAAATCGCCACCCTACAAGCGAGTAACCCTGATGTGAAAATCACCAGCGTGTATGACAGGAGCGAATTGATTGAAAAAGGCATTGACAATTTGATCCACACGCTCATAGAAGAAAGCGTCATTGTGCTAGTCATTATTGCGATTTTCTTACTGCATTTCAGGAGCGCTTTAGTGGTGATTATCACTCTGCCTTTAAGCGTGTGTATTAGTTTCTTGCTCATGCGTTATTTCAATATTGAAGCGAGTATTATGAGTTTAGGGGGCATTGCGATCGCTATAGGGGCGATGGTGGATGCGGCTATTGTGATGGTGGAGAACGCTCACAAGCATCTGCAACACATTGATGTAAAAGACAACACTCAAAGGGTTAATGCTATCATGCAAGGGGTTAAGCATGTGGGAGGCGCGATATTTTTTGCTTTGATGATCATCGTGGTTTCTTTCTTGCCAATTTTTGTGCTCACCGGTCAAGAAGAAAAGCTTTTTGCCCCTTTAGCTTACACCAAAACCTTTGCCATGCTAGTAGGAGCGCTGCTTTCTATTACGATAGTCCCTATTTTAATGGTATGGCTCATTAAAGGGCGGATTTTAGAAGAGTCCAAAAACCCCATTAACGCTTTTTTCATGAAAATTTATGGCGTGAGCTTGAAGGTTGTGCTTAAATTCAGATACGCTTTTTTAATAGCAAGCGTCTTA
Source organism: Helicobacter pylori (assembly GCF_003638305.1). Lineage (GTDB taxonomy): Bacteria > Campylobacterota > Campylobacteria > Campylobacterales > Helicobacteraceae > Helicobacter > Helicobacter pylori_DJ. Next base: position 12,540 of record NZ_MVYP01000009.1, on the reverse strand, counting down.
GGTTTAGGGGGCTTAGTTGTAGCGTATAAAAAACTCAACTGGGAATTTATCCCCCAAATCAATGAAGGGGTAATCATGTATATGCCAGTAACGCTTAATGGCGTGGGCATTGACACCGCTTTAGAATATTTGAAAAAAAGTAATGCCGCTATCAAGCGATTGGATTTTGTCAAACAGGTTTTTGGTAAAGTGGGGCGCGCTAACACCAGCACCGATGCCGCCGGTTTAGGAATGATAGAAACCTACATTGAATTAAAGCCAAAAAACGAATGGAAAGAAAAGCTCAGTTATAAAGAAGTTAGGGATAAATTAGAAAAAACCCTGCAATTAAAAGGCTTGACTAATTCATGGACTTACCCCATTCGTGGGAGGACGGACATGCTCTTAACCGGCATTAGAACGCCCCTAGGCATCAAGCTCTATGGTAACGACACGGACAAATTACAAGAATTAGCGATCCTTATGGAGCAACAGCTCAAAACCCTAAAAGAGAGTTTATCCGTCTTTGCCGAGCGATCCAATAACGGCTACTACATCACGCTGGATTTGAACGATGAAAATTTAGCTCGTTATGGCATCAATAAAAACGCCGTGTTAGATGCGATTAAATTCGCTTTGGGCGGAGCCACGCTCACGACCATGATTAAAGGCGTAGAAAGTTACCCTATTTCTTTACGCTTAGAAGACACCGAAAGAGATACCATTGAAAAATTAAAAAACCTCTACATCAAAACCGCTTACAATTACATGCCCTTAAGGGAATTAGCCCATGTGTATTACGACAACTCGCCGGCGGTGTTAAAAAGCGAAAAGGGCTTGAACGTGAATTTTATCTATATTGTGCCGCAAAATGGTATCAGCTCTGATACTTACAGACAACTGGCTCAAAAAACGCTAGAAAAAATCCAATTGCCTAGCGGGTATTATTATGAATTCAGCGGCGAAAGCCAGTATTTAGAAGAAGCGTTTAAAACCTTGCAATACATCGTGCCGGTGAGCGTGTTTATCATTTTTATTTTAATCGTCTTTGCTTTAAAGAATCTCACTAATTCCTTATTATGCTTTTTCACTCTGCCTTTTGCGTTTTTGGGGGGGTTGATTTTTATGAATCTCATGGGATTTAACATGAGCGTGGCGGCGTTAGTGGGCTTTTTGGCCCTTTTAGGGGTAGCGAGCGAAACGGCTATTGTGATGATTATTTATTTAGAAGACGCGTTTCAAAAATTCATCAAAACCCCCTTAAAAGAGCGAACGACTGCCGCCTTAAAAGAAGCTATCATGCATGGGGCGGTGCTTAGGGTAAGGCCCAAGCTGATGACCTTTTTTAGCATTTTAGCTTCACTCATTCCTATCATGTATAGCCATGGCACAGGAAGTGAAATCATGAAATCCATTGCCGCACCCATGCTAGGGGGCATGATAAGCAGCGTTGTTTTAACGCTTTTCATTATCCCTACGGCGTATTTTGTGATTAAAAACGCCGGGATCAGGAAACATGAATATTAAAAAAAGCCTTTTCCAATACATGGCTTTGGACTAAAACCATATAAAGAATGGTAGGGAGCGTGATGCTTAAAACAAACACCTTAAAAATGCGGTGCAAAAGGATAACGGATAAAAAAGCGGTGAGTTCATTGATCCCATAAGGGGGTTTTAAAACATGAATGTCTTTAAAACAATAAACCACGAGCATGCCTATCACCGAACATGACAAAGCCCTACCCAAATAACGCACAAAGTCGTTGGGCGGGTTTTTTGCATTAAACACCATAAAAGGCCAAATACGCATGAAATAAGTCGTTATTATAATGACTAAAAGAATGAGTATAGAATGCATTAACATTCTAACTGCTTTCTAAACAAAATGAGGGCAAGCACCATTAAAACCAAAGCGATGAGCAAAAAGTATTCAGTCCCAAAGAGTGCTAAACAAACGACCGCAATAACGATCCCAAGCCATGCGTTTTTGTGGTTTGTGTTTCGTTTGTATTGCTCCATGAACAGCACGATAAAAATCGCTGTCATCACAAATTCCATGCCTTGAGTGTCAAAAGAAAAATGCGAACCCACCAACGAACCCACTAACGAGCCAAAAATCCAATAAGAGTGGTTGAGTAAGGAAATACTAAAAATGAAGTCTTTTTCACTCACCCCCTCTTTAGGGGCGTATAAATTCAATAAAGCAAAGGTTTCATCCGTGAGCGCATGCGCTAAATAGGGCAAACGCCATTGGGTGTTTTTAAATCGATCTAGCATGGAAAGTGCATAACAAGTCTGCCTCGCATTCACTAACAAGCTCACAATAACGACATTCATCAAACTCGCTTGCGCGCTTAAAAGCGTGATCGCCACGAATTGCACCGCCCCAGCATAAATGAATAACGACATGAACAGAGCGACTTTATAATCATAGCCATGCTGGACTAAAAGCATTCCAAAAGTCATTCCCATAAGCAAATACCCTAACAAAATAGAAATGGTGTGAGGGAAAGCGTCTTTGAAGGCTTTTAGAAAATCATGCATCAATAACCTTTTATTTAAACCAGTCTTTAATTTTAGAAACGCAAGTTTCTAAAACGCCTTTATGCGGTTCGCCCTCATAGCCAAAACTCGCATGCAATTTTTCCAATAACCCTTGCTGCTCTTTATTCAAACTTTTTGGATAAATCACTTGCAACACCACGATCAAACTCCCCCTATAAGAGCTTTCGGGGTGCTTCACGCCCTCGTTTCTAAACGCAAAAGTTTGCCTGTCTTTGGCGTTTCTAGGGATTTTTAATTCCAATTCGCCTCCTCTTAAAGACGGCACTTTAATCGTATGCCCTAAAGCGATAGTGGTGAAAAACACCGGCGCTTCAATGAACAAATCACAGCCTTCGCGCTTGAAATGCTCATCTTCTTTGACTCGCGCTTCTAAATACAAATCCCCTCTTTTCCCCTTCTCGTATTCATTGCCCTTATTTTTAAGCACCATGCGGTTTTGATCGTCAATGCCCTCAGGGATTATCGCATCAATTTCTTCATCTTTAAGAATGTAGGTTTTACCCTTACACGCTTGGCATGGGGTTTTAATGATCTTGCCCTTGCCTTGACACGCCCCACAAGTTTGCGCAAAACTCATAAAACCCTGACGCATAAACACCTGCCCCTGCCCATTACACTGCTTGCAAGTCTCTAGGGCTTTATCTTTAGCGCCCGTGCCATCGCAACTCTCACAGACACTCTGGTATTGGACTTTAATGGTTTTTTTACAGCCAAAAACCGCTTCTTTAAAACTCAATTCAATGGTTTGCAAATAATCCGGTGCGATAGAGCTTTTTTGCCTTCTATTCCCCCTAGCGCCAAACCCAAAAGCGTCTTCAAAAAACGAGCCTAAATCTTCAAAAAAATCAGAAAAATCGCTCTGGCTCGCGCCGGCTTGGTTTAAGCCCTTTTTACCATACCTATCGTATAAGGCCCGCTTCTTTTCATCGCCTAGCACCCCATAGGCTTCATTGATGAGCTTGAATTTTTCTTCGGCTTCTTTATCGCCGGCGTTTCGGTCTGGGTGGTATTTTAAAGCCAGCTTTCTGTAAGACTTTTTAATGGTCTCTTGGTTGCTGTGTTTTTCCACTTCTAAAATTTCATAATAACTCAATTCCACGATCGCTCCAAAAATGGCATCAAAACGCTTATTTTATCTTAAAAGCGATGAGTTTGCGTGTTTTTGCGCATGCCAAAACTTAGATAAAATAATACGATGAAATCATAATAATAAAGACAACCCCATGAGATTTTTTTGCCTTTTCTTATTTTTTCTAACCTTTTCAAACGCGCAGATAATGATGACCTTTGATTCTCAAACTAACGCCAAGCTCTCGCGTTCTAACGAACAGCTTTCTGACATGCTCTATAAACTCAATGAAAGTTTAAGGATCTATCAAAATGTGCTTTCTAACAACCAGGATCAACTTAAAGAAATCAAAAAGGCTAACAGCACCCTAACTAGCCAAAGGCGTTTTTTTAACGCCAGCCAGATCCGCCTTATGGACACTGATGCACTATTGAAACAAAGCGCTTTGGAATTAGAAAAATTACAAGCTTTAGAAAAACGCTTAAAAGAGAGCATGGAGCGCGAACGCTTAATCAAAGAATCCCAAACGCTTTTTTTGCAAGAGCATTGCCCTTATTTGAGCGGCGTTAAGAATTTAGAAGAGGCTTCAAACGCTTTAGAAGTCCAAGAGCAAAACAGCGCCCTTTTCTTACTCAAAGAGCCTAAACTCGCCCATTTGCTCTCGCAACTGGATTTGATGAGCGCTTTAAACGCCTTATGCGATCAAGTTTTAGAAAACCAAGCCCATAACCAACAATCCCATAACAAAACCCTAGAATACAACGCCCTTATAAACCATGATTTTCAAGCCTATAAAGCCATGCGTTTGAAAAAATTTAAAAACAAGCTTCAAAGCCAAATCCAAGCCAAAGAAGACGCTCTAAAAACCTTTTTACCCTTAGAAAAACGCCTAGAAACTTTAAAAACGCATTTTTTATGCGATAAAGAAAACCTCAAATCATGCGCTAACCGATTGCACCAACGCTACCAAAATGCCCTAATAGAGCGAGATAAAGAATTAAAAAACGCTAAAAACAACAAAGAAAAGCATGCACTAATCTTAGCCAATTACGAGCATACGCTAAAAACCTTGAATATAGAATTTTTAAGCGAATTGAGCAAGCAAATGGCGTTTTTGAATGAAACCATGGCGTTAAACGCCCGAGTTTTAGCCCTTTTAGCCAAACAACCGACTAAAAAACCCCTAAATTTGAGCGGTGATTTGAGCAATGAAAAAACTCTTATTAAAAATATCCGCTTAGATCCGCATGGATTCCCTAGCTTTGAAAATTTTAAGCGGGAGTAAGACAATATTTGACAAGCAAAAACAATTAGAGTAAAATAAGAGCATAACTTCTAGGAAGGTTCTCTTTTATTAGGAGATCCCACGACCCTTGTGAACCCATAGAATACAAGTGCGAACCCTAGATATTTTTATCCGTTCCTTTTTTCAACACTGACATGTTGAAAGGAGCGGAGCTTTCCTTATATTACTTAGGATTTAAGAATGTCAAAAAAAGTAGCTATACTTGTGGATGGAGACTTTTTTATAAGATGCTACAAATCTCATCTTAAAAAGCAGTCTAGTGACAAGTATGAAGGTCTTAACCCAAAAAAATTAGCACACCATACTCATACTTATTGCCTAAAGCATATCAATAAAAAGAATGATGAAGAACTATACCGCATATTTTTTTACGATTGCAAGCCATTAAAGAAAAAGGCTCATTATCCATACACTCAAAAAGCTCTAGATCTATCCAAAAGCCCAACCTATAAAGAAAGGGAAGAGTTACACGAACACTTAATTTCCAAACCTTGCTTGGCGTTAAGGTTGGGGTATCTTGACGAGAAAAATGCCAGATGGGTCATTCGTGACCAAGAAAAAGAAAAGAAACTTTTACAGGAGAATAAGTATAGAGAAGTTTCAAAATGATGATCTTATCTATCACGCAAAGCAAAAGGGCGTTGATATAAAGATAGGACTTGATATAGCCACTTTAGCGTTGAAAAAATTAGTGCAAAAAATCGTTTTAATTTCTGGTGATAGCGATTTTGTCCCTGCTTCAAAACTTGCTCGAGTTGAAGGTATCATTTTCACTCTTGATCCTATGGGAAATCATATTAGAGAGGATCTAAAAGAACATATTGATTATTTGACCACTAGGTTGCCACAATTTAAACAACAATAATAACGCCTATTCAATAAAACATTAAGAAAACATTAAGAGACTGCCAAAAGGCGTATCTCTTAGTTTTTTAGTTTTTAAACAATCACGCCCCCACCCAGCAAGATGTCATCTTGATAAACGACCAAGGCTTGCCCTTTAGCCACGCCATAAAAAGGCTCTTTAAACTCCACTTCAATCACCTCGTCTTTTAAACTCACAAACGCTTTAGCAGGCACGCTCCTGTAACGAGCCTTGATAGAATATTCGCCCTTTTTAAAATCTTTCATCAAAGATTTGTTTTTAGCCTTGAGGAAACGCATGGCTAAATCTTCTTTTTTGCCCACGACTAACTCGTTCTTTTTAGCGTCAATCCCCACCACAAAATGCGGTTCTAACGCCCCTTTAATGTTAAAGCCTTTGCGTTTGCCAATCGTGTATTGCATATAGCCCTTATGCGTGCCAATGATTTCGCCTTGTAAGTTTTTCACCACGCCCTCTTTTTCCACTTCAACATGCTTTTTTAAAGTGTCAATGTAGCTTTTTTCCACAAAGCAAATTTCTTGAGATTCCTTATAAGTCTCTAAAGTGCCTAAAAAAGGCATCGCATTCAAGGCTAAAGGCTTAATGTCTTTTTTTAACAAATCCCCTAAAGGGAACACCAATTTAGCGATGACTTCATGCTCTAAAGCGTATAAAAAATAGCTCTGATCTTTAGTTTTATCCAAAGCTTCTTGAATATAGCTTACCTTGTCAATTTCTTTGACTCTCGCATAATGCCCGGTAGCGATCTTTTCACACCCTAATTTTAAAGCGTGATTTAAAGCTAGCCCAAACTTCATTAAAGGGTTGCACAACGCACATGGGTTAGGGGTTTGCCCTTCTTCATAGGCGTTGATAAATTCATCATAAACCGCGCTTTTAAAATCCTTTTGAAAATCCAACACCTCTAAAGGAATGCCTAAAAACTCGCACGCTTTTTGAGCGTTTTTAATGTATAAATCATGCTTTTTTTCACTCGCATGGAGTTTTAAATAAATCCCCACCAATTCATGCCCTTGCTCTTTTAAGCTATAAGCGCTATAAGAGCTATCCACCCCCCCACTGAGTAATACCGCTATTTTCATTTTTGTATCTTTCATTATGAGTTATGGCTCGTAGTCTAGCGCAAAAACCATTCATAACCACCTTTTTTTAACCATTGGCATGCTAAAATACCTAAAGATTTTTTAAAATCACATCAAAACGCATGGAGAAATAAGGGTAATGGCCAAAATTGAATTGTTAGCCAAATTCACGCAAATCGCGCTCCCTAACAGCCACCCTTTATTGAAAAAAGTTTTACACTACGCTAAAAAACATTTCAGCCAATGCCACATGCTCTCTTCATCGCTACTCATTTTAAACGACACAGAATGTTTTAAAAAAAACTACTTGCTCAATTGGGTCTATCATGCCCTTGAATGCGCGCATGAGAAAGATATTAGCATGCATTCTTTAGAAGAGATTTTACAAAAAAGCCGCTTGCCCATACGCATCAAAATCATCAATCAAAACACGCTTTTAGAAAAGATAGAAGTGAAAGTTTTAACCTTTGGAGCAGAATACGCGCTCTTTATCACCAAACACCCTATCGCTAAGCGGTTTTTACGCCAGAAATTCAGCGGCTATGTGTTTTTAGAAACCCAAGATGAATTGCATATAAGAGGCGATTCAGAGCGTTTTTGGGAACTCATTTTAACGCTCAATGAAAATAGAATCGTCCATAACGCATGCTTAGATTTCATCTATCCTAATGGCTTTGGCAAGGACAGCTACACCACTATGGCTGAACGCAAATTAAAGGAATGCTATAAAACGCTAGGGTTTATCAAGCATGAAGATTTCAGCGAAGTCAAAAAGCGCTATTTAGAATTGGCTAAAACCTACCACCCTGATTTGTGCGATCTGAAAGAAAAAAAGGCTCTTTATGCCAAACGCTTCGCTATCATTCAAGAAGCCTACCGCCACATTAAAAAACACGCCTAAACCCCCAAACTAGCCCTAATCGCACTAGAAGAAATCGGTGCGTCAATGCCCTTTAAAGGGTGATAACGCCCCTTAAACTGGATCTCTTCATAGCCAATCCTTTCAAAAACCACTAATTCCACCCTTTTTAAAAGCTCTGTAGCGTTAGTCCAAGAAGAAAGATGCCTCAAACAATCCGCTCCTATGACCAAATAAAGCGTTTTAGGGTGGTAGAGTTTTTGGAAATGAAGCACGCTTTCTATCGTAGGCACAGCCCTTTCTTGTTTGATTTCAAAATCGCTCAACAGCACCCTATCTATCCCTTTTAAAGCTCTTTCTAATTCCTTAAAACGGGTTTTTGCGTCCAAAAAACATGGCTTTTTAAAAGGGTTTTGATAAGCGGGCAAGACAATGAGCTTAGCGAATGGCAATAATTCTAAAGTTTGCTCAATAATGGCTAAATGAGCCTTGTGCAAGGGGTCAAAACTCCCTCCATAGAGCGCTAATTCTTTGTATTTTAAGACGCTATTCATTGTATTCAAAGCTAGACGCCTTAGTCAATTTAGCGAATTTAACCCCCCTAAGCCCTCCGATTTCTAATTGCAAGCGTTGGATTTCAAACGAATTGCCTTGTAAAATAATCGTCTCCAAACAATTATGCTCATCCATATGAATGTGCGTGGTGCATAAAACATGCGTCCCGCTAGCATGCTGAATGTCTATCATGCGCTGGTTCAATTCCCTTTGGTGGTGGTCATAAATCACCACAAGCACGGCGATCTTGCTCCCATCATTAGGGTTATCTTCTGCCCAATTGTCTTCTACTAATTTTTCTCTGATCATGTCGCGCACTAATTCTGAGCGAGAAGAATAGCCGTTTTTAATGATGCGGTTGTCCAATTCGTCTAATAAATTTTGTTGTAAAGAAACCGAAAAGCGGATGATTGAATCGTCTTTATTGTGTGTATCCATTTGAGAAAAATCCTTTTTTGGCATGAGTCTATTTAAAAGCCGCTCATGCTAGTGTGATTGAATTAATTTAAAATGAACCATTATAATACAAACTGGATTTAAATGGTTGGTCATAAGAGCGTTTGAATTTGATTGTAATTATTAGCTTAATCATTATTGACTTGTTATTATTAAAACAATATAATCAACAATCCAATGTTCCTTTATCATTTTTAGAGGATTATGCGAATTGGTGTTTCTTAGAGCGTTACCCTAGAACGGCTTGCTTTAGTTTTAGGGGAGTTATTTGATTATAGACAAAAGGAGTTTTTATGGGCGGTTTTTCAGTGGGAATGTTGAAAGATTATGTGGACATATTTGTTTTTGCGGTGCTTGGCGTGGCGAGTTTTTTAGCCTTGTGGTTTGTGATTGAAAGGGTTATTTTTTATTCTAAAGTCGATTTGAAAGCTTATGATGATATAGACGCCCTGAATTTGGATTTAACCAAGAATCTAACCATTCTCTATGTGATTTTTTCTAACGCGCCTTATGTGGGCTTATTAGGGACGGTTTTAGGGATCATGGTGATTTTCTATGACATGGGCGTGAGCGGCGGGATGGACGCTAAAACGATCATGGTAGGTTTGTCTTTAGCTTTAAAAGCGACCGCTCTAGGGCTTGCTGTGGCGATTCCCACTTTGATCGCTTATAATAGCTTGTTGAGAAAATCTGATGTTTTGAGTGAAAAATTTAGGATCATGAAAAAATGAAAAGCATCAGAAGAGGCGATGGGCTGAATGTTGTCCCTTTCATTGATATTATGCTCGTTTTGCTAGCGATTGTGCTAAGCATTTCTACTTTTATCGCGCAAGGTAAGATTAAAGTCAGTCTCCCTAACGCTAAAAATGCGGAAAAATCCCAGCCAAACGATCAAAAAGTGGTGGTCATCTCTGTAGATGAGCATGACAATATTTTCGTAGATGACAAACCGATGAATTTAGAAGCTTTGAGCGCTGTAGTCAAACAAACAGACCCTAAAACCCTTATAGACTTAAAAAGCGACAAAAGCTCTCGTTTTGAAACTTTTATCAGCATTATGGATATTTTAAAAGAGCATAATCATGAAAATTTCTCCATCTCCACGCAAGCTCAGTAAAGTTTCAACGAGTGTTAGCTTTTTAATCTCTTTTGCCCTATACGCTATAGGGTTTGGCTATTTTTTACTGCGCGAAGACGCCCCAGAGCCTTTAGCGCAAGCCGGGACCACTAAGGTTACCATGAGTTTAGCCAGCATTAACACCAATTCTAAAGTGAAGACGAATGCCGAATCCGCTAAACCCAAAGAAGAGCCTAAAGAAAAACCCAAGAAAGAAGAGCCAAAAAAAGAAGAACCCAAAAAAGAGGTTACAAAGCCTAAGCCAAAACCCAAACCCAAGCCTAAACCCAAACCCAAACCAAAACCTAAACCTGAGCCAAAACCTGAACCTAAAGTTGAAGAACCTAAGAAAGAAGAACCTAAGAAAGAAGAGCCTAAAGAAGAACCCAAAAAAGAAGAAGCTAAAGAGGAAGCTAAAGAAAAAAGCACTCCTAAACAAGTAACGACTAAAGATATAGTCAAAGAAAAAGACAAGCAAGAAGAGTCTAACAAAACCTCTGAGGGTGCAACTTCTGAAGCTCAAGCTTATAACCCAGGGGTGAGTAACGAATTTTTAATGAAGATCCAAACCGCTATTTCTTCTAAGAACCGCTACCCTAAAATGGCGCAAATTAGGGGCATTGAGGGCGAAGTGTTGGTGAGCTTTGTAATCAATCCTGATGGGAGCGTTACAGACATTAAAGTCGTCAAAAGCAACACGACAGATATTTTAAACCATGCGGCTTTAGAAGCCATTAAAAGCGCGGCATATTTATTCCCTAAACCAGAAGAAACCGTGCATCTAAAAATCCCTATCGCTTATAGCTTGAAAGAAGACTGATTAGTCTTTCTTTTAAGGGCGGTTTTTAAGCCTTAAAAGTTGGGCCAAAACCCCTATTTTTCGCAATTTACAAAAAAAAAAAAAACAAAATCTCTAAAATTTAGAGCTAAAATTAGCCATAAAATTCCATTTATTGCTTATAATACGAAGTTTCTTTGTATCAAAGAAAAATCTAATAAAAGGAAAAAAACATGAAAATCAAAAAATCCCTCTTACTCTCTCTTTCTCTCATGGCTTCATTATCAAGGGCTGAAGATGACGGATTTTACATGAGCGTGGGCTATCAGATCGGTGAAGCGGTTCAACAAGTGAAAAACACTGGAGCATTGCAAAATCTTGCAGACAAATACGATAATTTGAGCAACCTTTTAAACCAATACAATTACTTAAATTCCTTAGTCAATCTAGCCAGCACACCGAGTGCAATCACGGGTGCGATTGATAATCTAAGCTCAAGCGCGATTAACCTCACTAGCGCTACCACCACTTCTCCGGCCTATCAAGCTGTGGCTTTAGCGCTCAATGCCGCTGTGGGCATGTGGCAAGTCATAGCCTTTGGGATCAGCTGTGGCCCTGGCCCCAATCTTGGCGCAGAACATTTAGAAAATGGGGGCGTTCGATCGTTTGACAACACGCCAAACTACAGCTACAACACCGGTAGCGGAACGACCACCACCACTTGTAATGGGGCTAGTAATGTAGGGCCAAATGGTATCCTATCTAGTAGTGAATACCAGGTTCTCAATACCGCTTATCAAACCATTCAAACCGCTTTAAACCAAAATCAAGGGGGCGGGATGCCTGCCTTGAATAGCTCCAAAAATATGGTAGTCAATATCAATCAGACTTTCACAAGAAACCCTACCACAGAATACACTTACCCTAATGGGAATGGCAATTATTATTCAGGCGGTTCATCAATCCCAATCCAGCTAAAGATTAGCAGCGTCAATAACGCTGAAAACCTTTTGCAACAAGCCGCTACTATCATCAATGTCCTTACCACTCAAAACCCGCATGTGAATGGTGGTGGTGGGGCATGGGGGTTTAGCGGTCAGACTGGGAGTGTGATGGATATTTTTGGCGATAGCTTTAACGCAATTAATGAGATGATCAAAAACGCTCAAACAGCCCTAGAAAAAACCAAACGACTCAACGCTAATGAAAATAACCAAATCACGCAACCAGACAATTTCAACCCCTACACTTCCAAAGACAAAGGGTTCGCTCAAGAAATGCTCAACAGAGCTGAAGCTCAAGCAGAGATTTTAAATTTAGCCCAACAGGTAGCGGACAATTTCCACAGCATTCAAGGGCCTATCCAACAAGATCTAGAAGAATGCACCGCAGGATCAGCTGGTGTGATTAACGACAACACTTATGGTTCAGGTTGCGCGTTTGTGAAAGAGACTCTCAATTCCTTAGAGCAACACACCGCTTATTATGGCAATCAGGTCAATCAGGATAGGGCTTTGGCTCAAACCATTTTGAATTTTAAAGAAGCCCTTAACACCCTGAATAAAGACTCTACAGCGATTAATAATGGTATCTCTAAATTGCCTAACGCCAAGCCACTTCAAAACATGACGCATGCCACTCAAAACCCTAATTCCCCAGAAGGTTTGCTCACCTATTCTTTAAATGCAGACAAATACAGCCAGCTCCAAACTACCGCGCAAGAATTAGGCAAAAACCCCTTTAGGCGCATCGGCGTGATTAACTATCAAAACAATAACGGGGCGATGAATGGGATCGGCGTGCAAGTGGGCTATAAGCAATTCTTTGGTAAAAAAAGGAATTGGGGGTTAAGGTATTATGGTTTCTTTGATTATAACCATGCTTATAT
>NZ_MVYP01000008.1:0-84975 GCF_003638305.1 Helicobacter pylori | reverse complement strand
ATTTGAGTTTTAAAAAAATCCTAGATTTTTTTAAAACGATTTTAGAAAACGACACGATCTATCACAATAACCCTTTTGTTTTCTATCGTGATTTGCATGAGCCTTTAGCGACTATTGATGATTTGAGGGTTAATTATGATGATTTGAGAGTTAATTATGATGATTTGAGGGTTAATTATGATGATTTGAGGGTTAATTATGATGATTTGAGAGTTAATTATGATGATTTGAGGGTTAATTATGAGCGCCTTTTACAAAACGCTTCACCTTTATTAGAACTCTCTCAAAACACCACTTTTAAAATCTATCGCAAAGCTTATCAAAAATCCTTACCTTTGTTGCGCGCTGTAAGGAGATGGGTTAAAAAATAAGGCGCATTTTAAGACTGATTGAGAAATTGGAGCGCTATTTTAAAATGCACTAACGCTTCTTTTTTGAGCGTGGGGTTTTTGAGCATGTCCTCTAAAGCATGGGTGCTTAAAAAATGTCTGGTTTTTAAAGACACGATGCGCCCAAAGGATTCTTCTTTAGAAAGGTTTAAAAGGCGTTTGGGCAAAATCTCGCCAAATACCACAATGACTTTTGAAGCGCTGTTGTCTAATTGCCAGATTAAATGGGGCAGACATGCGTTGATTTCTTCTTCTAAATTAAGGCTGTTAGAGTCGCATTTAAGGAGCGATAAGATACTGCAATCTTTTAAGGGGTAGTTAAAAACCTTTTGGATAATGCTCTCTAGCATGGCTGCTTTTAAATTGTTTAAGAAATGTAATTGGCTATCCAGCATGGGGGTGAGCGTGATGAAAGCGAGCTTGGAAGTGGGGTTAAAAAGCCCGATCACCGGTTTTGAATGTTGATGGCGTTTGCACAAATTGCAATTTTCTATGCCCTCATGAACTTGTTTGTTAAGGGGCTTATTTTGGGGCTTTATAAGGCTAATGTCCGTATAAGTTTCGCCTAAAAGACGCTCCATATAAAGGGAGCGTAAAGTTTGAAGGCGTGAGTGTTGCAAAGCGTTCAGTCTTTATGCTTTTTGAAAGCGTGAGGGCTTAGCATGTTTTCTGGCTTGAAAATATCGTCCAGTTGCTCTTTAGTTAAGATTTTCTTTTCTAAAGCGATGTCATAGATAGAGCGATCGCTTTTTAAGGCTTCTTTAGCGATCATAGCGGATTTTTCATAGCCGATATGAGGGTTTAGCGCGGTAACAATGCCAATGCTGTTAAAGACATAATCGTGGCAAATCTTTTCATTAGCCGTGATGCCTTCCACGCATTTAGTCGTTAAAGTTTCAATCGCACGCCCTAAAATCACAAAGGAATGGAAAAGCTTGTAAGCGATAACTGGCTCAAACACATTGAGTTGTAATTGCCCGCCTTCTGCGGCTAACGCCACGCTCAAATCGTTCCCAATCACCGCAAAGCACACTTGATTGACCACTTCAGGGATCACCGGATTGACTTTACCGGGCATGATAGAGCTACCCGGCTGCATTTTAGGCAAATTGATTTCATTCAACCCGGCTCTAGGGCCTGAACTGAGTAACCTCAAATCGTTACAAACCTTAGAAAGTTTCACCGCAATACGCTTTAACACCCCGCTCACTTGCACATACGCCCCGGTGCTTTGAGTGGCTTCAATCAAGTTATTAGCCATGACAAAAGGGCGGCCCGTTACTTCTTGGATTTTCTTTTCAATCAAACTGCGATAATCCGGGTGCGAATTGATCCCTGTGCCAATAGCCGTGCCACCCAAATTAAGCTCTCTTACCCAATTCCTAGCGTCTAAAACCTGCTCAATATCCCTATCAACCATCAAGGCATAAGTTTCAAACTCTTGGCCTAAAGTCATAGGTACAGCGTCTTGAAGCTGGGTGCGCCCCATTTTAATCACATGAGCGAATTCCTTAGCTTTTTGAGCGAAAGCGTCCCTTAAAGCTTTCATGGGAGCGACTAAATTACTCAAGCGCTCATAAATCGCAATTTTTAATGCGCTAGGATAGGCGTCATTAGTGGATTGAGAGCGGTTGACATGGTCGTTTGGGTGGCAAAATTGATACTCGCCCTTTTGATGCCCCATGTATTCTAAAGCCAAATTAGCAATCACTTCATTCATGTTCATGTTCGTGCTTGTGCCAGCCCCCCCTTGAATCATATCCACAATGAATTGATCATGGTATTTGCCATCAACCAGCAAATCGCACGCATGGCAAATCGCAATTTTAAGCTTTTCATCAATCAGCCCTAATTGCGCGTTCGCTAAAGCAGCCGCTTTTTTGACTTGAGCGAAAGACTTGATAAAAACAGGATAACTGCAAAGCTTGTCGTTGGTGATGAAAAAATTTTCACTCGCTCTTAAAGTTTGAATCCCATAATAAACTTCATCGCTAATTTCCATTTGCCCAATGAAATCATGCTCAATACGCATAAAAGCTCCTTATGTAATAATTGAAAAATATTCTAGCTATTGTAACCAAATCTTGAGCTATTTTTCTTTTAAACGCAACACTTTTGCCCCTAAAGCGTTGATTTTATCCTCTAATCTCTCATAACCCCTATCCAAGTGGTAAATCCTATGCACCCTACTCACGCCCTTAGCCACTAAAGCGGCTAAAATGAGAGCCGAAGAGGCCCTTAAATCGGTCGCCATCACATCGCTCCCGGTAAGCTCTGTGGATCCGCTAATGGTAGCCACATTCGTTTTTAGGCTGATATTAGCCCCCAAGCGTTGCAATTCGCTTGCATGCATGAAGCGGTTTTCAAAAAGCGTCTCTTCAATCACGCTCGTCCCCAAACACTGCGTGGCTAACGCCATGAATTGCGCTTGCATGTCTGTGGGAAAGCCTGGGTATTCTTTCGTGGTGATTTCAAAGGCTTGTCGTTTTTTAGCCGGATAAATTTCTATAGAATTTTCTTGAATGTTTAGCGAAAAACCAATTTCTATGAGCTTGTCCGTGATCGCTTGAAGATGGTTAGGGATGATACGATTGATTTTAAGCTGGCTGTTAGTGATAGCCCCCACGCACAAATAAGTGCCTGCTTCAATCCTATCGGGTATGATTTGAATGTCTTTTAAATTTAAAGCGTCATTTTCTACCCCCCTAATCTGTAACTCGCTGCTGCCAACGCCCTCAATTTCTACGCCTCCGCTTTGTAAAAACGCGCACAATTGAACGATCTCTGGCTCTTTAGCCGCATTAATGATGCGCGTGATCCCTTTAGCAAGACTGGCTGCCATGAGGGCGTTTTCTGTGCCTGTAACGCTGATTTTATCAAATAAAATATCATTCCCTTTCAAGCCTTTAGGGGCTTTTGCATGGATATAGCCTTGCTCAATTTTGATTTCAGCCCCTAATTGTTGCATCGCTTTTAAGTGCAAATCCACAGGCCTTGCTCCTATAGCGCACCCACCGGGCAAACTCACTAAGCATTCTTTAAAGCGCGCTAACAAAGGGCCTAAAACCAAAATGGAAGCGCGCATTTTACGCACCAAATCGTAAGTGGCTTCGGTGTGGCTCAGGGATTTAGCGCTGATTTGGAGCGTGTGTGGGTTAAGCCATTCTAATTCTGCGCCTAAATTTTGCAACAATAACGCCATCGCCTTTATATCCACCACTTGGGGCAAGGATTTGATTTTGACTTCTTGGCGGCTTAAAAGCGCGGCGGCTAAAATGGGGAGCGCGGAATTTTTCGCCCCTGAAATTTCTACCCCCCCTTTTAAAGGGACTTGTCCTACAATCTCTAAAAAGTCCAATTCTATCCTTTTTCTTTTTTATTCTTAAGGGCTAAGCCGGTAGCGTTAGCGATTTTTTGTTGGTAATTAGGGTTAGCGTTTTCTAATTCTTGCCCAAAATTAATAGCGTCTTCTAATTCAAAAAATTCTGAAGCGACTAATTTTTGGATCGTTTCTAGCCACAGAGTTTCTTTATCTTTGGGGCAAATTTTAAAACGCTCATTGAAGTCGTTTTTCAGTTTTTCTAAAGCTGGCACGCTTTTAAGGTTTTTGATTTGTTCGTTTAAATTTTCTAAAGAGAGGCTTTTATTAGGAATATTTTGCTTTAAGGGAGGGCGAGTAAGCCTCCAAGCAAGCCCCACCAATAACACAGGCAGCAAGCATACAAAGAGAATCAAATACATGTAAGCGTAATAAGTCAAATTGCCCATGTTGATAAGATTTATAAGCGTTTTTTATAATAAGCGTTACTCGCTTCAATATAGCCTTCCACGCTCCCACAATCGTATCGCTTGCCTTTGAATTGGTAAGCGATGATGCGCTTTCTTTTGGCTTGAGTGAGTAAGGCGTCTGTGATTTGGATTTCATTGTTTTTACCCGGTTTAGTCTCACGCAAAATATCAAAAATATCCGGGGTTAGAATGTAGCGCCCTATCACGGCCAGGTTGCTTGGGGCGTCTTCTTGATTGGGTTTTTCCACCATGTCTTTAATCTCATACACCCCTTCTTCTAACAATTCGCCCTTAATCACGCCGTATTTTGAAACTTCTTCTAGCGCCACTTCTTCAATGGCTACAATGGAGCATTGGTATTTTTGATACAATGAAGTCATTTGCTTTAACACGCTTGGGTGATCATGGCTTATACATAAGTCATCGGCTAAAATCACCGCAAAAGGCTCATTGCCTATGAGGGCTTCCCCGGTTAAAATCGCATGCCCTAAGCCTTTCATTTGCTTTTGGCGCACATAGGAAAAACAGCATTTTTCTATAATGTTACGAATGCTTTTTAGAGCGTTTTCTTTGTTGGTGCCTTGGATTTGATGCTCTATTTCATAGCTCGTGTCAAAATAATCTTCTAAGCTTCGTTTATTCCTTCCCGTAACGATCGCCATCACTTCACAGCCCGCTTCCATCGCTTCTTCTACAGCGTATTGGATTAAAGGCTTATCCACAATGGGCAGCATTTCTTTAGGAATGGTTTTAGTGATCGGCAAAAAGCGCGTGCCATAGCCAGCGGCAGGAAAAAGGCATTTTTTAATCATGGTTTGTCCTTTGAGTTAAGAGTTTGTTCTAAAAACGCATCAATAGGGATGAAATTCCCAAAAATTTCTTGATAAATCAAGTAATTGAGCATGACCCTAAAGCCATACATGCGAGTCTCGCTATAAGGCATAAGCTCCATGCTAAGCCATGGCTCAAAATGATTTTTTTCTTTAAATCGTTTGGAGCTTTCTAACCACCTCCTTAAAAACCCAGGCCCAGCATTATAGGCGTAGGCGACAAAAAGGGGGTGGTTGAATTCTTTTTTCAAATAATTCAAGTAATAATTACCAAATTTGAGGGCGATATTGGGGTTAAACATGTCATTTAGATCAACATTATCCATGCCAAGACTTTTAGCGAAAGGCCCTACATTAAAGGGCATGATTTGCATAAGCCCTAGAGCAAAGGAGCGAGAGATTAAAGCCGGGAGCAAAAAGCTTTCTTGCCTAGCGATCGCATACGCCATAGCCCTTTCATCTGTATTTTGCCATTCAATAATACCCTCATAAGGGGATAAATAATAATAAATCTTGTCTTTATTGCGTTGGCTTAAAAGATAGGTCAATTCAGGGGCGCTTTTTTCATAATACAGGCTTTTTAGCATCGCATTAAACGCACTCTCATCTTTCAAACTCAAGGTTTTTTCCTTAAAAATTTGCCACGAAAAAGGATCGTAGGTGTTAAAAGGAGGATCTTCTTGGCTTAAATTTTGGATATGAGAAATGATGCGATAACTGGGCGTGGTTTTTAATTTGCGGCTCGCATAAAGACTATAGAGGTTTAAGGCAGGGCTTTGTGAAAGGCGCTCCAAAGTTTTTTTCTTTTTAGAGACTAAATACTGCCAAAAAACCGCTCTGTCTTTTGAAAAATCATCGTCTTTAACAACCTCTTCAGATCGTTCAAAATACTTGAGCGCTTTAGAGGGTTTTTTGCGCAAGATTTCATTGATCCCTAGGATAAAAAAGGTTTGCGCGTTGCTGTGGGTAGCGTTGCTTTTAGTGAGGGCGTCTTTAAAATGATCCAATTTAGGATCTAAAATAACTTGATAGATCAAGCGGTTAAACGCCGGGTAATCTTCATCTAAAAGGCGGTTTAACTCTTTAATGGGGATATGTTCTTCAAAAATTTGGAGCTTTTTTTCATAACTCAAATGATTGAAAAGCGCGCTAAACACTTGCGCGTTAGCCTTAAACAAAGAAGCGCTCACATGTTTACTTTGCAAGATTTCTAATTCTTCATAAAGGACGGGGTAAGCCTCTCTGATTTTTTCTTGTAAGGGCTTGATGGTTTGGATGGGGATTTTATCAAAATCTCTGATTTTTGATTTTAAAGCGATAGCGATACAGCTATTTTGGAAAGTGTCTGTTGTTTCCAACATGCTTTCTAGAGTAATTTGCTTGCAATAAATATCTTCAGGCAATTTAACATCAGGGCTTTTTTCTGCATTGTCTGAGCCTTTTTCTTGCATAGCTTTTTGTAGGGCGTTATTTTTATTTTGAGTCAATTCATAGGCTTTTTTAGCGTTTTCTAAACTCGTTTTTTTATCGCTAATATAACGCCATAAATAATAATCCCTAACGATCCCGGCGGGCTTTTTTTCTAAATCTTTTAAACTCAACTCGGTTTGAGAAAAACCAACGCCAAGCACACCCATAAAAAATAAAATCAAAAAACGCATGATTTCCTTTAAAGACTTTTGGCGAGCATAAAAAGCCATTGGATGAGGGTCAAATCTAAAAATTTCAAAACGATGACCACCACTAAAGGAGCGAAATCCAACCCGTTAAACACCAGCTTGAATCTAGAGCGTAAAAAATAAAACACCGGCTCACACAAGCGAGCGAGGATTTGCATGATGGGGTTATTGGGGTTAGGCTGCACGAAACTGATAAGCACATAAATGATCACCATCCACATATAAATCGTAATGAGCGAGCTTAAAATCACCGCTATCGCATTAAGAAGAGTGGAAAAGATCATGCTTTTAGCCTTAAGACTTCTTGAGAATGGCTTTGGATATAGGGGAAAATCAACGGCAATTCAACGCCATGCGAGTTCCCGGTCAAAAGAATGCGTAAAGGTTTGAAAAAATCCTTACCCTTAAGCTGGCTCAATCGCATGGCTTCTTTTTTAAAACTTTCAAAATCTTTATACGCTTGAAAATCCATGCCTTTTAGGGCGTTAAAAAGCGCTAAACAACGCTCTTTAAAATCTTCGTTCTCGTAAGTTTTAACAATATCCTTTGGCTCTAAAAACAACGAAATTTTTTCTTTCAATTCTAAAAGCGTGCCGCATTCTTCTACAAACAATCTTAAAAGCCCTAGGAGGTTTTTATCTTTTATTAAAGTGAGCTCTAATAATGTTTCATCGTCTAAAAGCTTTAAATGCTCGTGGTTTAAATGCTTTAAATATTTCAAATTAAAATGAGCCGGGGAATTAGAAAGATTTTCTAAACTAAACCACTCTATCGCTTCATCAAGGCTAAAAACTTCCTTAGGCACTTTATTGCCGATAGTGATGAGGTAATTCACGATCGCAACCGGCAAAAACCCTTGATTTAAAAGCCATTTCACGCTGGACGCTTCGTCTCTTTTGCTCATCTTTTTACCGCTTACTTCATCTAAAATAATGGGCAAATGCGCATAAACAATCGGATCGTTTGAGCCTAAAGCTTCTTGGATTAAGATTTGTTTAGGGGTGTTGCTCACATGATCTTCGCCTCTAATAATCAGACTGATTTCATAAAGCAAATCATCGCATGCGCAAGCGAAATTATAAGTCGGGCTTTTATCTTTCCTTAAAAGCACAAAAGAATCCAATTCATAAGGCTCAAATTTCACTTCTTTTTTAATCGCATCGTTGAAAGACACCGCATGATTTGGGGCTTTTAAACGCACCACAGGGGCATGGTTCTTGTCTTTTTCTAAAGTGGCCCACTCGTCTAAATACCTGAAAGGGCGTTTTTCATTTTTGGCTTTTTCTTTTTCTCTTTCTAAAAACTCCGCGCTCGCATAACAATAAAACGCTTTATTTTCTTTCAGTAATTTTTCTGCCATTCCTCTGTGGTAATCTATGTTATGGCTTTGATACACGAGCTTGTCCCAGCTTATCCCCATAAGCTTTAAAATCTCTAAAATTTCCTGGTCTTTGCCTTCAATATTGCGCTCTTTGTCCGTGTCTTCAATGCGAATGAGAAAGGGTTTATGTTGCTGTTTGGCCACAATGTAGTTAAAAATAGCTGCCCTTAAATTCCCTATGTGCATATCCCCTGTAGGCGAAGGCGCAAAACGAAGCATAAAAACCCTTTATTTAAAAATAGTTTTTGATTATACCTAAAGAATACTTAATTGTGTTGCGGTAGTTCTGTTTTATCAAACATGAATAGGCATTATTCAAGAGATTAGTGCTTGGCTAACGCCAAGCTTTTTATGATTAATTATCAAAAAACTAAAAGCGTTTTTTATTCAATCACTTCATAAATAACTTCTGTCTTCCAGCGGGTTTTAGGGGTGATTTCTTGGTTACGATAACCAAAACTAGCCATTACCGACACGCCAAATTCTGCCGTGTTTAGATAGCCTTTTTCCTCTAAATAAGCCTCCACTTTTTCTTGATCATACCCTTCAATCGGGCAAGAATCAATCCCTAACATGGCCGCTGCCATCATCATGTTCGCCATTTGGATATAAGTCTGCTTGCTGGCCCAATCAAACAAGGATCGTTCGCTATTGAGTTTCATATCGTTCTCTTGGAAATTTTTGATGATTTGAGCGAACCTGGAATTGGTGTCATAATCCCTTTTTTTAACCTCATGCATCACTTTTTTAACGTAATCGCTGTCATAAGTAACGCCCTTTCGCGCAAGATAAATGACAAAATGGCTCGCTCCCTCCAAGCTAGAAAGCCCCCCCTAGGCCATCGGTTTTAAATCTTCTTTCATGCGTTCATTTTTTAATAAAAGCATCTTCCATGGTTCAAGCCCGATTGAAGAAGGGGCTAACCTCCCCACTTCAACCAACGCTTCCCAATCCTTTTGTGAAATACGGCGGTTGGGATCGTATTTTTTCGTAGCGAATCGTTGGTGCTGTAAAGCAACCACTTGTTCTCTGTCCATTTTAATGTTCTCCTTTTTCTAAATAATGATAAACGGCTGCCATATCCATTTCGCCTAAACCGGATTTTTCCGCTTGAGAATAAAGTTCTTGCACCTTGAATAAGAATGGCAATTCAATCGCCTCTCCTGCTTCATTGTTAGCTAAACGAATATCCTTGAGCATGAGTTTCAAACTGAAAGCGACCGGATAGCTATCTTGTAGCCACATGCCTTTTTTAGCTTGAAAGAGAGGCGAATTCATGCCAGATTGGCCAATAATTTGCAAAAATGACTCTGCATCAACCCCTAAATGTTTGGCTAATAGCAAAGCTTCTGAATAAGCAACCCCCATTTGAGCCAAAAGGCTATTAATGGATAATTTGGCTCCTGCCCCTTGACCAATCTTACCCAAATAAAAAATCTGACTCCCCAAATGCGCCAAAACAGGTTTGAGTTGAGTAACTACTTCTTCATTACCGGCCGCTAAAATCAATAACACCCCAGCTTTAGCCGCGCCAACCGATCCTGAAACGGGCGCTTCAAGGTAAGTTACTTGATGCTTTTGAGCGATTTTTTCTAAAAATAAGCTCTCCAAAGGAGCGATAGTGCTCATATTCACCACGATTTTTTCAGACATCTGTTCCCAAAATTCTGGCGCTAAAACAGCATCAATCGCCGTTTTATCCGAAAGCATGATAAAAACCAGATCAACTTTAGCGGCTAAATCTATAGGGTTAGTATAAACCACTACGCCCTTTTCTTTTAAGGGGGCTGCTTTGCTCTCTGTTCGGTTATAAACCGACACTTCTAAATTTGCATCACGCAAACGAGCCGCCATAGGAGTCCCCATAGCCCCTAGTCCAATCCATCCGATTTTCATTCAACCCTCACTTATTAGCGCGAATACGCCACTAAACCATCTAACCAAGCTTGATGGCCGTTTAGCATCGCATTAGGCACAGATTTCGCTAAAGCTTTAGCAGGGACTCCTAACTGAGTTTCTTGGGTTAAAATACGCACACGATCATTATCTAATTTTTCAACTAGCCATGCGTGATAGGCTTCAAGATACTCATCGCCTTTAGCTTCATTCCAGCCTCTCCAAGCCAAACGCAAAATAGCGTCTTTCAATTCAAACTCTTCCACCTGTGCCTCCACTAAAAAGCCAAAAGTTTCAAAACAAAAACGAGTCTTGTCTTTAAGAATGGTATTGTCTTGATTGTGCATGTGGATATTCCCTGAGTTTTTGTAATACTTTTCCCAATGAGAAGCGTCTCTTAAATGCTGCACCACTTTATTAAAATCCAAACCTTTGACAATGACTTCATTGGACACGAAATTATCAGTCTCTCCTGGAATCCATTTCTTAGGCCATCGAATCGCATTCATAGTTATCATGTTTTCTCTGTTTTTAATTTTTTCTGCCTATTGGCGAAAGATTTATAGCATTATTAGGTAAATAATGATCTTTAACCCATTTTATCAGCCACTCTAAAGCGTTGTTTTTAGGGTTAGCGATGACTAAATTTAAGCATGCGTTTAAAATTTCGCTGATTTTTTGGTGTTGGTAGCCTAAGTTTTGAAGCGCGCCGCCCTTAAGGGCCAAGTGTTCTTTTTTAAAAGGCTCGTTAGAATCAAAGATTTCTTTTAACAATCTTTTAATTTTTAAAGCGTGTTTGGGGTTTTCTAGCGCATAAAAATCTAAAGCCAAATTAAAAGGCTCTAAATCGTAGTTTTTCAATAAAAATTTTAACTCTGTTTTGTCATGAATATTTAAAAAAGCTTTGTGGCATTCTTTAGCTTTTGAAAATAAAACACAAGTTTTTTTAGGGTAGCGTAAATTTTCTAAACTTTTTTGATATTTAAAAAACCCCAATAATCTTAATTCCAGATTGAAAGGCGCGTTTTTTAAAAACCCTAAATTTTCTATTTTTTCTTGAATAACCAACTCCAAAATTTCTTGATATTCTTTAGCCACTTCATAGGCGTTTTTCCCCATAAGAAGCTTATTCAACTCGCTTTGTAAGCGTTCTTTAGAAAGGTGTTTTAACAAATCCTTACACGCAAAAACCGCTCTTTTGGTGCTTGCTGCTATCTTAAAGCCTAAAGTCGCGCTAAATCGCAGCGATCTTAAAATCCTTAAAGCGTCTTCAAAAAACCTCAATCGCGCTTCCCCCACGCATTCAATCATTTGATTTTTAATCGCACATCGCCCTTTAAAAGGATCTATAATCCCTTTTGTAGGGCTATAAGCGATCGCATTCATGCTAAAATCGCGCCGCTTTAAATCGTCTGTTAAATGAGCGCTAAAAACCAATTCTTTAGGCTTTCGGTGTTTGATATGCCCCTTTTCAATTCTAAAAGTTGTGATTTCATAGATCTGATGGTTTTTAAGAGCCGTGATCGTGCCATGTTTGATACCGGTTTCTAGCACCCTAAAATGGTGCTTTAAAAGAAGCTCTTTACTTTCATTGACTAAAGCGTTTGAGGTCAAATCGTAATCTTTGGGGGTAATGCTCATCAAATAATCGCGCACGCACCCCCCTACCAAGTAAAGCTCATAAGGGGATTTTTCATAAATATCAAACAATTCTTTCAATTCTTTTTCTAACTCAAACACGCTTTTTACTCTTAAAATTTCTTTGTGTTATTATATCTTTTTAGAATTTTAAGGAATTTTGATGGAACAAGAAATTTGCGTGATCGGTTTTAGCGGCGGGCAAGACAGCACCACTTTAGCCGTATGGGCGAAAAAGCGTTTTAAAAAAGTCTGTTTAGTGGGGTTTGATTACGCGCAAAAACACTCTGTGGAATTAGAATGCGCTCAAAAAATCGCTTCTCTTTTACAATTCCCTTACGAAATCATCCCATTAGATTTTTTAGAGAATATCACCCACTCCGCGCTTTTTAAAAACTCTAACGATTTAATAGGGCATTCGCATGCGCAAAATAAAGATTTGCCCAATTCTTTTGTGCCTAATCGTAACGCTATTTTTATCACCCTTTTGCATTCTTACGCGCAAAAACTAGGGGCTAGCAACATCGCTTTAGGGGTTTCGCAAGCGGATTTTAGCGGCTATCCGGATTGTAAAGAAGATTTTATTAAAAGCATCGAGCATGCCCTAAATTTAGGCTCAAACACGGCGATTAAAATCGTAACGCCTTTAATGTTTTTAAGTAAAGCACAAGAATTTCAAATGGCTAAAGATTTAGGGGCTTTAGATCTAATCATCAAAGAAACGCACACCTGCTATCAAGGAGAGCGAAAGATTTTGCATGCTTATGGCTATGGCTGCGATAAATGCCCGGCATGCCAATTGAGGAAAAAAGGCTTTGAAGAGTTTCAAGCTAAGGCTTTGTTTCAATAAAGCGTTGGTAAAAATACTCAAAAGCGTTTTTTAAGACAAACAATCAAAGAGCGATAAAAAGCACATTTTTAATGTTTGCGTCTAAAAGTATAGGTATAGTTGAGATAAACGCTCACCACTCTTTTATAATCCAATTTATCCCCATAATCATCGCTATAATAATTGACTTTAAACGCTGGCACTTTAACCCCTAATTCAACACTAGAACCCCCAAGATAGTTTTCATCGCCATAGCGATCAATATCGTATTCATCACTACTAAAACGAACGCCAAATTTCCCTTGTAACTGAAAAATCGTGCGGCTCTTGACTTGATTGAAAGGGGTGAGATTGTTGCTTGCAAACCAAGTGCTAGCCCCTAGTTCCATGCCAATCACAAGCCCTGAAGATTTTCTGATTGTGTGCCTTTATGCTCTTTTTAATGTGTTAGCGTCTAGCGTTCTGCCGGTCATATCTTTATAAAATATAGAGAGCCCTTTTACCCTTCGTTCAACGTATTCTTGGGACGCTCGCTTATCGTTAGTCCAATTAATGAGTAAATCCGTATTGAAACCATAGGGTAAAAAAGCTATTAAACCGCTGCCAGGAACAGAACCAACACCACCAAGTTGGTAACCGAAAAAAAGAGAGTGCCTAAACCCTATAATCCTTTTTTTACCCAAAAAATATTTATACCCCAAGCTGAGTTCATTGAAAATACCGCCCGACCCGCCATTTCCTGCGAATCGGCTAGCGATTTTGTTTGAATCTTTCACTGCATTTAAGGCGTTTTGTGCATCTCTTATGGCTTTTGTGTTTTGTGTTGTAGGGAATAATGAATTTTTTGCGTTATTGATCGCTTGATTTAAGGCGTTTTCTGCTGAAGCTTTTTCGCCGATGCTGCCTTGTCCTTGAATATAGCTTCCTTCTCCAAAATTCAAACCTAAATAAAATCCGTTCCTTTCAGCGTGGAGCCAAAACGAGAGAAAGAGAGAGAGTAAGAGGGCTTTTTTCATGGTTTTTCTTTGGTTTAAGATTTGATATTATTGCTAGGTATTTTATCATAAAAATAAGATTTTAGATTGGGTTTTAATGAAAAACAAAGTTAAAATGAAATAGCCACAAAACCACCGCTTAATTAACATTAAATCAAAAACATGTTAATCTTTGGTTATTTTAAAATTTAGGAAAACCCATGCGTCAAAACAATAAAACTTTTTTACCCAACCAATCCGCTCATCTTTCTAAAATCGTTCTTTTTTTAAACACCGGCTTTTTAGCCTATCTGTTAAGCGCTTGTGGGGCGAATGTGCCTATAGAAGAAGTGATAGTTAAAGATCCTAAAGAGACTAAAGCCCAAGAAGTCGCCAGAGAAGAAAAAGCCATCCAGCAAGAAAACGCCATCATTGATGCGCGCACCACGCCTTTAATCAATCGTTTCACTAATTATAACGCTTACGGCTCTTTAAACGGCTTTTACAATTCAGTGGATAACCTCAATTCGCCCATGCAAAACGGGATGTATGGAGGCTATTACATGCCTTATTATTACATGCCTTATTATTACATGCCCTATGGTTTCATGCCTTATGGGTCTGGCCTTATGCCTTATGGTCCTTATGGGTATGGAGCGCCTGGATACTTCCCTTACGCTTTTTATTGATTAGCTTAAAATAGCTTGCACTAAACAATAAGCGTGGTGGTGTTTTTGCTCAAACGCGCTTGTGTTTTCTAATGGTTATTTCTAACATGTTATGGTGGCGTGATGAAGGAAGGCTATATCAGAGGAGATCTTATGCGTATAGTTAGAAATTTATTTCTTGTATCGTTTGTGGCTTATAGCAGCGCGTTTGCAATGGATTTAGAAACCGAAACCAAAAACGACAAAAAGAGCGGTAAAAAGTTTTACAAACTCCATAAAAACCATGGATCAGAAACCGAGTCCAAAAACGACAAAAAGCTTTATGATTTCACTAAAAATAGCGGTTTAGAAGGCGTGGATTTAGAAAAAAGCCCTAGCCTTAAAAGCCATAAAAAAAGCGACAAAAAGTTTTACAAACAACTCGCTAAAAACAATATCGCTGAAGGGGTGAGCGTGCCGATTGTGAATTTCAATAAAGCCCTGTCTTTTGGGCCTTATTTTGAAAGGACTAAAAGCAAAAAAACCCAATACATGGACGGCGGGTTGATGATGCATATCCGCTTTTAAGCCCTCATTCATAATCCAAAAATGCATGCGCTTTAAGAGCGAGGGTTTTAGGGAAATACCGCACAAACAAATCCAAAAACACTTTTTCGCCAAAGAAATCCCCAGCGATCGTTACTTCTTGGACGCTAAAATTTTGCGCGTTATCCCAAATGAAATTCCCTAAAAACTCCGCTAAAGAATCCAAAATCCCCAAACTCAAAATTTCATTTTCCACGCCTGCGAGCCTGAAACTCATCGCGCTGTGCATGATCTTTGAAAAGTTTAAAGCCATTTTCAAAGAATCGTTTTTAAGGATTTTATAATCAATCCTAGGGCCTTTAGGGCGTAAGCATTCTTTAGCCAAAGAAATAACGCTATGCGAATGAAAATCCTCGCTATAACCCAAAATAAAGCCTAAAATGCGAAAAAAATCCAATACATTCGCGCCCCCTAGATTGTATTGAGAAAGCTCTACAATACGCGCGTAAAAATCAGGGAATTTAGTCGCGTAGTTTTGTAGCATTCTGGAGGCTTTTTCATCTTGTTTGAGGAGGTTAAATATTTGATTGAAATCAAAACTAACGCTTAAAAGCGTTTTTAAAGAACCATTAGCATGCAACAACAACCTTGTAGGGCACTTGAAACTAAAATACAAAACGATAGAATTGGGGGTTGCGCTTAAAAACTCTAATTCATCTTTAAGGGGAATGACAGAAAGATGGTTTTCTAGAACGAAATTTTTAGTGGGCGTGATCAAGCGTTTAGGGGTTTTAAAAAGCGCTTCATAATGTAACAATGCTTCACAAGAACGGCTTTCATGCGTAAAAACAAATTCTATCCCCTCATCTTGTAAAATATGGCACAATAAATTCAATATGGGGTCAAAGGGTAGTTGGGCTATGATTTCATCGTTTTTAAAAGTGTCCTTAAACACGCTTTTTAAAGAGGCTTTGATAGAGGGTTTTTCCAAACTAGCCAAATATTTAGCGTCCTCTAAAGGCAATTTAGTGCAGGTTAAAACGCTAGAAAGATCGCTAAAAATAACGCTTGGAGAGGGATTTTTTAAAGAAAGGGATAACGCCCCCCTAGAAGTGAAAATAGGGATAAAATCCTGTGTTTTGAGCATGCCTTTTAATTGGGTTAAGCAATCTATAAGCTCTTTAGGACTATGGATTATATCCCCCTTAAAAGCGGTGTTTTTAATCAAGCCCAGAGTATCGGCATACAAAGATGCGTTTTTGTCTAAAAAATCTTGATGCTCTTTAGCGTTCATAAAAAGGGGCTTTGAAAGGCTTGTTGTTTGGAAAAGATTTTCATCTAAAGGCTCTGTGATTTCCTTTAAAGACAAAAAGCTAAAATCTAAAGAAAAGGGCAAAATCTCGCTTAATTTTTGCGCGAACTCTAAAGTGATCTCAGCGCTCGCTTGGAGGTAGAAAGAAGTCGTATTATCCTTATAAACGCTATAAAAACGCGCTTGCAAATTGCATGCTATTTGCTCTAAAAGGGGCGTAAAATTCAGGCTTGTTTTTTCATTAACGCATTTAAAAAGAAAGACAAACGCCAATTCAAAAACCCTTATAAGAGAGTTCAGCGATACACTCTAAAGCGATATGATCGGTGCGTTGCATTTTAACTCCCCATGCGTTGAGTTGGGTTTCTATGGCTTTTAAGGCTGTTTCTAAAGCGTTTAACATTTCGCTTGAAAGCTTGAAAGTGGTCTCGCTCCCTATCACAAAAGGCACAAGCCCCACGATAAAAGTTCTAGGCAAATCCCCTAAAAACTCCGTGAGCCTTAAAGTGTGCAACATTTCCACCTCATGCGCACTCCCAGCCCATGTGATTTCTTTAGGAGCGTCCTTAAAATCAAAAGCATAAACCGATCCAATTTCAACGCCTTTAGCGCTCACGCAATCCAAAATCAAAACCTTTTCATACGAAGTGATCAAAGGAATGAGTTGCTGAGCCATAGTCCCCCCATCCACAATATCCACGCTAGGGAAAAAAGAAAAATTCTTTTTAAGGTAGTGGGCTAGATGCACCCCAATCCCTTCATCGCCAAAAAGGATATTGCCAATGCCTAGAATTAGGATTTTTTGACTCATTCTTTGGTGTAACCATAGCCATTAATCATAGAATCCGCCCCTGAACTATCATACCGGATAGAATGGAAAAACACCATATAAACATGCACAGGGACAAACAAAATAAACCCCCAAGTCGCTAAGTGGTGGATGAAACGAACATTCGCTAACCCCCCACAAAGCGCTTCAAACCACTTAAAAGCGCTTGCTAAAAACGCCCCAAGCCCCGCATGATAGACATTATAATACAGCACTATCCCGCTCAAACTCATCAACACGATCAAAACAACCAAAGTGAAATAAGCCACGAGTTGGATAGGGTTATACGCTCCTTTAGTGTGGGGTTTGCCGCTGATAAGAAAATACGCTTTCATCTGATCAATCCAAGCTTTTGGGCTTAAAAGTTGGCTGAAACTCCTGCGTTCCATCAAGCTTTCTTTAGTGAAAAAAAGATAGGTTCTAAAGATTAATGCACTAATGAGTAAAAACCCAAACATGACATGAAAAGAGCGCACATAAGCTTGTAGAAGATACACCCCTTTATAAAAGCTGGAATTAGGCTGCAAAAAAGGGTAAGCGATGTAAAACCCCGTAGCGATTAAAGTAAAAATACTCAAAGCCCTAACCCAATGGAAAAAGCGCACAAAACCTGAATACTCTTTGTGTAAAACGACCTTATTCATTTTATCCATGCGTAACCCTTTTTAGAATTTAGCGAAATTAGGCTCTACTTTAAACTCGTTTAAAGACTGCCCTTTAAAATCCATCACATGCACTGAGCATGCGATGCATGGGTCAAAAGAATGGATAGTCCTAATGATTTCTAAAGGCTGGGTTAAATCAGCGATTTTAGTACCAATCAAACTCATTTCATAAGCCCCTCTTTGGTTTTTAGAATCTCTAGGCCCTGCATTCCAAGTAGAAGGCACCACTGCTTGATAATTTTCCACCACGCCGTTTTTAATACGCACCCAATGGCTTAGCATGCCCCTTGGCACTTGACCAATGTAGCGCCCTTTATACTCTTGATTTTTATCAATGTGATAAGGAGCGCAAGTGCTTTGATCACTCTTTAGATTTTCCACTAACGCGTCAAACGCCAAAAGGCCATTATCAGCGATAGTCTTCGCTTCAATACACCTTGCAGCCGTGCGCCCAAGCGTTGAAAACAACGCCTCTAAAGGCAGTTTCGTGTCTTTTAAAAACTTAGTAGCCACTTCAGTAACATAAGGGTTTTTCGCCGCTAAACCTACCACTACGGAACTTAAAGGGCCTACTTCCATAGGCTTACTATCGTATCTGGGGGATTTTATCCAAGAATATTTATCCTTAGTGTCAAGCACTTTAGCAGGGATTATTTTATTTTCAATCCCCACGCTCTCGCCGTCTTTTAAACCGGTATAATGCGGGTTCGTTTGCCCGTCATAAGGGTGGAGTTGCACTTCTTTAGTGTCTTCATATTGATACCAAGAATGCGTAACCTCTTCTTTAATCAAACTCTCATCAATGGGGTGTAATTTAGAAATATCCCCATCAAGCACCACCCCACTACTCAAAAGGTATTTATCCTTCCCAAGCAACACCTCTTCATAAGCGATAAAATTCCTTAAGCCGCAGCCTTTAATGACAGATTGTTCGTTAGCGAACATTTCGCCTGCCATCACCAAATCAGGGTAGTAAGCATGGTTGATAAAATTAGCCACCACTTCAAACTTGCTCTTCCATTCAGCCAACCTTGTTGGATCCAATATATCCATAACACTCGTAACGCCCCCCACCGTTAGGCTTTGTGGGTGAGGCTGTTTGGCCCCAAAAATAGCGGTCATTTTCGCCGCTTCCCTTTGGATTTCTAAAAGCTTGAGGTAGTGGCTTAAGACGATTAAATTTTGCTCTGGGCTTAAACGATAGGTTTTATGCCCATAGTAGCCATTACTAAAAGGCCCTAAAGATCCGCTTTTAGCGAAATCATTCAAGCGTTTTTGAATCGCTTTTAATTCGCCCGCACCGGTATTAATGGGATAAGGGCTGTATTTGAAAGAAAGTTTTGCCGCTTCAAAAGGGTCGGCTTTTAAAGCGCTCATAATATCGCACCAATCAAGCCCATGCAAAGTATAAAAATGCACCACATGATCGTGAAAAAGCAGTGCCATGTTCATCAAAGATCGCACCAATTGTGCGTTTAATGGGGGGGTAATGCCTAAAGCGTTTTCTACCGCAGTAACACCGGCTTTATAATGCGAATAAGTGCATACCCCGCAAATCCTTTGAGCGATAAAGCCCGCATCTCGTGGGTCTCTGCCTTTAATGATCGTCTCTAGCCCCCTAAAAAGCGTAGAAGAAGAAAACGCATCAGTGATCACATTATCATCATCTACGATCACTTCAATCCTTAAATGCCCCTCAATCCTAGTGATAGGATCGACTATTATTTTTTTTGACATGTTAATCCCTTATTACTCTTTGTTTTTGATCGCTTTAGAAAGGAGTGCATGCGCGGCAATGCCAATAGCGGTTGCACTGAGTAAAGTCGTGCCGACTTTATCCGCCACTTTATCAGCCCCTAAGCCATCAAAAGCGGTTTTAATGGAGCGATTCGCCAAAGGCTCTTCAAAAGGACTCATCGTATCCCAAAAATTAGGCTCAGAACACCCTATGCACCCATGCCCTGCGCCTATGGGCCAAGAAGTGTGTGAATTGAAGCGGAGTTTGGAGCAATTGTTGAAAGTGTAAGGCCCTTTACAGCCCATTTTATACAAACAAAAGCCCCTTTTAGCGTTTTCATCGCCAAAATGCTCCACAAATTCGCCCGCATCAAAATGCCCTCGCCTTTCGCACAAATCATGGATCCTATTCCCATAAGCCCAAGAGGGGCGGTTATACGCATCTAATTTAGGGAGAGTCCCAAACATCAAGTAATAAAGCACATTACCCACGATATTTTTTTCACTAGGCGGGCAACCGGGAACGTTGATCACGGGTTTATCAATGATTTTATGCAAGGGTTGCGCGTTAGAGGGGTTAGGGTAAGCCGCTTGAACGCCCCCAAAACTTGAGCATGTGCCTATGGCAAAAATAGCGGCTGCGTATTGAGCGGCTTTTCTGCACTCTTCAGCCCCCGTTTCAGCGTTTGGGCCTTGAGTGAGAAAGTATTCTGTGCCTTGGGGGATACCGCCTTCTACCATTAAAATGTAATTGTTTTTATGCTTTTCTATGGCGTCATGCAAGCTTTTTTCAGCCTGAAAACCGCTCGCTACCATGATGGTCTCATGGTATTCTAGGTTAATGTAATCAAAGATAATGCTATCAATGGTGGGGTCTGCGCTCCTTAACAAACTTTCGCTACAGCCGGTGCATTCTGCCATGTGCAACCAAATCACAGGCAATCTGTTAGCCACTTCTACTGCTTTCAAAGTCAAGGGAGCAAAACTAGCCGGCAAAGCTAAAGTCGCGCTCATCATGCCCGCCCACTTCAATAAATCGCGCCTAGAAATGCCCGCCCCCTTAAACTCGTCTTGCAAGTTTTTATGCTCGTTGTGAGCGTTAAACGAACTGACTATCTCAAGGCGTTCTTCAATCCTTTGATAGGTCTTTTTTTCATCGTAGAACATGACCACTCCTTAATTAGAAATTTTCATTATCTTAACATAATAAAAATAATGTAGTGGCAATTGATTATTTTTTAATTTTTATTTTAGATGAAAGGAATTTCTTTAACATTAAGTTTCATTTGGATAAAATTCCCCCCTATTTTATTAAAAAAGGAACAAAATGAAAAAAGTACTCATCATTAACGGGGCCAAAGCGTTCGGGAGCTCTGGAGGGAAACTCAATGAAACTTTGACTGATCATGCAAAAAAGACTCTAGAA
The DNA here is from genome assembly GCF_003638305.1 of Helicobacter pylori. Lineage (GTDB taxonomy): Bacteria > Campylobacterota > Campylobacteria > Campylobacterales > Helicobacteraceae > Helicobacter > Helicobacter pylori_DJ. Next base: position 64,408 of record NZ_MVYP01000008.1, on the reverse strand, counting down.
TCTTTAGGGCTAGAAGTGGATACTACAATCGTGGATAAGGGCTATAATCATAGCCAAGAGGTGGAAAAGATCGTTAGCGCTGATGCGACGATTTGGCAAATGCCTGGCTGGTGGATGGGCGAGCCTTGGATTGTGAAAAAATACATTGATGAAGTCTTTAGCACAGGGCATGGGAAGCTTTATGCTAGCGATGGCAGAAGCTCGCAAAACCCCACTAAAAACTACGGGAAAGGGGGCTTGATGCATGGTAAAAAATACATGTTGAGCTTGACCTGGAACGCTCCCATTGAAGCCTTTAATGATCCTAGTGAATTTTTTGAAGGGGTGGGCGTGGATGTTGTGTATTTGCATTTGCATAAAGCGTTCCAATTTTTAGGGCTTTCAGCGTTGCCCACTTTTATTTGCAACGATGTGGTGAAAAACCCCCAAGTGGAGCAGTATCTTAACTCTCTCACCACGCATTTGCACCAAGCTTTTGGCAAGTGATTTTAAAATTTTTTTAACCCCCCCATTTCTTTGGGGGGCTTGTTTGTTACACAATAAAGTCTCTGGGATTAAGCTCGCAACCTAAGATAAGATCCCTAAGATTACTGCCCACCGTTTGATAACTCGCATTGCTCACAAAGTAGAACCCGTATTTTTCAAAAGGCACAACAAGAGTGCCATCTCTATCCCTTAATTGCGCTTTTGCTTTATCCCAACAAATATATCTTTGAGACTCATCGTCTGTATAGTTTTCAAAGGCTTCTCTGGCATTTTCTAGCAAGTAGTCTATGACAGCGCTAGCCAATTCCTTAGCGTTTCTTACTGGTTTCCTTTGATCATTGGGGAGCTTGACGCTTTGAAGATTATGGTTAGTTAAGTCATCATCAAGGGTTTTGTGAAGCTCTCTTGCACGGTATTCTTTAGGCAAATCTTTAAACAATCCCACTTGACAAAATTGATCCGCTAAATATTCGCTCCTGGCCCTCACTTCCTCTATCCCCCAAGAATGGGTGTTATTGATGAAATAGTCGTTTAAATGCAAGGAGCTGTATTCTTCCATAAGCGCTATTTTTACCTCGTAAGATTTGTTGCCAAGCCTTTGATTTTGCCCTGATAAGGTTAGATTCCCAAAATTATTGAGGTAGTCTTGCTCAAAAGTGAAATAATCCCCCACCCTATCGCGCCATTCTTGAGTGGGGGTTTTGGGGTAGAAATGCTCCACTTCTAGATTTTCTTCTCTTGGCGGTTCGGCGTTGCTTAGCTTTTCTATCTCAAGCAAAATGAACTTGCACACATAATTTGCTGCATAAGCGTTACGCACAAGAAACGCTACTCTAATTCTATCGTCATTAGGGAACGCCACTTGACCAACGCTCTTGCCCAGATACCGCTTCAACGCATCGGCTGAAACATTTTCCCCTAGCTGTCTGTATAAAGAATAAAGAACTCTGGTAAGCGTAGGGGAAGGATCCCCACACACGCTTCGGCGCACGAAGTAGCTGGTAAGGATTTGCAAAATTTCATGGAAGTTTTCATAATCCAATTTGCCTTCTTCAAAGTCTCTGGCGCAACGCAAAATAAAGGGCTTTGCCACGCCAAATTTGATTTTCATAAGATCCTTAATACGCAAGCGTAAATTCGCTAACTGCTGCGGATCCCCACGCCCTAAAAAATAATGATCTCTGTCTAAAAAGATTTGATAGATTCTGCCATATTCACGCATATCGCTCATAAGACCTTGTATATCATCAGAGAAATTGTCTCTGTGGTGGGCTTTTAGCGTGTAATACACTTCACGCTCTCCCTCCTTAAATCTATCTTCAAAATAGATTCTTAAATAGGTTTTGATAAAATCATTCAAATCCTTTTCGCCAAGCCAATTTTCTAAAGGCACCCAATAAGTGTCATAAAGGTGTTTCTGTCTGTCAGAATTTTCCCCCATCATCAGGTAGTTGCGGATGAGATCCAGCCCTTTTAATTGCACGCCGGTAGCGTTAATGCTTTCAAACACCACTTGCGGATCGTCTTCGCCTAACTCTAAGCCTACGGCTACGATTTTAAGCCGCAAAAACGCACCATAAATCTCTTCTATGCGATACCCTTTTTCTAGATACTTGTCAAGCTCTTTGATGAAAAATCTATAATTGTTCCTAATGTGCGATACGCCTTGCAGTTCATGCGATCGATTTTGCATGACAAGATCAAAGGCTTCTTTGTCGCTTTTAATGGGCTTTAGGCGCAGCCTTTGTCCTGTAAGATTGAGTAGTCCGTCAATCTCTTTTTTTATCCCTTCATTTTGTATCTTTGTCTCTATGGCTTTAAGCAAAAGCATGATAGTGGTAATCCTTTGCTGCCCGTCAATGATGACAAATTCTTGCAGTTGTCTTAAGCTCTTTTCATCGTCAATCAAATGCAAAATATAAGTGATAGAACCCATGAAATGCGTTTTCTTGTTTTGAGAAATACTGACCATATCTTGCAGTAACTTTTCACAATTTTCTTCTTCCCAAGTGTAGTTCCTCTGGTATACAGGGATAGAAAATATCGTGCCTGTTAAGGCAAAAAAGTCGTTAATGGTGCTTTGTGTCGCTTTCATCGCTTTCCTTTTTTGAGTGAGATTATCATTACACCGAGTATTAAATCAAAAAAAAAGATAGCTTAAATTTTTGAAAAAACCGCAATTTGTGGCTGAATTTATTCAAAAAAATAAAAGAGCTTTGTGCAAAGCAAGTGCTAATCTCTTAAAAATGCGATCTTTAGGAGGGTTTAGTTATGGGGCGAAAATGATTTCAAAATACCCCTACTAGGGTATCTCATAAGAATTATATGGCATGAACAAGCGCCCGTAATTAGGATTCACGCGCAATAAATGCTCTTTGAAATTCCCGTAATTACGACAGCTTGACTCAAAACCATTATCGCACGCATACGAGAACAAATCCAAAGCCCTTTGATCATCTTGAGGCACGCCTAAACCCTTTTGATACAGCACGCCTAAATTGTTACAGCTCCCCAAAATCCCCCCATCGCATGCCATTTGAAAATACTTCGCCGCATAGTGGTTATTCAACGGAGCCCCTAAATCCCCATTCGCATAAATCCAGCCTAAATTCGCGCACCCCATCATATCCCCAGCGTTACAAGCCAAATAATTCAAATCCACTTGACTGAGTTGTGCCTTATCAATGCCATAAATATTATTCACATTAGACATCAAACCCAGATTATAGCACCCCATATCATTCCCATTTTCGCATGAAAATTTATAATAACCCATCGCTTTGTAATAATCTTTTGGGACCCCACTCCCATTAGCAAACATCCACCCCAAATTATTGCATGCGAGCATGTCCCCCCCTTGACAAGCCACCGCATACAATTGCAAAGCGTTTTCTTTATCGTTTGAATCAGCGTTTTTCTTGTTTTCATACATTTGAGCCAGATTCGCGCAAGCGGTCGCATCGCCCCCACTGCAACCCATTTCATAATAGCGAGCGGCTTTTAATCTGTTGGTTTGGATCCCTACCCCATTAGCATACATCGCCCCTACTGCAAAACACCCGGCCGCATTGCCGTTATCACACGATTGGGAAAAAAGCTTAAAAGCCCCTTGATAATCGCCCTTTTTAGCCAGTTCAATACCGGCAGAAAGCTCGGTTTGAGCGTTTTCAGGCGATCCTAATTTGTCTAACAGATTGGAGTTATCGTTTTTAGGGGTGATTTGGGTGTTAGGGTTTGGTGCGCCCTTGGCGTTAGCGGGGTTTAATTCGGGGGGCGTGTTTTTTGGGGCTTGATTGTTTTCTTCAGCGCCGCTAAGCTGTAAGATTAAAAAAACAAGCCATAACAAACTTTGTTTGAGCATTCTTTTAATCCTTAATGCAGGTTTTGATTCAACTCAATTTTTTTCACGCTCCTAAAAGCGATCAGCTTGCCATTTTGGCTATTGGAACGAAAATGCACGCCATTTTTTCCGGAAAGCTCTTTGCCTTTGTAAAGATTGTTGGCATGCTTTTCTAAAGCGCTATTCACTTCTAAAAGCTTTTTAAACTCATTTTCTTCAATTTCTATCACGCTCCCGGCTAATATTGCAACGCCTGCATCCACAATACAGCCATCGCCTAGACTAATTCCGGTAACGCTATTAGCCCCTAGCAAACAATTTTTCCCGATGCTAATGGGGTTGTTATTCCCTCCGCTTAAAACGCCTAACACGCTCGCGCCTCCACCAATATCAGTGCCTGCTCCCACCACCACTGATGAAGAAATGCGCCCCTCATTCATGCACACTCCCATAGCCCCTGCGTTAAAATTCACGTAACTAGCCCCAGGCATTTGGGTATAACCTCCGGTCCCTAAATACGCCCCAAAGCGCGTTTTTGAGCTATCTAATAAGCGGATATTATCAAACTCAGGGATTAATTGCATCAAATAGCGCGGGAATTTATCTATAAAATCAATGCTAGGGAAATGGCCTCGCATTTTTAAAGCCACTTCGTTCGTTCTGAGCCATTCTAATTCATAGGGCTTGTTACCGCTCCAAGCCGCATTAGAAAGCTGGTTAAAAATGCCCTCTAAATTCAAACTCCTCAAAGGGGCTTTCCCTAAAGAGAGCGCTAAAAGTTTCATATACGCGCTCTCCACGCTCTCGCAAGGCTTATCTTCATACAAGATCACCAAGCGATAAAGAGACTCCCCATTATTATTTTTCAAACGATTTTCCTCTAAAGCCTTTAAAAGCTCTAAAACCACTTGAATGTTTTTATGAGCCATTTTATTAGAGTAGGCTTCATTCAAAAAGGGCGTATAAAACTCTAGCGCTTTTAACACAAAACTTTCATCAATCTCAACGACGCGCTCGCTCGCGCTCTCTTTTAGGATTTTTTCTTTGGAAAGCGAATTGCAAAACACCGCATAAGAGCCTAGATTTTCCTCTTTCCAGTTCAGAACAGGGTAAGTGGCGCATAAAATCTTTTTAGAAATAGGGGCAATATCCACCCTAGCAATGCCAAAACCTAAAGGCTCTTTATAGCTATTAGATTGCTGGTAATTGCTCACAAAATTTTTAAACTTATTCATCATGCCTAATCCTTTAAACTTTTTTCTCTTTCTTTAGCTAAATTTTCCACTTCTACCACAAAAGTTTCAAACAAATCCTTTTCAGCCAGTTTGTGAATGACTTTACCCTCTTTAATGATCAAACCGCTGCGATTCCCAAAAGCGATCGCCATGTCTGCATGCTTGGCTTCACCTAAAGCGTTCACCACGCAACCCATCACGCTAATGTCTAAAGGGGTTTTAATGTGGCTCAGGCGTTTTTCTACCTTGCTCGCCATATCCACTAAATTGGCTTCAATGCGCCCGCAAGTGGGGCAAGAAATCCAATTAATCCCTTCTTTCAACCGCCCGCTATGGCGTAAAATCGCCCTGGCCACTTTGATTTCATTTTCTAATTCCCCTGTAATGGATACGCGCATCGTATCCCCAATGCCCTCCATTAAAAGCCCCCCTAAAGCCATGGCGGATTTGATACTGGAGCTAAAAAGATTTCCCGCCTCCGTAACCCCCAAATGGAAAGGATAGATCACAAGAGGGCGAAGCATCCTGTAAGCTTCTATGGTGCGCATCACATCGCTCGCTTTCAAAGAAATCTTAAAATTGGTAAAATCCAAATCTTCTAAAAGTTTGGCGTTATACAAAGCGCTTTCTACCATGCCTTTTGGGGTGGGTCCGTATTTTTGATCAAACTGCTTTTCTAAACTCCCGGCATTCACGCCAATTCTTATAGGAATGTTTTTTTCTTTACAAGCATCAACCACCGCTTTGATCTTGTCTTTAGAGCCGATGTTTCCGGGATTAATCCTGATCGCATCCACGCTTTGAGCGGCAATGAGAGCGAATTTATAATGGAAATGGATATCAGCGATTAAGGGCAAAGGAGACACTTTTTTCAATTCTTTTAAGGCCAGGGCGTCCTTTTCATTACTCACCGCCACCCTCACTAAATCAGCCCCGGCGAGTTTGAGTCGGTCAATTTGATTTTTAGTGCTTTCAATATCAGCGGTTTTGCTAAAGGTCATGCTTTGCGTGCTTATGGGAGCATCACCCCCTATGGCGACGCCACCGATAAAAATTTGCTTGGTCTTAACTCTATTTTCTAGCATCAAACCTCTTCATCAGTTAAATTCTTATGCGCTATTATACTCTTTCTTGGTGGTTTCATACCATAACGCTCAAATTTTAGGTAAGATTAACTATTCCATTTTAAGATTAAAGTAGCCCTATGACTTTTGAGCCTTATCCTTTTGAACGATTAAGAGCCTTGTTTAAAGAGATCACCCCTAAAAAAAAGGGGCTAGATCTAGGCATCGGCGAGCCGCGATTTGAAACGCCTAAATTCATTCAAGACGCTCTCAAACAGCATGCTCATTCGCTCAATATCTACCCTAAAAGCGCGTTTGAAGAGGGTTTGAGAGAGGCTCAAAGGGGTTTTTTTAAACGCCGTTTTAAGGTAGAATTGAAAGAAAACGAATTAGTTTCCACGCTAGGATCTAGGGAAGTGTTATTCAATTTCCCTAGTTTTGTTTTATTTGACTATCCAAACCCCACTATCGCCTACCCTAACCCCTTTTATCAAATCTATGAAGGATCAGCCCAATTCGCTAGGGCTAAAAGCCTTTTAATGCCTTTAGTTAAAGAAAATGGTTTCACTCCAAGCTTGAATGAAAAAGAGTTGCAAGAAGTGGATTTAGTGATCTTAAATTCCCCTAACAACCCCACCGGAAGAACCCTTTCTTTAGAAGAATTGATCGCTTGGGTCAAACTCGCCTTAAAACATGATTTTATTTTAATTAATGATGAATGTTATAGTGAAATTTATGAAAATACGCCTCCCCCTTCGCTTTTAGAAGCTTGCATGCTGGCTGGTAATGAAGCGTTTAAAAATGTTTTGGTTATCCACTCGCTCTCCAAACGATCTAGTGCTCCAGGGCTAAGGAGTGGTTTTATCGCTGGGGATAGCAGCCTTTTAGAAAAATACAAAGCGTTTCGCACCTATTTAGGCTATACGAGCGCTAATGTGATCCAAAAAGCTAGTGAAGCGGCTTGGCTAGATGATGAGCATGCAGAATTTTTCCGCAATATTTATGCGAATAACTTGAAACTGGCGCGAAAAATCTTTAAAGACACGCTCATTTATCCTTATAGTTTTTATGCGTATCTGCCCGTTAAAAATGGCGAAAATTTTGCCAAAAGACTTTATCAAAACGAAGGCATTACTACTTTACCGGCCTTGTATTTGGGGCGTAATCATATCGGCGCTGACTATGTGCGTTTAGCCCTTGTCTATGACACTCCCCTTTTAGAAAAGCCTTTAGAAATCATAGAAGCTTACCGAGAAAATCATGCTTGAAACCCCAAAAGTTTTACTCAAAAACTTGCAAGATTGCAAGATCCATTTTATCGGTATAGGGGGGATTGGCATTTCAGGTTTAGCCAAATACCTTAAAGCGCAAGGGGCTAAGATCAGCGGCTCTGATATTGCCATAAGCCCTAGCGTTAAATATTTGAAAGCCTTAGGCGTAGAAATTAATATCCCGCATGATCCAAAAGCGATTAACCATCAAGATGTTATTATCCATTCAGCCATTATCAAAGAGAACAATACCGAAATACAAAGGGCTAAGGAACTAGAAATCCCTATTTTGTCTCGTAAAGACGCTTTGTATTCTATCCTTAAAGACAAACGCGTTTTTAGCGTGTGTGGGGCTCATGGAAAAAGCAGTATCACGGCCATGTTGAGTGCGATTTGCCCCGCTTTTGGAGCGATTATTGGAGCGCATTCTAAAGAGTTTGATTCCAATGTGCGAGAGAGCGCGGATATGAGCTTGGTTTTTGAAGCCGATGAGAGCGATTCAAGTTTTTTATTTTCTAACCCTTATTGCGCGATTGTGCCTAACACAGAGCCAGAACATTTAGAGCATTATGACCACGATTTAGAACGCTTTTTCTTTGCTTATAAATATTTTTTAGACCATGCTCAAAAAAGAGTGATTTATAAAGAAGATCCTTTTTTGAAAAACTATTCTAAAGACGCCATTGTTTTAGAAAAAAAAGACATTTATAATATCCAATACATTTTAAAAGACGGCGAGCCTTACACTTCATTTGAATTGAAAGATTTGGGGGCTTTTTTGGTGTGGGGGTTAGGCGAACATAACGCTACGAATGCGAGTTTAGCGATTTTAAGCGCTTTAGATGAATTGCATTTAGAAGAAATTAGAAATAATTTATTGAATTTCAAAGGCATTAAAAAACGCTTTGATATTTTGCAAAAAAACGATCTCATCCTCATTGATGATTACGCCCACCACCCCACCGAAATCAGCGCCACTTTAAAAAGCGCTAGGATTTATGCGAATTTATTGAACACGCAAGAAAAAATTATTGTGATCTGGCAAGCGCACAAATATTCTCGCTTAATGGACAATTTAGAAGAGTTTAAAAAATGTTTTTTAGAGCATTGCGACAGATTAATCATTTTACCCGTTTATAGCGCGAGTGAAGTCAAAAGAGACATTGATTTGAAAGCCCATTTTAAGCATTATAACCCCACCTTTATAGACAGGGTGCGTAAAAAAGGGGATTTTTTAGAGCTGTTAGTCAATGATAAGGTAATAGAAACGATTGAAAAAGGGTTTGTGATAGGCTTTGGAGCGGGGGATATTACCTATCAATTGAGAGGCGAAATGTAATGGGTGCAGCGGTTGTTTTATTTTTAACGCTGATTTTATTGTTTTTAGTGTTAAGGGATTTTGGTTTAGCAAGCCCCAAACAAAAGATTTTAGCTTTTTTAATCGTAGGGATTATAGGAGCGAGCATCAGCGTTTATACTTACAAGCAAAACCAACAAAACCAACAAGAAATCGCTTTACAAAGAGCGTTTTTAAGGGGGGAAACTTTGTTGTGTAAAGGCATTAAAGTCAATAACCAAACCTTTAATTTAGTGAGCGGGACTTTGAGCTTTTTAGGCAAAAAACAAACCCCTATGAAAGACGTTCTTGTGGATTTGGATTCTTGTCAGACGCTCCAAAAAGATCCCTTAATCCAACCCCAATGAATACCCAATGAATAATGAATAATAATAATACCCCACCCAAACCCCTAGAAGAAAGCCTGGATTTAAAAGAGTTTATCGCTCTTTTTAAAACCTTTTTTGCCAAAGAAAGAGATTCTATTGCTTTAGAAAACGATCTCAAACAGGCTTTCACTTATTTAAACGAGGTGGATTCGATCGGTTTGCCTACCCCTAAAAGCGTGAAAGAAAGCGATCTTATTCTTATCAAACTCACCAAATTAGGGACGCTCCATTTAGATGAAATCTATGAGATTGTCAAACGATTGCGCTACATTGTCGTTTTACAAAACGCTTTTAAACCTTTCACGCATTTAAAATTTCATGAACGCCTTAACGCTATTATTTTACCCCCCTTTTTTAATGATTTGATCCTTTTATTAGATGATGAAGGGCAAATCAAACAAGGGGCGAACGCTACCCTAGACGCTTTGAATGAAAGTTTGAACCGCCTTAAAAAAGAGAGTGTAAAAATCATTCACCATTACGCCCGCTCTAAAGAGCTTGCCCCTTATTTAGTGGATACACAAAGCCACCTTAAGCATGGTTATGAATGCCTTTTATTAAAGAGTGGGTTTTCTAGTGCAATCAAAGGCGTTGTGCTAGAAAGGAGTGCTAATGGCTATTTCTACCTCTTGCCTGAAAGCGCACAAAAAATCGCCCAAAAAATCGCGCAAATTAATAATGAAATAGATTGCTGTATTGTTGAAATGTGTCAAACTCTAAGCCGTAGCTTGCAAAAACACCTTTTATTTTTAAAATTCCTTTTCAAAGAATTTGATTTTTTAGACAGCTTGCAAGCCAGACTCAATTTCGCTAAAGCCTATAATTTAGAATTTGTCATGCCAAGTTTTACTCAAAAAAAAATGATTTTAGAAAACTTTTCGCACCCCATTTTAAAAGAGCCAAAGCCCTTAAATTTGAAGTTTGAAAAATCCATGCTCGCTGTTACCGGCGTGAATGCGGGCGGGAAAACCATGCTCTTAAAATCGCTTTTAAGCGCGGCTTTTTTAAGCAAGCATCTCATTCCTATGAAAATCAACGCCCATCATTCCATTATCCCCTATTTTAAAGAAATCCACGCCATTATCAATGACCCCCAAAACAGCGCGAACAATATCTCTACTTTCGCCGGCAGAATGAAGCAATTTAGCGCTCTTTTATCCAAAGAAAACATGCTTTTAGGCGTTGATGAAATTGAGCTAGGGACTGACGCTGATGAAGCGAGCAGCTTGTATAAAACCCTGTTAGAAAAATTGCTCAAACAAAACAACCAGATCGTTATCACCACACACCACAAACGCCTGAGCGTGTTAATGGCAGAAAATAAGGAAGTGGAATTACTGGCCGCTCTTTATGATGAAGAAAAAGAACGGCCCACTTACACTTTTTTAAAAGGGGTTATTGGCAAAAGCTATGCGTTTGAAACCGCTTTGCGCTATGGCGTGCCGCCTTTTTTGATTGAAAAAGCGAAAGCCTTCTATGGCGAAGATAAGGAAAAATTGAATGTTTTGATTGAAAATTCCAGCGCGCTAGAAAGGGAATTAAAGCAAAAGAATGAACATTTAGAGAACGCTTTAAAAGAGCAAGAAGATTTAAAAAACGCATGGCTTTTAGAAGTAGAAAAACAAAAAGAAATCTTTCACCATAAAAAATTAGAATTGGAAAAATCCTACCAACAAGCCCTAAACATCTTAAAAAGCGAAGTCGCTTCAAAAGATACCAGCTCCATGCATAAAGAAATCCATAAAGCGAGTGAAATTTTAAACAAGCATAAAACAAACCAAGAAATCCCACAAATCATAACAAGCTTTCAAATTAACGAAAAAGCGCGCTATAAAAATGAAAGCGTGCTGATTATGCAAATTTTAGACAAAAGCTATTACTTGGTAGAAACCGATCTTGGCATGCGTTTAAAAGCGCATGGGAGTTGGTTGAAAAAAATCCAAAAACCCCCTAAAAACAAATTCAAACCCCCTAAAACAACCATTCCTAAACCCAAAGAAGCGAGCTTGTGCCTTGATTTAAGGGGGCAACGCAGCGAAGAAGCCCTGGATTTACTAGACGCTTTTTTAAATGATGCGCTTTTAGGGGGCTTTGAAGAAGTGCTGATTTGCCATGGCAAGGGGAGCGGGATTTTAGAAAAGTTTGTGAAAGAATTTCTAAAAAACCACCCCAAAGTGGTGAGCTTTAGCGACGCTCCCATTAATTTAGGCGGCAGTGGGGTTAAAATCGTTAAATTGTAGTTTTTGGCGCTTTTTTATGGGGAATACAAAAATCCGCTTTAAACTATAAAGCCATTTCACACCAACACCCAATGAGAACAAAGCCTTTTTAAAAGAGCGTTAAAAAGGGGTTTAAGCTCAATTGAGCCAAAACCCTTAAAAATCTTTAGCCTTGATAGGCTTTTATCGCTTTCTCTAAAACCTTAATTGCGCTCTCTTTGTTTTCAAACCCCTTGACTTTCACCCATTTATTAGGCTCTAAATCCTTGTAAGTTTCAAAAAAATGCTTGATTTTATCCAAAGTGTGTTTGGATAAATCATCAATATCTTTGACATAGGAATGCGTGGGATCGATCTTATCTATGGGTAGAGCGAGTAGTTTTTCATCCATCCCGCTTTCATCTTCCATGTTCAAAACCCCAACCAAGCGCGCTTTCACTACGCTTCCGGCTTGAAAAGCCACATCGCTTAAAACCAGTGCATCTACAGGGTCGCCATCAGATCCTAAAGTGTTAGGCACAAAGCCGTAATTTGCGGGGTAATTTTGCGCCCCATAAAGCACCCTATCCACCATTAAAGCCCCGCTTTCTTTATCCAATTCATATTTGATATTAGAATGCTTGGATATTTCAATCACCACGCACAAAGAATCAGCGTCATGGCTCACTTCTAATTGGTCTAAATTCATTGCAATCTCCTTTAAAATAAAAAGACTTATTCTAACATAAAGCCCGCTCTTTTTAAACCTCTTTAGGGGTTTTTAAAGGAGCGTATTGCTTGCTGTATTTGTGAAAGGCTTTTAAGCACTTTCTGGCGTTAAATTTATGATAAAAAAGATTATCATAATAAGATTTTTTAGGGGGCTTTAATGAAATGTCAGGCTTTTTTGCATTTTGAATGGCACTATTGAAAGCATGCTTGTTTAAAGAAATAGGGCAAGGCAAATAAGTTAGATTAGCCACATCATGGTAAGTGGGGTTGTTCATAAACATATCCACCGGCTCTATGATTTTAAAACGCTCTGTGGCTTCTATAAAGGTTTTAGCGCCCTTAGGCGTGAGATAGTAGCCTGCCGTAGTGGCCACATACACGCTGGTGAGGTAAAAATGCTCTAAAAATAGCGCTTCTTTTTCATTATCAGCGCGAGATTCCCAAAAAGTCTCTTTAATGTTTGTTTCTTTTGCCAATAAGGCTTCGTATTTTCCCATGAGATCATCGTATTTTGTGGTGAGATCATCGTATTTTTCCGCAATATTCTTATTGAGATCATCGTATTTTTCCGCAATATTCTTATTGAGATCATCGTATTTTGATACGAGATTCTTATACACTTCTGTCCGAGCTAAAATATTTCCAATGAAGCGGTTGAGCTTTCTTTTAATTTTTCTAAAAACCACTGGATTAAAAGAGGTTTTTTGGGGTGCTATTTTGCAAGGCTCAGATAGTTCTTGTTGCGTTTCAATAATAGAGTCTTGTTGCACATCTTGTGTGGGATTGGGGGGGGGGTAACTTCATAATTTTCAATAGGCGTTTCTTCAATAGACGCTTCAGCCTCTTCAGCCTCTGTATAGATAGGGAGAGAGTGCAAATTGGTTTTATGGCCTCCCCAATAATGCCCATAGAGTCTCACAAAATCAAAAGGGCTTTTCAAGCAATCTTCTAAGGCTTGCATGAAATTAGACTCTAAGGCTACATCATCTTCTAAAATAACGACCGGTTGGTTTGTTTTAACGCATTCTTTCCATAAAAGATAATGGCTTAAATAGCACCCAAATTCTTGGGGCAATAATTCTTGATAACAATAATCAGAATGGAACCAATCGGATTTTAACAAACTTGAAGAATCATAAAGCTCTTGAATAAATTTTTCAAAATCTTCATGTTTAGGGCTAATAGCGTCAAAGATTTGGAAAACACAACGACCTTTAAATTTTTCATTGGATTCTAAAATTAGTTTTTCAGTATCCAAACGCCTTTGACTTTCTTTTAAAGAAATGATATAAACTTGTGTCAAATGAACTCCTAAATATGGCATTCTATGGCATTCTACCATAAAATTTTTTTCATTTTTTTAAAACTCTTTAGGGGTTTTTAAAGGGGCGTATTGTTTGCTGTATTGTTGAAAGGCATTCAAGCGTTTTTTGGCGTTAAAGCTATAATAGAAAAGATTCTTAAAAGTTGATTTTTTAGGCGGGAGTGGGTAAGATTTCAAGCTCTTTTTTTGGGGCTTTTGAATGGTGCTGTCTAAAGAATGCTCGCTTAAAGAAACAGGGCAAGGCACATAAGTCAGATTCGCTATATCATGATAAGCAGAATTATCCATAAACATATCCACCGGCTCTATGATTTTAAAACGCTCCGTGGCTTCTATAAAAGTTTTAGCGCCCTTAGGGGTTAAATAATAACCGGCCGTAGAAGCCACATACACGCTGGTGAGGTAAAAATGCTCTAAAAAAAAGGCTTCTTTTTCATGCGTTGCGTAATAGCTTTTTTGTATTTTTTTGAGAATATAGTGGATGACTTTATGGGTAGAAAGATTTAAAAATCTAGAAACATCAAAAAATTTTTTAAATTTTTCTAAAATAGGGTTATTTTTAAAAGGATGATCAAAGGGGGGAAATACAAATTCTTTGGGTAAAACATGGAATTTTGTCTCGTGGTAATACCAATAGCACCCATAGAGTCTCACAAAATCAAAAGGGCTTTTCAAGCAATCTTCTAAGGCTTGCATGAAATTAGACTCTAAGGCTACATCATCTTCTAAAATGACGACCGGTTGGTTTGTTTTGACGCATTCTTTCCATAAAAAATAATGGCTTAAATAGCACCCCAATTCGGGCAAAGTCAAACCAGCGCCAACATAAGAATGATACCAATCAGATTGCAATAAACTTTGAGCGTCATAAAGCTCTTGAAGTAATTTTTCAAAATCTTGATGTTTGGGGCTAATAGCGTCAAAAATTTGAAAAACACAACGGCCTTTAAATTTTTCATTGGATTCTAAAATGAGTTTTTCAGTATCCAAACGCCTTTGACTTTCTTTTAAAGAAATGATATAGACACCAATCACAGATCATTCTCTTTGGAACGCATTTTAATTCGCAAAAGACAAAATATATTTTTGCATTTCATTCACGATTTCTTCAATGCTTCTTTCACCATTGATGATTTTATGCAAATGCTTGGGCTTGTAGAAGTTTTGGATTTCAACCAACGGATCTAAAAACACCCGCATGCGGTTATGAAACACCCTTTCATTATCATCAGCCCCCCTAGAGCGCCCTAAAACCCTTTCTTTAGCGGTGTTTTCGCTCACTTCCACTTCAATCACGCTTTTTAAGATCACTTCATTTTGAGCGTTCAATTCCTTATCTAAGGCTTGCATTTGTTCCACGCTCCTGGGATAGCCATCAATTAAAATGATCCCTTTGCTAGAACTTTTAATCGCTGAAAGGATCGTTTCTACCACAATTTCTAAAGGCACTAATTCGCCTTGAGAAGTGAATTTCTCAATCAATAAGCCTCGCTCGGTCTTTTTAGCGCTCTCAGCCCTGAGTAAATCCCCAGTAGAAAAATGAGCGATTGTTTCGCTGTTATTCTTAGCGATAAGCTCTGCGTCAGTGGTTTTACCACTCCCTGGGGCTCCAATAATCAAAAATAGTTGTTTCATATCATATCCTTTTAAATTATTTTCTTAAGCGAATGTGTAATTCTCTTAATTGCTCTTCATTAATGGGGCTAGGCGCGTTCGTCAATAAGCATGAAGCTTTTTGCGTTTTAGGGAAAGCGATCACGTCTCTAATGCTGCTAGATTTTGTCATTAGCATGATCAAGCGATCAAAGCCTATCGCAAAGCCCCCATGAGGAGGAGCGCCAAATTTTAGCGCTTCTAGTAAAAAGCCAAATTTCTTTTGCACTTCTTCTTCGTTGATATTGATCTTTTCAAAGACTTTTTTTTGCATTTCTTCTTTATGAATCCTAATGCTCCCCCCACCAAGCTCCACGCCATTAAGCACCACATCATACGCATGCGCTTCAATCTCTTCTATGTCTTCGCATTCTATATTTTTAGGCATCGTAAAGGGGTGGTGTGCGGCATGATAGCCGTTTTCGGTTTTTTCAAACATGGGGAAATTGACCACCCATAAGAAATTCAAAGCGTCTTTATCAATCAAATCAAGCGTTTCAGCCACCTTCAAGCGCAGGCGTCCCATGTAATCTAGCACGATTTTTTTATCCCCCGCTCCAAAAAAGACAATATCCCCGACTTGCGCGTTAGTCCTTTCTAAAATACTCTTAAGCCCCTTTTCGCTTAAAAATTTCACTAAAGGCCCTTTAACCTCATTTTCTTTAATTTGCAAATACGCTAAGCCTTTAGCCCCAAATTGGCGCACAAATTCTTCTAATTCTTTTAAAACGCTGCGGCTAAAAATGACATCAGCCCCCTTAACGTTCAAAGCTTTAATGCGTTTATTTTTAGGATCTTTTGCGATATTAGAAAAAATAGCGTTTGAGCTGTCTATAAAACAATCCCCCACTTCTACTAAAGGCAATTCAAAGCGTAAATCCGGCTTATCGCTCCCGTAATTTTCCATCGCTTCCTTATAAGGCATGCGTTTAAAAGGTTTAGAAATAGTATGCCCAATCGCTTTAAAAATCGCTTGCAACAAATCTTCCACCACGCCCATCACATCATTTTCATCACAAAAACTCATTTCCGCATCAATTTGCGTGAATTCCGGTTGCCTGTCCGCCCTCAAATCTTCATCTCTAAAGCAGCGAGCGATTTGAAAATACCTGTCCATTCCCCCCACCATTAAAAGCTGTTTGAATAATTGCGGGCTTTGGGGAAGCGCGAAAAATTCGCCCTCATGCACCCTGCTTGGCACTAAATAATCCCTAGCTCCCTCAGGCGTGGTTTTAGACAAAATGGGGGTTTCAATCTCTAAAAAGCCTTTTTGGGCCAGAGTGTTACGAGTAATTAAAGCCACTTCGCTGCGCAATTTAAAGATTTCATAAGAATTAGGAGAGCGTAAATCCAAATAGCGGTATTTCAAGCGCAAATCCTCATTCACATGTTTGTTGCCGATTTCAATCGGTGGGGTAGCGCTTTTATTTTCAATAATTAACTCTTCTAAAACGATTTCAATTTTACCGGTCTTTAGTTTAGGGTTTTCTAACCCAGGCCCTCTTAAACGCGCTTTCCCTTTAGCCACTAGCACAAATTCGCTCCTGACTTCTAAAGCCTTTTCATAAGCCTTAGAGCTAGGATCACAGACGAGTTGCACCAAACCGCTTTTATCCCTTAAATCAATAAAAACCACGCCTCCATGGTCTCTATAAGTGTTACACCACCCGGCCACTTTGATGATTTTACCCACATCTTTTTCACTAATTTCTGTGCAGAAATGACTTCGCATGTTTTATCCCTTTAAATTAAAACAAAAATTAAATTTATGAAAGCGTTTTTTTAAGCATTTCATGGATTTCAAGAATGTTAGATTTTACCACAAAACCATCCGCTTCTAAAGATTGGGCTAATTGGCGGTTAGAATCACTACTCATGGACGAATTGATAATCACAGGAAGATGCTCAGTCCTGTGATCAGCTTTAATGGTTTTTAGCACTTCAAACCCTGAAACGTTAGGCATTTCTAAATCCGTAATGACCACGCCGACTTGTTGGTAATGTTCTTTTTCATACAAATAATCCAACAATTCCCTCCCGTTTGGAAAGGCTAAATAACGCAATTCTAAAGTTTGAACGATCTTTTCTAGGGTTTTAAGAGCGCTTAGGGAGTCTTCAGCGATTAAAATGAGTTTTTGGCTTTGAATGGCTTCTATGCAACGCAAAGTCAAATCGTCTAAATCCTTCAAGCTGGGGAAAACATCGCTAATCATTTTTTCCACATCTAAGATCTGCACCACTCGTTGTTCATCAAAACGAGTGATAGCGCTAAGCTTACCTTTTTCATTAATGCCTTGTTTGTCCCCAGCACTAATCTCATTCCAATTTTTATGAATAATCCTTTCAATCTTTAAAACTTTTAGAGCGATGGAATGGTTAGAAAAATGGCACACGATCACTAAATTATGGTCATCTTTAACGCTGCATTCTTTTAGATCACGGCTCGGATCATTAGCGTTATAATGCAACCACCTTTTCACATCCACTAAAGGAATGGATTCGCCCCTAACGCTAAGAAACCCGAGCATCATGCCATCGCTCCCCCCAAGAATCTCTGTAACCTCCCCGTCATAATGGATAATTTCTCGGATCTTAAAAATATTCATGCCATAAAGCTGAGCGTCTTTTTCTGCATCTAATCTAAAGCATAGAAATTGCGCTTCGTTGTTTAAGTGCAACGAAGTCGTTTTGTCAATGTCTCTTACCACCTATTTTCCCCTAAAGCCCTATCAAAGATTAAATGTTATAATACTACCCTAATTTAGTTTAAAAGGTTTTTACAAAAATGATAAAAAGCCAAAAAGAATATTTAGAAAGAATTACATATTTAAACACCCTATCGCACCATTATTACAACCTTGATGAGTCAATCGTAAGCGATGCGATCTATGATGAACTTTACCAAGAATTAAAAGCTTATGAAGAAAAAAACCCTAATAGCATTCAAGCTAATTCCCCTACCCAAAAAGTGGGGGCCACTGCCACCAATTCGTTCAATAAAAACCCCCATTTAATGCGGATGTGGAGCTTAGATGATGTGTTCAATCAAAACGAATTGCAAGCGTGGTTGCAGCGCATTTTAAAAGCCTATCCTAACGCTTCGTTCGTGTGCTCACCCAAACTTGATGGGGTTTCACTCAATCTTTTGTATCAACATGGCAAGCTAGTGAGTGCAACCACTAGGGGTAATGGCTTAGAAGGGGAGCTTGTTACTAACAACGCCAAACACATCGCTAATATCCCCCATTCTATCGCTTATAATGGAGGAATAGAAATCAGGGGCGAGGTGATCATTGCTAAAGAGGATTTTGACGCTTTAAACAAAGAGCGCCTAGACGCTAACGAACCCCTATTCGCTAACCCTAGAAACGCCGCATCAGGGAGTTTGAGGCAGCTTGATAGTAAAATCACTAAAAAGCGCAAATTGCAATTCATCCCTTGGGGCGTGGGCAAGCATTCTTTAAATTTCCTAAGCTTTAAGGAGTGTTTGGATTTTATTGTCTCGTTAGGTTTTAGCGCTATTCAATATTTAAGCCTAAACAAAAACCACCAAGAAATAGAAGAAAATTACCACACCCTGATTAGAGAAAGAGAGGGCTTTTTTGCCCTTTTAGACGGCATGGTGATCGTTGTGGATGAATTGGGTATTCAAAAGGAGCTAGGCTACACGCAAAAATCCCCTAAATTCGCTTGCGCTTATAAATTCCCGGCTCTAGAAAAACACACCAAAATTGTAGGAGTCATCAACCAAGTGGGGCGCAGCGGGGCGATCACACCGGTTGCTGTTTTAGAGCCTGTAGAAATTGCTGGGGCTATGGTTAATAGAGCGACCTTGCACAATTATTCTGAAATTGAAAAAAAGAATATCATGCTCAATGATAGGGTGGTCGTCATTAGAAGCGGCGACGTGATCCCTAAAATCATCAAACCTTTGGAATCTTATAGAGACGGATCGCAACAAAAAATTGAACGCCCCAAAGTTTGCCCCATATGTTCGCATGAGCTTTTATGCGAAGAGATTTTTACTTATTGTCAAAACCTTAATTGCCCGGCAAGATTGAAAGAAAGCTTGATTCATTTTGCTTCTAAGGACGCTTTAAACATTCAAGGCTTGGGCGATAAAGTCATAGAGCAACTTTTTGAAGAAAAACTCATTTTTAACGCCCTGGATTTGTATGCTTTAAAATTGGAAGATTTAATGCGACTAGACAAATTCAAAATCAAAAAAGCTCAAAATCTATTAGACGCTATTCAAAAAAGCAAAAACCCTCCCTTATGGCGTTTGATCAACGCTTTAGGGATTGAGCATATTGGTAAGGGAGCGAGTAAAACGCTAGCCAAATACGGCTTAAATGTGTTAGAAAAAAGCGAAGCCGAGTTTTTAGAAATGGAAGGCTTTGGGGTGGAAATGGCACGCTCTTTAGTCAATTTTTATGCGAGCAATCAGGAATTTATCCGATCGTTATTTGAGTTGTTAAACCCTAAAAATAGCGATACGGATGAAGAAAAGCAAAAAAGCTCTTCTGTTTTCAGTGATAAAACGATTGTTTTAACCGGCACGCTTTCTAAACCACGGCAAGAATACGCTCAAATGTTAGAAAATTTAGGGGCAAAAATTGCTTCAAGCGTGAGCGCTAAAACCGATTTTTTAATCGCTGGAGAAAACCCCGGCTCAAAACTCGCTCTAGCACAAAAACATGGCGTGAGCGTTTTGAATGAAGAAGAATTGTTAAAACGCCTTAAGGAATTGGGTTAAAATTAAAATCAAATACCCGGTTAAATTCTAAAGAAAAATTCCAATTTTCATTCTTAATGAATTTACTCACAAAATCCTATTTTATAGTAGAATGCGAAAAATAAAGATATTTTAAGGAGCAATGATGGAACACCATAAAGTGCACACAACCATTCAGGCTTTACAAGCCAAACGCAAAAGGTTGCTAACCGAATTAGCCGAGCTAGAAGCAGAAATAAAAGTGAGCAGCGAACGAAGGAGCAATTTTAACATTTCGCTTTCGCCGAGTTTGTTAGCCGAAATAGAAGAGATAGAATACGAAGAAAAAACAAGTAAAGAGCGAAGAATCAATCACAGCGTTTTACTTTCGCCCAGTTTTATGGCTAAAGTGGATGAATACATGAAAGAGAAAGGTTTTCCTAATCGCTCGCTCCTCTTTGAAAAAGCGTTGGAATTTTATATGTTAAAACACCCATAAACCAATAACGGGCAAAAAACAAGAGGGTATTTAGGGTTTTGAGAATGGAAAATCAAAGACTCCGTTCCTTTGGTTTTTTAAGGTTATTGATCTTTTTATTTAAAGCCTTGGCTTTGTCTATTTTTAGAGTTGAAATGCTTTTTGAAATCGTTTCACTCGTTTGAATCGTATCTATCAGTAACGCTTTTGGATCGTTTAAATAAAGATCAGTTAATTTTTTAATAATACTGCACTAAATAAAACCATCATTTGAATATAATAACCTTAAGTGGGATTTTAAATCATTTCTATATAAGGGGATTTTATGATTTCTAACATCAGCATACACCCAAAAACCATGTTTAAAAACGCTTTAAATATACAAGATTTTTCTTTTAAAAGTCATACTAGTACAGCCATTATTGGCACAAATGGTGCTGGAAAATCAACGCTTATCAACACTATTCTAGGCATTAGATCAGACTATAATTTTAAAGCACAAAACAATAATATTCCATACCACGACAATGTTATAACACAAGCAATTGGGAGTTGTCTCTAACCTATTCAACTACCCACCTGGATTAAACGCAAACGACCTTTTTAAATTCTATCAATTTTTTCACAAAAACTGCACTCCAAATCTATTTGAAAAAAATCTTTTGAATAAAACCTACGAACACTTAAGCGATGGACAAAAACAGCGCTTAAAGATTGACTTAGCTCTTAGCCACCACCCCCAATTAATTATTATGGATGAACCAGAAACCAGTTTAGAGCAAAACGCTCTTATAAGACTATCAAATCTCATAAGCTTGCGCAACACCCAACAACTTACAAGTATCATCGCCACTCATGATCCTATTGTCTTAGATAGTTGCGAATGGGTATTGCTCCTTAAGAATGGCAACATTACTCAATACAAACCTTTAAATTCTATATTAAAATCTGTAGCTAAAACTTTTAACTTTAAAGAAAAACCAACCACAAAAGACTTATTAGCATTACTAAAGGATATTTAATGGGAGAAATTCTATCTATCCTAAAACTTGAAATCAAATCTTATCTCACCAATACAAGTGCACTATTTTGGACTTTTATTTATCCTATTTTAATGCTCCTATTACTGATTTTTGTTTTTTCAAAAAATACCACTGAAATTTTTTACTTTAATAATATTATAGGTCTAATGGGACTCCTTATTATTTCTAGCGCGATCTTTGGTCTCACTCAAGCTATAACAAGCTCTAGATCGCATAATATATTCTTGTTCTACATGCTATCACCAGCAACTTTCAAACAAATAACTCTAGCATTAATCGCTTCAAGACTAATCGTTGTAATCCTATATGCTTTTATCTTTATTGTTCTCTCTTTTTATGCGCTCAATATCATCACTATTCTTAATTTTAAAGCGCTTATTTTGGGGTTTGTTAGTGTTTTTTCAAGTGCGTTGTTTTGTTTTTGCTTGGCAATTTTTGTAGCTAGAATTTTTCAAAACGAACAAAGCATCTTAGGATTTTGTAATATCATCAATCTCTATGCGCTAATGTCTTGTAATGTTTTTGTTCCTTTAGAATACCTACCTAATATTGGTCAATTATTTATCAAAACATCTATTTTTTACTACCTTAATCAACTTCTAATCAAAGCTTTTCAAGGGATTGATACTATACTGGTTTTAGCAACTTCAACATTTTTCATTATTGGTGGCATTATTTTATTTTTACTAAGCGCTAATCGCATGTTACTAACACCAAAAGAACGCATGCGTTAAATCCTTAATCCCACCATTTATCAATTATTTAACGGCTCAAAAAAGGGGTAAGCCCCAACCCCTTAAAACGCTAAACGCATTCCAATATTCCCGGTAATGTTGATCATCTTGTAATCCAATCCAAACCTAGCCCCCACCCCAGCGTTCGCATAAAAGCTTTTAAACAACCTCACTTCCCCACCTGTAGTGATGCTCGCAAAAGTGTTATAAAGCTCGCCTTTCCTGTAGCTCAAAGTGTTGTTACCAATAAAACGCACCAATTTATCCCCCATAGATCTCACAAGCAAATCCCTACCAAAGCCACCAATCGCATAAAAATAAGAGTTTGTGTTGAAATAATGGCGGTTCTCTAAAGCAAGATCAATTGTTAAAACGGATTTTTTAGACGGATCGGCGTTCGCTTTAAACTGGTTATAGAGCGCGTTATTCATCACCCCTTCTAAACCAGTCATGCCAATATAGTAATACCTTAAACCAATTTGAGGTTTTAAAATGATGCTTTTGTTTTTAAACATGAAATCATACCCGTAATTAACTCTCGCGTTCGTCGTCCATGTGCTGTATTTATAGGACTGGTTAATCATAGAAAGCAGAGTGTCGTTGGAGCTGATTTGGGTTTTATTAGCCCCCCAAGTTTCATTAACGCTAAAAGTCAGCTCGCTCTTTTTGATAAAGGCTCTCGCATACAAGCCCATGTCCACATTATTCGATCGAGAACTAGTGATGCGTTCATAAAACCCGCTATACCCATAAGCCGCATACCCTCCAACAATCACACCCTTAATGAATCTGTCATAGCCCACATTGACACCATAGAGCGTTCCTGTGCCATTTTCCACAAAGCTCACGCCCCCAACGCCGGTTGCCCAAAGGTTGTTTTTTAGTTTATCCCTTTGAGAGTATTTTAAAATCACATCCATCGCATTAGGGGTAGCGTCAGCAAATCTTTGGTTTTTAAGGCTGCTCAAGCGTTCGCTAAAATCCGTTGAATCAAAGGAAGCGAAATTAGAAAGCTTGGCTAAACGGCTCATTTGTTGCGTGTAAGTGTTGAGCTGCAAAGCATCGGTGGAATTGTTTTTAAGATTGGGTTTAGAAAGCATGCCTAAAGCGCTGGTAATATCTTTCATTAAAGTAACAATGTGTTCAGTGGGATTGTCTTGCAAATAATAAGGAGCGAACAAGGGATTACCCCCCTTAGCCACAAAAAGCTCATTCAACCACAGAATGGAATTATTGCCCGCAGATTTGATCGCATTCAAACCAGCACCGCCTTGAATATGTTTAACATAATACTCCAAACTAGGGGCTTGAATGCTCATGGGTTTATCCGAGACGGTAACTTGAACTTTATCATAAAGGATAGATGAATACACCATTTGCCCTTGATTGTCTTTAAAGCTCACCACAAGACCCCCATCTTTAATATTGACCGGTTGGTTGTCATAGCTTAGTGAATTACCCTTTAATTGCATGCGTTTGCCGTTAAAATCAATGAGGGTGTAAAGCTTGAGGTAATCGCTCAAGCTCCCTCCAAGAATCGTTTGATTATCATAGCCATAAACCATGCGTTTAGCGTTAATAAGCGTGTAAGCACCTTGCTTTTGAGTATTAAAATGGATTAAAGCTTGATTGTTATAAGACATGATCGTAGAAGCACCAGTCACGCTCAGTATCGTTTTATCAGTCGGGCGCTTGAGATTGAAAGTCAATGGCCCTTCGCTGTTAAAATTCCCCCCCACATTCAAACCATTTTCATTCGTGCTGAGAGCCGCTCCTTTAACCACATTGAGATTACCGCTAATGTCAGCCCTGTAATTAGAATTGTTGTTAAAAGCGTTATTCACGATCAAGTTGTTGGCTTTAAAAGTAGCGTTTGGCCCTAAATCCAAAGTCCCAATCGTGGTATTTTGCAAGACTTTTGAAAAATCCACTAATCCATTAGCCTTAATGGTTCCTAAAAAAGCGAAATTATTCGCATTCACTTCTAGCGTTTCATCGGTTGGGGCTGTCGCGCTTGAAGAATGAGCTTTTTTCTCGCCCATGCAATCTAAGACATTCACGCAAATCTGACCTTTTTGAACGCTAATATCGTTTCGTGGTGCGTTAAGCGTTAAGCCGTTGGTAGCGTTTAAGGTATCTAATGAAATATTAGAAAAATCTTTAGATACAAAAGAAAGCCTGCCCTGATATTGCGTGAAATTAATCGTGTTTTTCCCGTTAAGAATAATGGACTTGCCCGCCACAAAATTCAATTCCCCCCCTGTGGCGTTACTAAACGAGCTGTTATTAGTGAATAAATAATCTTTAGCCACAAAATTGAAATTCCCTTTTTGCCAAAGATTGTGCAAGCCCCTAGAGCCTAGTAAAGATCCAAAGCCCAATTGTTTTAACTCATCTTGTAAGGGTTTAGGCAGTATGGAGCCCAAACCTTGATGATAAACACCCCCTAAGCCCTTATTAGCGATGATTTTATTAATCATTTGCCCTAAGACTTGATTGCTCATGATTTTATTCACTACGCCTTCGCCTAGCAAATCGTTCAGCACTTTCTGACCCATGCCAGAAATCGCGCCCAATAATTCCTTACTAGGGTTAGTGATGCTATTTAAAGCGATATTCACTAACACGCTCAAATCCTGTGGACCGAGCCAAGAAATGAGCTTATTGATTAGGGGGGCTTGATTGATCATTTGATTGAGAATATCCCCAAAAGTCGTTTTATCCAAGAAACTCTGTAAGTCTTTGGCATCAGAGCTAGAGCCTATTTTATCCAGAGCTTGATTCAAGCCTCCAGGCACAAAATTATTGGCAAAAGCACTCAAACTTTGCTTGCCATACCAGTTATTGATGAAATTCTCTACATTTTCAATCCCTAAAGTTTTAACGATGAATTTTTCAAACCCTGAAGAATGGGCTTGGATTTGCTCTAAGAGCATTTGATCGATTTCTTTTCTTTTTATAGGATCTAGAGCGTTTAAAAGCCCGTTTTCACCAAAAACATCGCCCACCGTTTTAGAATTTAAAATTTCCATGATCGCGTTTTTAAAAGCGCTCACGCCTAAGAGGTTATTCACTTCAGCAGGGCTAAGCAATGAGCTTAAAGTCTTAGATCCAAAATCTTTAGGGATCATGTTGGCTAAATCTTTAGGGATAGCGTTATCATTCAAGCTTTCTTCATAAACAATATTAGAAAGTGCATTCCCTAAGCCCTTTTCTCCAAAAAGCTTTTCAATACCACCTTGCCCTAGATAAGAAAAGATTTTATCAGTCCCTTGAGTGTCAATATTGGCTTGATTAAGCACTAAATTTGTCGCGCTTTCAAAAGACACATTCGCGCTCCCTCCACTCCCCCAAGCGTTCCCGCTGCCGATGGTTCCGGTAATGTAAATGTTTTTAGCCCTAAAATTAGCGTTAATGTAGCCCAAATAAGGCGCGCTAGAATGGAGCAATTGCCCTAAATTAGTCTGTCTGAACATCTGGCAAGTGTTATCCCCAACCGCGCATGGATTTTTATAGCCATCGCCTCCAAACCACACCACGCTATTCGTGTTCGTTTGCCCTTCTTTGATCGCCCCTACAACGAGATTGCCTTGAGAGAAATGATAATTAGCCGTGTTGGAAAAATTATTGATAATCTTTAATAAGCTCTTCCAATTTTCTTGGTTTAAAGCAATACCATATTTCTTTAAAATGTCAAAAAGAGTTTCAAAACCATTCGGGCTATTGAGATTGAGATGATCTAAAGCCCCTGAAGATAAAAGATTGGCTATTTTAGGCAAAAATTCCTTACCCAAGCTGGCAATAACGCTTAAATCCTGCTTAGTGATAGCCTGATTATAAATGTGTAAGGCTTGTAAGGGCTGGTTTTGCGCATTATAAGTCCCGGGTGTTTTATTGTTTTGATTAAAGCCTTTGATATTGCTGCTCAAATAATAAGTGCCGGCTTTATCGCTTGTGTGATTATAGGAATTCTCGCTTTCATCATAAGGGTTTTGTTGGTAATTATACAAACTAGGAGCGAGATTAAATGCCGTATTATTAGAAGCGCCATTTTGAGAGATCTGCACTTTCAGGCGGTTGTTATGCAAGGTTTCGGTAATCGTTTCAGTTGTGTTGAGCGGGTTAATGAAACTCCAAGAATGAACGCCGTTATTGAACGAGTAGTCAGCCTTGTCAATCTGTATGCCATAAAAACGGATCTTTTCATAGCCGTTATTCCCCATTAAACCCTGAATATTTTGAGCTTGTAAAATATTATAAACTAAGGGCTTGTTTTTTGCATCAAACAAATTCACATTAGACAGATTCAAAACGCCTTGAGATCCAAAGCTGAAATTCCCGCTTGCATTAATAGATAAAGCGTTACCGCCATTGCCTAAAAGGCTTAAAGCGCTGTTTAAAAGAACGCTTTGAAAATTCAGAGTGCTGTTGTTTTGTAAATCAAACAAGGCGCTAGAATTAAAAGTCGCTAATTTAGTGAAAGAAATTTGAGAATTATTGGCATAAAAACTCACAGGAGCGTTAAAAACGCTATCGCCATTGAAATTTAATAAGCTTGAGTTATTGAGATTGAAATTCGTTTCCCCCTCTACGCTAAGCGTGTTAAAACTCGCTTGGGAACTTTCAGCTAAATTCATCGTAGAGTTATTTTCAAAAGTAGAAGCGCCTTGGAAATTGATATGGATATTTTTAGCCCTTAAATTGAGCGTGGCTTGATTAAAATTCGTATTCCCTTTGAAATTAATCAGGCGTGCAGAGTTGCCAAAATCAGGCGTTTTACCAAATAAAGGAATGCCATAAAAGGTAACATTAGCGTTATTGAAATTCGCTTGATTGAAGCTTAATTGAGCGTTAGGGTTCAAATTCAAATAAGACACCCCATTAAAAGCGGTTGTGCCGTTAAAATTCACTGCACTGTTGTTGTAAAAAGAAAGGCTTGAAGCGTTTTCTAAAGTCGTTTGGGTTTGGCTATCCCCAATATTAATAGCAGCGTTGGGCTTGACTGAAAGCCTGGAATTATTGAAAGTAACATTCCCATTCAATGAAGACTGATTCACATTTTTAGACACATCAATGACTATTTGAGAGTTATTGAAAATAATATTATTAGCTTTCAAATCATAGCGAATGCCCCCTCCTAAAATAGAATTAGAAAAAATCAAATCCGTATTTGCAACCATATTCACATACGAAGAGCCGCTTTCAGTCGCTCCGTTAATATTAGTCCAACCGCTAAAAGTGGTGTTTTCAAAAGCGATACGCCCTGAGTTAAAATTAAAGCCTCCCCATGTGAAATCCCTAAAATTAGAGTTTTTAATTTCCATAGAAAGCCTGGAATTAAAATTCGCCCATGAATGCTGGCTCGCGCTAGTTTGTAAGCCCATAGCCACGGTTTGGAAATTCGTGTAATTCAACCCATCAGCGTTCAAGGTTTCATCAGCGTTAAAATTGATCGTCGCCCCACCGCCAGCGTTAGGGTTGCCGACATTAAAATTGTTCGTTAAAAAGATATTAGTTGCGTTGAAATTGCCATGCAAATACAGCAAATTATTCTTACCAAACCAGATCGATCCGCCATTGTCATTAGCCTTTTCTTGAGTGCTCCCTAAAAGCAAAGTCCCTACCACCGTAGCCCCAAAGTTCAGCGACCATGCAAAAGCGCTAGAGCCGATAAGGTTTTGATTTTTATAAGGCGCGATATAGCACACCCCAACGCACACCGGGGTTTTTCCTGGAATAAAATCAAACTGCTTCCTCACCTGACTCCAAATATCCTTAGAATCAGCGTCTGTGTGAAAAGATGAAGAATGGATAGTGAAATATTTATAGGTGATAGAACCCGGATTAAAAGTCTCTTCAAAAACAAATTTTTGGCCGTTGCTTTGGGTGAATTGCACAAAATAAGTGTTTTTCTCCGCCCTTAATAAAGTCCCTCTCTCACCACCATAATGGATCAAATTCCATAAATTTTTTGAAAAAACATTATCCGCCGCAATTTCATTATTATATTTAATATTATTCCCGCTTAAAAGCGTGTAAGTGGTTTTATCGGTCAAATCCCTTTCAATGTTAAAAACACTATTATTGTCAATAGCGATTGATCCTTGAAGGCGGCTGAAAGGATCGCTGTTAATGAGCGTATTCGTGCCTTTAAAAGTAATGTTTTTAGTGTCGTTAAACGAATAGCTACCGCCATTAAACGAGTTATTATTGAAAATAAGGTTTTGTGCTCTGGCGTTGATATTATAGGAATTGAAAGTGTTGTTTTCTAAGGTTAGGGAATTTCCGGCGTTGTTTTCGCCCCCCTTATAAATCAAAGTGCCGTTATCGCTAAAACTAACATTCTTAATCACCGCTTTCCCGTTAAGGCTAGCGTTATCCACGCCAAAATTCCCCCCTCCATTCACAGAGCCTTTATCCCAAGTGATGTTATTGGCTTTAAGGTTAAAGCCTCCATGCAGGGTTTGGTTGCTAAAATTTGCGTTTGTTACATTCAAATTGCCGTTATTAACAATGAAATTCATCCATGAATTTTGCAAACCGGCTTTATCGCTATTCAAATGAGCGTTAGCGATATTCAAACGCTTTTGAGCGTTAAACACTAAAGTCGCGCCCCCACCGGTTTTGGCCCCATTACCAGAACGAATCGTGCCGGTAATATCAATTTGATTGGCTTTAAAAACGCCTTGAATATAGCCCACTAGCCCCCATTCAGCCCCTGAAGTTTTCCCAAAACCCACCACGCTATTAGAAGCGGGATTTGCGCCATCAAGAAAAGGGGTGGTTTGGTTGAACACTAAAACGCTGTTAGCGCCGCTATAATCTTGCGTGAAAACGCCTGTGCCAGCGATCTTCCAAGTCGTCATGCCGTTGAGATAGAACACGGTGTTACTGGCGTTGTTATTGACATTTTTGAGATTAAACGCATCATTATGGATATTCACGCAATGCGTATACCCTAGAGTGCATAAACGAGTGAGCGTGATCCCATTATTAAAATTTTCTTTAATGTAGTAAGTCAAGCCGTTATCGGTGAATTGAACATTATAAATTTTAGTATTGTTTGGTGCGGTTTTATTTTCATCCACTAATTTACCGCTAGGGTTTTCCCCACTAGTCCAACGCAGCATTTGATACAAAGCGTTATTATTGTCCTTATAGTCCACGCTTTTAGCGTTAAGCAATTGATAAGTCGTGCCTACGCTTAGGCTACTCAAAAGCCCTTGCATGTTGAAAACAACGCCCTTACTGAAAGTAAAATCCGTTTGAGCACCATTTATTTTAAATTGGTTATTCACATTAAAAGTGTCGTTAGTGAAACTGGCTTTAAGGGTATTGTTGAAATTAAACACGCCCCCATTAAACGAGTTATGATTAAAATCCACTTGCTTGGCGTTAAAACTAAACGATCCGCCATTAAACGAGTTGTTATTAAAAGCGTCTGTCTGCTCTGCATGACTAAAATTAAACGAACCACTATTAAATTTGTCTTCAGTAAAGGTGTTATTTATGCCATCAAAAGAATAAGAAGTGTCATCTAAAACGGATTTTTCAATGGTGGTCTTGCCCTGGAATTTGAAATTCCCGGCTAAAAAGTTCGTGTTTTTAAAATTGTAAGAATTTTCAGCGCCTTGAAATTTATAATAAGCCTTGTTGAAATTCACGCTATCAAAAACGCCATTACCGGTAAAATCATACCCCCCACCCGTCCAATCGTAAAAATCAGATTGAGAAACATTGATCTTACCACTCCCAGAGCCATTCCCTAAGGCGATAAAAGTCATGTAAGAGTTTTGTGAAGTGGTTTTTAAGTTTTTAAAGGTGGCTCCAGCGATATTAATTTCAGTCGCACCCACAAAATTTAAAGTCGCCCCCCCACCGGTTTGAGCGCCATTACCAGACATCATGTTACCGGTGATATAAACCCTATCGGCTGTGAAAGTGCCAGTGATATAGCCCGTTTTCCCCCAATTAACCCCTTGATACCCCCCAAAACGCACCGTGCTATTAGATTTAGGGATACTGCCATTAGCCCAAGGGGTCGTAGCGTTAAAGACTAAAGCGCTGTTTTTCCCGCCATAGGTTTGCGCAAATCTCGCTTGCGTGTAATTCCAAGTGTTTAAGCCATTGAGATAGAAAATCGTATCGTCTCTATTATCTTTAATATCTTTTAAATTAAAAACATTGTCATGGATATTCACGCTATTGGTGTAATAGATATTGTTCGCGCCATAATAAACGGATTGCAAAACAATAGAATTAGGGCTAAAAATTTGTCTGAAATGATAGAGCGTACCGCCTAAATTGTAGGTTACATAGTAAGTGTGGGTGTCGTTATTAGAAGTAGCGTTTTTGCTATTGTCTTTTGTGGCTTGCGTGTTTTTAATCCTGATGATATTCCATAAGTTATTGACATCATTATAAGCGATAGAGCCATTTTTCATGCTAAAAAGCGTGTAAGCACTCCCTATCGTGGGCGTGTAATTTTGAATATTAAAAATCGCATTAGGATTAATAGTAACTTTACCGGTCATATTGATAAAAGGCGAAGTGGGGTTGTTGATCGTGGTTGTGCCTTGAAAATTAACATGAGCATCAGATCTATCAAAAACGAACCAACCCCCATTAAAGGTCAAATTATTAAAAGTAATATTACTTGCATTAAGAATGTAGGCATTCCCTATAGTATTAGCGTTGCCATTAGGCATGCTCCCTAAAATGCTGTTATTAAAGGTAACGCTATTAGCGTTAAGATTGAGTTTGTAATGATTGATATTAGAGTTAGTGAAAGTGATGCTCCCCCCAATACCATTCCCACCCTTATAAGTGAGTGCGCCGTTATTATTGAAAGTTACTCCGCTAATGGTGGTTGTGCCATTGCTATCCACATTGTCAAAGCCAAAATTCCCGCCATTGACGATCCCGCCATTATAAGTGATCTTTCGCCCCATAACATTAAAGCCTCCATTAGGGGTTTGGTTGCCAAAATCCGTGTTTGTCAAATGCACGCTGTTATTGGAAATCAAATTGATCCAAGAAGTTTGTGTCCCGGCTCTGTTATTTTGAAAATAAGCTCCGTTAGCACTTAATTCGTTTGAGCTTTCAAAAACCAGTATCGCACCTCCGCCAGTTTTCCACTCATTGCCCGATCCAACAGCTCCTGTGATAAAAATGTCTCTAGCCTTAAAAACCCCTGTAATAAAACCTACATAGCCCTTTTCCCCAAACCACACAGAAGAATGATTGGGTGTTGCGGAAGCGTTTTTTGTCCCTATGTATAACTGACTATTGTTATAGTTTTGCGTAAAACTCCTATTCCCCCCAGCCCAAGTGCGTAAAGGGCTGATATAGTAGGATTTGTTGTTATTGTTTTCATTCACGCTGTTGAGCCAATACACCGAACTATTATAATCTTCACTTTGAGCGCTTAAAGCCGAAACGAACCCTAGCCCTAAGAAGATTTTTTTATTAATGGATAGAGAAGAATTTGAATGCGTTTTTAAGGAATAAATTGTTAAAGGCGAGTTTTTGGTTGTGTATTTTTTAGCGATTTTCTTTTTAATGCCCTTAAAAGAGCGGTTTTTACTAAAGCGTTCCTTTAAATCTATTTTGCCATTTCTATAAGTCATATTTTAACCCTTTCATGTGGTCATACTCGTTGTTATATTTTTTGATGCTATCCATTATACAATTTAATTAAAAACGGCACGATCTCCTTATATCATTAAGGATCTTATCTTATTGATAACGACCACCAATAGGCTATTTTTATTCTCTCTTAAAACATATAGCTATAAGCCGCATGGATAAAAACGCTCTCTAAAAAATAAGAATTTTTAAAAGAATTTCTAGTCTTTGAAAAAGGGATTTTAGCCCCAAGCTCTATGCGGTGGCAATGAGCGATCGTGCTGCCAAGCCCTACATTAAACAAGCCGTTATAACCCATAAACGAACTATTTTTCATGCCTAAATGGTTGCTTTGATAAAAATACCCTATCCCAAGCCCCCCATACACCCCAAAGCTGTATTTTTTGTAAGTGTAAAAATCGCTCAACACATCCATATTTAAGCTCAATAAAGAAGTGTTAATCGTGTGCAATGCGGTGGGTTTGATCGCCATAAGGTAGGAAAATTCACCCCTTAACGCTAAAGCTTTAAAAAAAGCGAATTGATACCCCCCTTTAGCCCCCCATAAAAAAGCCGTATAAGAAGAATTATCAATCGGTTTTGGGGTTATTTTAATGGGGGCTAAACCCACCATAGCCCCAAAATAAATATGACTTTTTTTAGGCTCAAACGCCCCTAACAAGCCCACCCATAAAGCCAAAATGAAAGCAATCTTTTTCATTCTAAAGTTTTTTGGTTTTGATAAAACCGCTTGATTTTGTCGTCTATGGGAGCGAGCAAACGATAAAACACCGGCACAATGAGTAAGCTTAACACCATAGAAATCATTAAGCCCCCACTCATCGCAATCCCTATGGGGGATTTCATCGCCGCTCCATCCCCACTCGCCAACGCTAAAGGCAACATGCCACAAACCATCGCAATGGTCGTCATTAAAATCGGTCTTAGACGGGTTTTGCCGGCAAATAAAATGGCTTCTTGGATATTCAAACCTTTTTTACGCTCTTCATTCGCCACATCAATTAAAAGCGTAGCGTTTTTACCCACCATACCAATGAGCAAAATCAAGCCTATCATAGAGAACATGCTCAAAGGCTGATGCACTAAACCCAGAGCAAAAAACGCCCCTGAAAAGCTTAAAGGCATGGTAACCATGATGATAAAAGGCTCTAAAATGGACTCATACAACGCCGCTAAAATCATATAAATCAGCACAAACGCTGTCGCTAAAGCGACTAAAAACTCCCCATTGCTCTCTTTAGCGTTATCCGCTTCTCCGGTGAATCTGTAATTCGCCCCTTCAACCAGCCATTCTTTAGTGTTTTTGCTCACTTGCGTTAAAATCTCACCCAAAGAAACGCCCGCATTCCTATTAGGCTCAGCAAGCACCGTAACGCTGCGTTGGCGGTTATAGCGAGAAATGCTGGACGGGCTTTTAGTTTCTGTGATTTCCACTAAAGCGTCTAAAAACATCAATTTATCGTATTTGTTACGCACTTGCAAGCGTTTGATGTCTTCTACAGAAACGCGCTTGTCATCAGGCACTCTAATAATCATGTCGTATTCTTTGCCATCTTCTTTGAACACGCTCGCTTGAGAAGTCCCAGAGAAAGCAGAGCTCACCACTGAGCCAATGGTTTGAGCGCTCACGCCGTATTTGTTGGCGTTTTGCCTTAAGATTTTGAGTTGCAATTGCGGTTGCGATTCGCTCGTGCTTGTATGATAGCTTTCAACCTTGCCCTTTAATTCAGGGCTTTCTAATAAGAATTTTTTCAAATTCTCCACGCTTTTATCCACCGCTTCTTGAGAATGGGAAAACACAAAGGTTTGGAAGGGCGAACTATCCCCACCGCCCCCTATAAGAGAGACTTCAGAAAGATTAATAGTATCTAAACCTTTAGCTTCAGGCATGCTTCTTAACTCCTTTCTTAAAGCGCGCATCAACTCAAATTGCCCCAATTCACCCTCTTTTTTGCGCTCTTTTAAAGGCTTGAGTTGCACAAAAATCTTCGCTCTAAAAGGGTTTTGCGAGGTGCCATAACCCACTTGCAAAGTGGTAAATTCCACTTCATCATGTTTTTCAATCGCTTTTTGAAAGATCTTACTCTTTTGTGTCATGTAATCTATGCTCACGCCCGGTTTAGCCTTAAGCCACACTAAAAACCTCCCCCTATCTTCTTTCAGCATGAAATCCATACCGAGCTTAGAAGCCACAAAAAGCGAACCCACAAACACCAAAACCACCGCTATAAAGATAATGAGCTTGTGGTTTAATACCCATTGGAGCAATCTGGTATAACGAGACTCTAAAGCCTTAAAAAAAGGCTCACTCCACACATAAAAACGAGAATGCCTGGGATTGACCACGACTGAGCTTACCATAGGAATAATCGTAACGACCACCACATACGATAGAGCGATCGCTAAAGCCACCGTGATCCCAAAGCTTTGGAAAAAGCGCCCGATAATGCCTTTCATGTTCCCTATAGGCACAAACACAGAGAGCAACATCGCTGAAATCGCCACTAGAGCAAAGCCAATTTCCCTCACCCCCTCATAGCTCGCTTTGCGTTTGCTCATGCCCATTTCTAGCTTTTTATGGATGTTTTCAATCACCACGATCGCATCATCAATGATGATCCCTATCGCTAGCGTTAAAGCCACCATGGTGAGCATGTTTAATGAAAAACCCATCCATTGAATGAGCGCAAAAGTCCCCATGATAGAAATAGGGATAGAGATCGCTGAAACAAGGGTGATCGTGCCGTTACGCAAGAACGCAAACACCACTAAAACCGCTAAAATCGCCCCTAAGACTAGGTCAAATTTCACGTCTTCAATAGAGGTGCGGATATAGCTCGTGGTGTCTAAAAAGGGTCTGATTTCATAGCTAGGGCTAATGGCTTGAATGCGTTTTAAAGCTTCATACACCCTATCCACGATTTCAATTTCATTCGCTCCGGCAATCTTTTGGATTTCTAAAATCACACCGGGTTTGTCTTTAAAGCTCGCAAAAGTGTTGTCTTCTTCCAAACCGATTTCAATTTTTGCAATATCCCCAAGACGCACATGATTACCCACTTGAATCTTTTCCACATCCGCCACGCTGTAACTATTCGCATTGATTAAAATAGACAATTCCCTTTGGCTATTGACAATGCGCCCTCCATCAATTTCCACATTCTCCGCTTTAAGCGTGCTGAAAAGATCCGCATAAGTGAGATTGTATTTATTCATCAAAGTGGGATCGGCATAAATCCTAATCTGGCGCTCCCTAAAGCCGTTAAGCTGCACGCCCCCTACCCCATTGATTTTTTGGAGCATGGGTTTAATGGTGTTTTTAGCGTAGTCATTAAGGGTTGTAGCCGGCACGCTTGAACTGCTCACAAACAATGAAATAATGGCTTGACTATCGGTATCAAATTTATTGACAGAGGGTTTTTTAATGTTGGAATCATCAAAACGCACCGAAGAAATTTTATTGACCACATCGTTTAAGGCTTCTTCATTAGGTTTTTCTAACTCAAATTCAATGACGACGATACTCACATTTTTAGAACTCGTAGAAGTAACCTTTTTGATCCCATCAATCCCCATCACCGCTTCTTCAATCTTATCGGTTACCTTACTCTCTATGATTTCAGCGCTAGCCCCAGGATAAGTCGTAGTAACCACCACCGTAGGCAGATCAATTTTAGGGAAAAGCGCCACGCTCAATTTTTTAAAACCCATAGTCCCAAAAAAGACAATCGCCAAAGCAAACATCAAGGTCGTAATAGGACGATTAATCGCTGTTTTATACATCAAAATATCCTATCACTTCGTTTGGATAAACCCATCGCCAAAAAGCCCCACTGCCATAGGCTTAGATAAAAGGGCTTCAGCGCTCACTTTCCTGGTGTTTTCATCAACCGTGGGGTAAATCTTAGTGATTTTAGCTTCATGCTGATTAGAATCTCCGTCTATAGAATAAGTGTAAGTGTCCCCCACTTTGACCGCATTAATATATTTAGAATCAAATTCAATGACCAATTTCCTGGCATGGCTGACTAATCTCAGTAACACCGTGTTGTTCGCGCTCACCCCCTCGCCCACCTGAATGTTTTTGCTCGCTATCACGCCATCAAAAGGGGCTCTCAAAATGGTTTTATTCAATACCGCAATAGAATAAGCGTAATCTGATTCCAAGCGCCTGTAAGTGAACTCATAACCCTCTAGAGTGTTTTTATCCACAGCGCCCCCAATTTTGCTGTATCGTTGGTATTGCTTTTTAGCGAAAATGAGTTGTTGCTCGGTAGAATCGCTTTGAGCCTGTTTGTCTTGATTATACAAAAGCAACAAAACATCGCCCTTTTTGACCACGCTCCCCTCAGTAACCTTAATGCTATCCACAATCCCTGTGCTGTCTAAGGTGAGTTTGGAATCTTGCATCGCTTTCACATTGAAAATCGCATACACTCTTTCGCCAGCTTCCATGCTCAAAAAACTCAAAAAAAGTCCTATTAAAATTTTTTGTATCATTTTTATTCCCTTAATGCACATAGTCGTCTATTTTATGCCCGCTGTTGAAAATGTAATTGGCTTTTTGCACTTCGTAATTGTTGAGCGCTAAATTGTAAGCCACTTCTGCATCAAAGCGCGTGGTTAAGCCCCTTAAATAGGTGGTGAAATCCACTAAATTAGCGTCGTATTTCCTTTTAATATTGGCAAAAGAAAGATTGGCCGCATCCAAACTGGCCTTGGAAGATTCAATCTTGGCTCTGGCAATATCAAGCGACTTTCTGTAAAGCTGTTCGTCTTTTTCTTGCTCCAATTTTTTATACGCTAAATTCTTTTCATTCGCTAATCGGCCTAGCATGATGGATTGTTTTTGCAAGCTCAAGCCTATATCATCAAAAATATTCAAAGTCGCAGTAACCCCAGCCGTGTTTTGCTGACCGGGGTAGAAATTCCCAAAACGCCCTGTGGCATAAGCGGGTTTTTGGATCCAAAAAAGCCATGAGTCAAACACATCTATCTTGGGGTAATAATTGAGTTGCTTGTTTTGGTATCTGATTGCGGAAATCTGCTCCCTTAAAGAGACTAAATCTTGCCTTTCTCTCAATTGCAAATTAGGCGCATCAATCGTGGTCTTTTTCAAATTTTTCACACTGAGATTGGTGAGGTATTCTAAAGTCAAGCGGTTTTGCTCCAAAGCAAATTGCATGTCTAAAATATCGTATTCGCTCAAATTCCCTTGTGCTTTTAGGCTTTGCAAATCATCAATCGTGGTCAGCCCTTTGTCATAGAGTTTGGTAACCCTTTTAATGTCTGTTTGGATTTGCTCCAATTTCTTTTGTAAAGCGATCATGCGAGCGAGATTATTAAAATACTCGTAGTATTGTTGCACCACTTGCAAAAATATGCTTTGGCGGCTGTACTCTAAAGTGGCTACATTAGAGCGGTAAGTCGCAGACTTTTCTTTGACATTATTCACATCGCTAAAGCCATTAAACACATTCAATGTGGCTTGAGCTTGGAGTTGTTGGGTGTTATAATGCTTATATTCTGGAGTATCCCTAGCTTCATTTTTAAAATTATAACTCGCGTTCAAAGTAGGCAAAAACATCGCTTTGGCGATGGTATGGTTTTTCATCGCTTGCTTGACACTGAGTTCTTGCGCTTGCAAACTGAGATTAGTGGTAGCCCCCTTTAGCAATTCATAAAGCCCCAAAGCGGCTTTATCGCTTTTTTCATGGTATTTAGCGATCTCTTGATTGATCGTGGTCGCTGTTTCTTTAGGCGAGGATAAAAAACTCGGTGTCGCTTCTAAAGAACTTGTCGGCGGATCAATGAGCTTTAAATTCTTATGGCTATAATTGTTAAGGATTTGCTTGATTTCATCTGGGGTTTTAGAGGGGGTTTGCGCTAGAGCTAAAGTTGCACACAAACCCCATAAACTCGCATACCTTATAATAGTTTTCATCACGCCCCCCTATCGCTTGGTTTTAGCATGCACTAATTGCACTAAATATTTTGCGTTTTCTCTGGGCAAATCCGGCAGCATCCCATGCCCTAAATTGAAAATATGCCCTTGATTGCCCATGATTTTTAAAATCCTTTCAACGCCTTCTTCTAAAGCGTTTTTATCATAGAGGCGCGTTGGCTCTAAATTCCCTTGCAAAACATACTTATCGCCTAAAATCTTTTTTGCCGCTTCTAAAGGCGTACCCCAATCCACGCCAAACACATCAAATTCCCCATCTATGCTATCCAAATAAGCGCCAATCCCTTTAGGGAAAAGGATAACCGGGATATGTGCATAGCGTTTTTTAAGCTCTTTAGAGATTTTTTTCAAATAATCCCAACTGAATTTCAAATACGCTTCTTTTTCTAAAGCGCTAGCCCATGAGTCAAAAACCATTACCGCATTGACCCCTGCTTGGATTTGAAGGCTCAAATACTCTATCAATTCAAGGCTCAATTTTTCTAAAAGCGCTTTTAAAACTTCAGGCTCGCTATAAAGCATTTTCTTGCTTTTGGCATACGATTTGCTCCCCTCGCCTTCTATCATGTAAGTCGCTAAAGTCCAAGGCGATCCGCAAAAACCGATTAACGCTTTCTCTTTAGAAAGTTTTTGGCGCGTTTGAGAAATCGTATCATAGACATAATTCAGCTGTTTATAAGCCCCTGCTTTTAGGCTTTCCACGCTTTTTAAATCCGTAATGGTTTCTAAAAAATGCGGCCCCTTTTTGGGGATAAACTCCAAATTCAAGCCCATTTCCAAAGGCACTACTAAAATATCGCTAAACAAAATAGCCGCATCCACGCCTAAAATCTCTACCGGCTGTAAGGTAACTTCTGTGGCTAGATCGCTATTTTGACACAATTCCAAGAAACTCCCCGCTTTTTTACGGCTCTCTTGGTATTCGCTAAGGTAACGCCCCGCTTGCCTCATCATCCAAATGGGCGTGTAGGGTGTTTCTTTTCTAAAACATGCATCAATGAAAATCATCATAAATCCTTAAAGGTTTGTCTAATTATGGTTTTTATACTTTACAGTTAGTTTTTAAAATGAATATTTTACCCTAAAAATCTCGTAAAGTCATAAAAAGTGAAAGTGATACCAACAGAATAGATATTCAATCGTGGCGTGCCAAAGGCTTTAGAAAATTTGCTTTGGATAAAATAAAAAGGAATACCGCCCCTTGCTTCTAAGCTCAAGCCAAAATTCTTAGCCGCATTGAAAAACAAGCCCACGCTCCCTACTGCTGATTGGATATTGAATTGATACTTATCAATCTTAGCCCCTAAAATCTGAAGCTGATAGCCTAAGGCGATTTTAGGGATAACCCACCCCTTAAAAAGCCTAACTCCAGCGACTAGCCCAGCGCTCATGAAATACGAATCGCCCATTCCTGCATCCAAATACCCCCCTAATAAAGCTTTCTTTTTTAAAACATACCCTGCGTCAAAGCCTAAAGAAGCGTCATGGTAAGTTTTATCCATTAAAATAGGAGGGCGGTTTTTGGGGCGGATAGGGGATCTTTTAGTCGTTTTTGCATGCTGATACAGATAGCCGATTTTAAAAGAGCCAAAATATTTTTTAGTAGGCTCTAAAGGTTTAAAGAAATTTAAATCCTTTTTGGCCAGTAAAACCCCTTTCAAAAGGCTTAAGATTAAGAAAAATCTAAAAATCAAAGCTTCAATTCCAATTTTTGTTTGGAAAATTCCACGATCTTTCCATGGAATCTCGCATAAAGTTGCGCTAAAGAAATGGTGTTTTCATAAAGCGCTAAAGCGGCTTTTAAATTCTCTTGAACGCCTTTTTCAAAAAAATGTTGCAATTCGTCATAATCTTCTATCTCTATGCCTAATTTTTTTAAAAAAAGATAGCTGTATTTATCCACCACCATCACTTCTTTAGCGCACGCATAGCATAAAATCGCATCCGCGCTTTCTTTGCCAATGCCCTTTTGGTCTAAAAGCCACTCCCTAGTCGCTTCTTGTTTAAAATTTTCAAAACTTTGAAAGTCTTTTAAAATATTTTTACTCAAATCAATCAATCGTTTGGCTTTTTGGTTATAAAACCCGCTAGGGCGGACACACTCTGCAAGCTTTGAAAACTCCATATCAGCGATTTTTTTAAGATTGGTTTCATCATCATTTTCTAAAATGCGAGCGTTTTTTAAATTTTCTAAAGATTTCAAAACGGCTTCAAATTTAGTGTTTTGCGTTAAAACCGCTCCTAATAGAGCTTCAAATTTCAAAGCGTTAGGCCACCACCAAGCGGGGGCGTTTTTCAATAAATCCAAACTCTTTAAAGCCTTTAAAATTTCAAAACTATCTAACACAATAACCGCCTATAATAAAAAGAAATCAAAAAGAGTATTTTATTGAAAAAGAAGCAAAAATTAAAGCGAAAAGCCAACGCTTAAAGCGTTAGCCCCATACAAACACCTTTCTTAAAACTAAGTTAAAAGCCTTAAGATATTTTGTTGGACGGTATTGGCTTGACTCATCGCATAGCTACCTGATTGTGCCAAAATGTTGTTTTTGTTGAAATTCGCGCTCTCTTCAGCGAAATCCACATCCCTAATTTGAGATTCAGCCGCTTTAACATTCACTTGAGTGATGCTGATATTATTCACGGTGCTAATCATTTGATTTTGCACAGAACCTAAATCAGAGCGGACTTTATCCAACATTTTCATCGCAGATTCGGCAATGTCAATCACCACCATCGCGCCTCTTAAGGTTGTAACCCCAGATCCCAAGCTTTGGTTACCGCTAGCGATCACGGCGTTATAGTTCGCGCCACTGGCTGATTTGACATTAGCGTTAAAATTCCCAGTAACATCGCGCAAATTCACCGTGGTTTCTGCCACTTGAGATTCCCCAAAACCAATCGCTGTG
Source organism: Helicobacter pylori (assembly GCF_003638305.1). Lineage (GTDB taxonomy): Bacteria > Campylobacterota > Campylobacteria > Campylobacterales > Helicobacteraceae > Helicobacter > Helicobacter pylori_DJ. The sequence continues at coordinate 23,889 of NZ_MVYP01000008.1, read as the reverse complement.
AAGCCTAAATGTTGCGAGTCAGAAGCCGAAACGACATTGATGCTCTTAGCGTCTAAGCGTGTGAGAGAAAGTCTCCCATAGTTAGTAGAGCCTTTTGTTAAATCCTGACCGCCATTGACCATCGTTAAAGCGCTAGGCCCGTTACTGACGCTGTCGGTTTTGATTTCAATCCCACGACCATCTATACTGCGCAAATTCAAGCGCCCTTTTTGATCCGTATAAGCTTCCACACCGGTTTCTGAAGTAACCGCATTGATCGCTGCAACTAACCTTCCGTCTGAGTCGTTTTTCTTAATATCTGCGATATTACCCAAATGAATCCCATTTAAGGTTAAATTACTCAAACTTCCTGACTGGACCGCCACATCGCTCGTGGTGATAACGCTCGCATAAGCTTTAACGCCTGTTCGGTTAGAGTTTTTGTTGATCACTTCCGCTAACACGCCAATCCCTGTACCTGCTGAACTAGAAACTTTTACGCTCTCTAAAGTTACATCATTCACGCCATCCACTTGTTTAAAAGTCAAGCTAATATCCCCAGAAGCCGTGATTAACGCACCTGTAGCGATACGAACCTGACCGATTTTATCGGAAGTGGTAGAGCCGATAGAAGCCTTAATGCTTTGGTTAGAATAAGCCCCTACTTGGAATTCTTTGTTAGTGAATTGACCAGACAATAACGCTTGCCCGTTATAAGTCGTTGTGTTACCGATATTATCCAAACCTTGAATCAAACGAACGATGTCAGATTGAATCGCTTTACGAGATTCCGTAGTTTGCCCATCTTGAGCCGCTTGAGTCGCTTTAACCTTAACGGTGTCTAAGATTTTTAACTGCTCATCCATAGCCTTATCCGCAACCTGGATAATCCCCATGCCGTCATTCGTGTTGGCAATCGCTTGACCCAAACTGCTCGCTTGTGAACGCAAAGAATCCGCCACCGTCATGCCTGATGCGTCATCAGCCGCTTTATTGATCCTTAAACCTGAACTCAATCTCTCCAATGAAGTTTTAAGCGCGTTTTGAGTGAGTGCGGATTGCACATGCGCATTCATCGCATTGATATTTGTATTGACCTGAAAAGCCATTGTTGTAACTCCTTGTTATAAAAAACCCAAAGGCATCCTTGCTTTTGGTTGGAACTATAATCGGTTAAAGTTTGAAATTTTAAAGGGCTTTATTTTAAAAGCAAAATTAGGGGCATGAAAATGGGCTATAATAAAGAAAATTTGATTATTGAATGCAGACACCAATGGATAACATAAAAAACATTCCATTAAGGACTTTTGTTTTACTCTATAAAAGCTCACCAAAAAGGTATTGAAGTGAAAAAAGCGTTATCTATAACTAGCAAAATAGCCATTGGTATATTGGCTATTTTTAGGTGTTTATGCTTTAGTGATCTTTGTTGTGCTTAAAGCCTATCATCAAAATAAAGGCTATAGGATTTTAACATTTGGAGTAACTATAATGACAGAAGAAACCTATGAAGCTTATCTTGATACTGATATTGCAAATAGCTCTAAACAATTGGAAGAAAAGCTTAAAAAAGCATTAGAATTATGCAAACAATCAGGTCTTGTTCTCAGAAAGTTTGACGGAAAAAATTTTTCATTTGAATGCGATGAACCAAATCGCTCTAAACCCTAACGAAAAGATAGATCCTTAGAGTTTGAATTTTTTCTAAAAGATTAAGAGCAAAAAATTAGAAATGTAAGTGAATTATTTATACACAGATAATTATTGCTATTGTTATTTTTGTAGTATTTGCAATAATTATACATCTTTATATGGTAGAATGTTTACTGCTTTGATTAAGCAAATCACAAAAATGGAGATATATTATGGAATTAGAAAACTTTTATACTGGGTTAGATGAGATTAGTTTTGATATCATTGAGACTCATTTCTTTTTTGGATCTTCTACTGCTTGCTGTGCTAGTGGAACTTGTGACTTTATGAAGTAAATTAAAATGAATAGAGATACAGAACCAAATCGTTTAAGATTATATAAGACTCTATTCAATGATTGGTTCAATCTAGAAGAAATTGTATTTATAGAGAAGTATATACCTAGGTATAGATATATACTTTTTAGACGAATGGAATTCTTTTTAGTTCCTACCATTGCTAAGCTAATATTTTGTGCTAAGCAAAATAAAATCCCTAACGCATATGGATACTATTTTAATAACACAAAAGTAATTATAAACAAACTACACGAAATTGGCATTTTAGACAGAGTTCGCTCAAACCTTATCAATTTTACTATCTTAACAAAAAATACTATAGAAAAATCAGTAGAGGCACTCTTACTGTCCAAGATTATCTCTTGTAAAAATGATATAAAAAGAATTGAAATAGAATTCAGTGATTTACATTCGCTAGATTTTACTTCCATACTAGCAATAATTAAAGAAAATAGAAAATTTTTTATTAAATCATCACTGACAGACCCCTCAAAAGTATTTTACGATGTATGTAAAATATTGAATATACATGCAAAAAAGAAAAGTGTATATTGGCAATCAGATTTACTAAATATAGCTGACTATATTGAATATAACCCTAATGTAAAAGACATAGAGCTTTTTTATAAAAGAGTTGCAGAGTTAATGGCTGTTTCTGCAACATTAAACCTTACAGACATCCATTTAGAAAATTTGTTAATTTCTGATGGATTACCAATAATACTAGATTTTGAAACATTATTTACATTCAAAGAAACATATTCTGGCGTTATTGATAACACTATAACAGATATTGAAGCTACATTATTTATTGAACCAATTCAAGAGCTTATCAATAATAATACATCTGACAATAAGAGAAGAAGTATTATTTCTGGGTTACAAGGTGGCGAAGTTAGGAATAAAAGTTTTCTCTATCCGTTTGTGATTAATGATGGTAGCAATGAATTTAGAGTAAGCTATAGAAAATTAAGTCATTATCAATCACATAATAGGATTTTATATAATAAAAATATTATAAAACCACATTTTTATACAAAAATAATCACAAATTCCTTTAAAGAAACAATGCTTAAGATTTACAAAAATAAACAAAAATTATTAGATGTTCTCAATGAGAATTACTTGTCTAATTTTAAATACAGACATATTTTGAGACCAACATCATTTTATAGTTTTATATCTGTTAGAAGTTAGCAACCTAAGGAATATAATGATTGGGATACTTATTGGAATAAAATTAGTTTAACGCTAAACAATAAGCAAGTAAATTGTTTCTCAGAGAATATCAAAGAACAAATCATTCAATATGAAATACAAACCATACAAAAGGGACTTGTTCCACTATTTTATCGTGATATTAATACTTGCAATTTATATACAGCTGATTTACAAACAATAAAAAATGCTTTCAAGAAGCCGCTAATTGAGTGTATAAAAAACAAAATTAGTCAAATATCTAATGAATACATTTATCAAAATGTTTTATCAATCAAAGAAAGCTTAAGATTATCTGGATCTATTAATCAAGAAGAAAAAAATATCGGATGGATACCATAAAAAACATTCCATTAAGGACTTTTGTTTTACTCTATAAAAGCTCACCAAAATATGTTGTATTGGCGTCAGTTATAGTGCTATTGATTGGCATTCTCCCATCAATAAATATTCTTGTTACAATAAGATTGATTGATGTTGTTGCAAATATATTACAAAATCATACATACTTTGAATATAGATTACTTTTATCCACTTTGCTACTGTGGGGAGCGTTATTGTTTTTTACTCATGTATTCTTGGGAATTTTATCAAGCTTACAAACCATTATTGCCGAACAATTTTCTACAAACATCATCACACGGCTTGCTATTAAACTCACAAAAGTTAAAAATCTAAATTTTTTTGAAAACAAAGATCACACTATTAAGCTTAACGCTATCCATAACGGTCTATACATCCGTCCACTAAATTATGTCAGTAATCTATTTTTTAACTTGCAACGCATTATAGGGCTTATTAGTCTATTTGGTATATTATTTTCTATTAGTATTTATCTACCCTTTATAATGATTTTTGCAACAGTTCCTTGCATGTTTATCACTAATCATATAGCAAAAAAACATAGCGCTTCCATAGATAAACTTCAAGACCAAAAAGAGAGCATGCAAAATTACCTATACTCTGGACTAGATATCCAAAAGAATAAAGACAACCTATTATTTAGTTTTGTATTCAATTTTTATCATAAATTTATTGAAAACAAAGAATTATATATCAATCATTTTGTGAAAATCGCCCAAAAAAACTTAATGCTTACCATATATGCTGATATTTTAACAACCATTCTAAGTGTCGCATTATTCTTCTTAATGGTTTTTATTATCCTTTCAAAATCCATTGGTGTGGGGGCAATTGCTGGATATATCCAAGCGTTTAGCTACACTGAGCAGCAACTACAAGATTTATCGTTTTATGGAAAGTGGTTTTTTACTATCAATAAATATTTTGAAAATTATTTTTATATATTAGATTACAAAACACCAAAACCAGAATCACAAATCAGATTAGAAGAAAAAATCCATAGTATTACATTTGAAAACATTAGTTTTTCTTATTCTAATTCAAAACCTATTTTTGAAAATTTTAATCTTTCTTTAAACACTAACAAAATTTATGCATTAGTCGGTAGGAATGCTAGCGGGAAAAGCACGCTGATTAATTTATTGTTAGGTTTTTATACCCCAAATTCAGGTCAAATTATCATTAATAACAAATACCCACTACAAGACTTGGAACTAAATAGCTACCATCAACAAATGAGTGCCATATTTCAAGATTTTTCTCTTTATGCTGGGTATAGCATTGATGATAATCTTTTTATGCAAAACAATATCACTAAAGAGCAATTAAAGCAAAAAAGAGAAATACTAAAATCTTTTGATGAGAATTTTCAAGATTGTCTTAATGATTGCAACAACACACTATTTGGAGCGCAATATAATGGGGTAGATTTTTCTTTAGGTCAAAAGCAACGCATAGCTACCATAAGAGCCTTTTTAAAACCAAGTAATTGCATTGTTTTAGATGAGCCAAGCAGCGCCATCGATCCCATTATGGAAAAAGAGTTTTTAGATTTTATTTTTAAAAAATCGCAATCTAAAATGGCTTTAATTATTACACACCGCATGAATAGTGTCAAGCAAGCTGATGAAATTATCGTGTTAGATCAAGGCAAACTAATAGAACAGGGCAACTTTGAAACCCTTATAAAAAAACAGGGATTATTTTACGAATTGTTTTTGAAGCAACAATACTAACGAGCGCTTAAAATGTTTGGTAATTTTGGGTATAATCTCAAAAGATTCAAATTTAAATAAGGAATGCCACCATGTTTGGGAATAAGCAGTTACAGCTTCAAATCAGTCAAAAAGATTCTGAGATTGCGGAGTTAAAAAAAGAAGTCAATCTCTATCAAAGCCTTTTAAATTTGTGCTTGCATGAGGGTTTTGTAGGTATTAAAAACAATAAAGTCGTTTTTAAAAGCGGGAATCTTGCAAGCTTAAACAATTTAGAAGAACAAAGCGTTCATTTTAAAGAAAACGCAGAAAGCGTTAATTTACAAGGGGTTTCTTATTCTTTAAAAAGCCAAAATATTGATGGCGTGCAGTATTTTTCATTGGCTAAAAAAACAGGTTGTGTGGGGGAATACCATAAAAATGATTTGTTTAAGACTTTTTGCGCAAGCTTAAAAGAGGGCTTAGAGAACGCGCAAGAAAGCATGCAGTATTTCCATCAAGAAACAGGCTTGCTCTTAAATGCGGCTAAAAATGGTGAAGAGCATTCTAATGAAGGGTTAATAACCGTTAATAAAACAGGTCAAGACATTGAATCGCTTTATGAAAAGATGCAAAACGCCACTTCGTTAGCGGACTCTCTCAACCAACGGAGCAATGAAATCACTCAAGTCATTTCTTTGATTGATGATATTGCAGAGCAAACCAATCTCTTAGCCCTAAACGCCGCTATTGAAGCCGCACGAGCGGGCGAGCATGGGAGAGGGTTTGCGGTGGTGGCTGATGAGGTGAGAAAACTCGCTGAAAAAACCCAAAAAGCCACTAAAGAAATCGCTGTCGTGGTTAAAAGCATGCAACAAGAAGCGAACGATATTCAAACCAACACCCACGATATTAATTCTATTGTAGGCTCTATTAAAGGCGATGTAGAAGAGCTTAAATCCACCGTAAAAAATAACATGATTGTCGCGCAAGCGGCAAAATACACCATCTATAATATCAATAACCGGGTGTTTTGCGGTCTAGCCAAACTCGATCATGTGGTCTTTAAAAACAATCTTTATGGCATGGTCTTTGGTCTCAACTCCTTTGATATTACTAGCCATAAGAGTTGCCGTTTAGGCAAATGGTATTATGAGGGCGCGGGTAAAGAGAATTTTTCCAACACTTCAGGCTATAGAGCTTTAGAAAGCCACCATGCGAGCGTGCATGCTGAAGCTAATGATTTGGTTAAAGCCGTTCAAGAAGACCATATTACCGATTCAAAATACCTAGAACATAAAGTGCATTTAATGGAAGATAGCGCTAAGCATGTCAAAGAAAATATTGATAAGATGTTTTATGAAAAACAAGACGAACTCAATAAAATCATTGAAAAAATTCAAAAAGGCGAATGATTCCATTCAATGAAGCGTTTTGATGTTTTCTAAATCTTTAGAAGCCCTACACCATGCCAAACGCTACCGCAAAAGAGAGTTGTTTGACCCTTTATTAAAGGATTACGCTTCTAATGATTATTTGGGTTTGAGCGTTAAAAAAGATTTGCTTCAAAACGCTTTTGATAAGCTCCAGTCCTTTGTTTCTCATTCCCCCAAGGCTTCCATGTTAGTGAATGGCTACCACCCTTTGCATGCAGAATTAGAAGAACGACTAGCGGATTTGTTAGAATTTGAAAGCACTCTTTTAGTGGGGAGTGGTTTTTTGGGCAATCTAGCTTTAATAGACACCCTTTTAGTCAAAAACGCCCTTTTATTCATGGACGCACACTACCATGCGAGCGGGATTTTTAGCACTAAGATTAAGCCTAATCAAGTGATCTTTTTCTCGCACAATGATATTAAAGATTTGAAACAAAAACTCTTTAACGCTCCTAAAAACAAGCTCAAATTCATAGCCATTGAGGGGGTTTATTCTATGGATGCGAGTATCGCTCCTTATGATTTTTATACAATCGTTCAAGAAATCCCTAACGCTTTTTTAATCGTGGATGAAGCCCATAGTTTTGGGACTATTGGCGAGAATTTATTGGGTTTTTTAGAATATCATCGTATCAAAGAAAAAGACAAAATCATTAAGCTCAGCACTTTTTCTAAAGCGCTTGCGAGCTATGGGGCGTGTGTTTTAGCCCCTTTACAAGTCATAGAGTTTTTAACTAATCGCGCTAAAAGCGTGATTTACACCACCGCTTTAAGCCTGTTAGACACCGCTTTAACTTTGGCCCATTTAGAATACTTTATCGCGCAAAAACAGGAATTAAAAAATGAGCTTCACAAACACCAACAGATTATTTTTGAAACTTTAGGCGTTAGAACGCTCGCAGGATTTTTTACTTTAGAGTTTGAAAACAATCCCGCCCTTTTAAACGCCCAATATTTTTTGAAAGAAAAGGGGTTTTTAGTGGGAGCTATCCGACCCCCTACGGTTTCTAAACCCCTTTTACGAGTCTCTTTGTCCCTCAAAAACAGCTTAGAAGACACTAAAGAGCTTGCAAACGCCCTTTTAGATTATTCTAAAATACAATCTTCTTTTAAGAGTGGTTAATGCTAAAAAAGATTTTTTATGGTTTTATCGTTTTATTTTTGATTATCATAGGGTTATTGGCCGTTCTTGTCGCTCAAGTTTGGGTAACTACGGATAAGGATATTGCTAAAATCAAAGATTATCGTCCCAGTGTCGCTTCACAGATTTTAGACCGAAAAGGGCGTTTGATCGCTAATATTTATGATAAGGAATTCCGTTTTTATGCGCGTTTTGAAGAAATCCCCCCACGATTTATTGAAAGCCTTCTAGCGGTAGAAGACACCCTCTTTTTTGAGCATGGGGGGATCAATTTAGACGCTATCATGCGCGCTATGATTAAAAACGCTAAAAGCGGTCGTTACACTGAAGGGGGTAGCACTCTAACCCAACAACTCGTTAAAAACATGGTGCTCACACGAGAAAAAACATTAACCAGAAAGCTCAAAGAAGCTATCATCTCCATACGCATTGAAAAAGTCTTAAGCAAAGAAGAAATTTTAGAGCGTTATTTGAACCAAACTTTTTTTGGGCATGGGTATTATGGCGTGAAAACCGCAAGCTTAGGGTATTTTAAAAAACCCCTTGACAAACTCACGCTTAAAGAAATCACCATGTTAGTCGCCTTACCCAGAGCCCCAAGTTTTTATGACCCTACCAAAAATTTAGAATTTTCACTCTCTAGGGCTAATGATATTTTAAGGCGGTTGTATTCTTTAGGCTGGATTTCTTCTAACGAGCTCAAATCCGCTCTCAATGAAGTGCCAATCGTTTATAACCAAACTTCCACGCAAAATATCGCTCCCTATGTCGTGGATGAAGTGTTGAAGCAACTAGATCAATTAGACGGACTAAAAACTCAAGGCTATACCATAAAACTCACGATAGATTTGGATTACCAACGCTTAGCGTTAGAGTCTTTGCGTTTTGGGCATCAAAAAATCTTAGAAAAAATCGCTAAAGAGAAGCCAAAAACTAACGCCTCTAATGATGAAGATGAAGACAACTTAAACGCTAGCATGATCGTTACAGAAACGAGTACCGGTAAGATTTTAGCCTTAGTGGGGGGGATTGATTATAAAAAAAGCGCTTTCAATCGCGCCACGCAAGCCAAACGGCAGTTTGGGAGCGCGATAAAGCCCTTTGTGTATCAAATCGCTTTTGATAATGGCTATTCCACGACTTCTAAAATCCCTGATACCGCACGAAACTTTGAAAATGGCAATTATAGTAAAAACAGCGAACAAAACCATGCATGGCACCCTAGCAATTATTCTCGCAAGTTTTTAGGGCTTGTAACCTTGCAAGAAGCCTTGAGCCATTCGTTAAATCTAGCCACGATCAATTTAAGCGATCAGCTTGGCTTTGAAAAAATTTATCAATCTTTAAGCGATATGGGGTTTAAAAACCTCCCTAAAGATTTATCTATTGTGTTAGGGAGCTTTGCTATCTCGCCCATTGATGCGGCTGAAAAGTATTCTTTATTTTCTAATTACGGCACCATGCTCAAACCCATGCTCATTGAAAGCATCACCAACCAACAAAACGAAGTTAAAACTTTCACGCCTATGGAAACCAAAAAGATCACCTCCAAAGAACAGGCTTTTTTAACCCTTTCAGTGCTGATGAATGCGGTAGAAAACGGCACAGGGAGTTTGGCTCGCATTAAAGGTTTAGAAGTCGCCGGTAAAACCGGGACTTCCAACAACAATATTGACGCTTGGTTCATTGGCTTTACCCCCACCCTACAAAGTGTGATTTGGTTTGGGAGAGACGATAACACGCCCATTAGCAAAGGAGCGACAGGAGGCGTTGTGAGTGCACCTGTGTATTCGTATTTCATGCGTAATATTTTAGCGATTGAACCTTCTTTAAAAAGAAAGTTTGATGTCCCCAAAGGCTTGCGTAAAGAAATCGTGGATAAAATCCCCTACTACTCAACCCCCAATTCCATCACCCCCACCCCCAAAAGAACAGACGATAGCGAGGAACGCTTGTTGTTCTAAGCCTACATGGCTATAGGGACTTTAATGTCTCCGTAATTGACAGAATCTTTAAAGATTTCTTCCACTTTAGAAACAAGGATACTCACCGCTTGATTGTCTAAAGACATTTTATGCAACCCTTCGCTCAAAGCGTCCTTATCAAAACCACGCGCACGCACTAACGCAAACACTTCCTCATTGTTAGGATTGATATAAATCCCTAAACGATCCACATTCATCAAGCTGTCATAAATGGGCTGTGTCATTTGGATAAACATTTCATTAGTGATCTTTTGCTTGATGCGATTGGTTTTGGAAAGGTAAGCCTCTTTGAGTTTATGCACGATATTTTGCGCCACTCTTATTGTCGCTCTTTTGGTAGCGATTTTTTCTATCTCTTCAGTTGCCTTACCATCTACAATGTGCGAGCTATCCACCCCTTGCGTGAGATACTGGCTGCGATTTTGCAACATCCAATAAGGCACATCTTGTAAAAAAGAATTTCTTTGTGAAGTGTTTGGGCAAGTGCAAGCTTGCAACATCAAAACGCCCAACCCGCATAAAAATAATTGCTTGCTTTTTAAAAAAGATTTTTCTAACACGCTATCCCCTTTGATTTTGATTTTACAGAGTGTAACATAAATCTTTAAGATTTAAACAATAATTAGGTAAAAAAATAAAAAAAATAAAATGATTAAAACTTTGTTTAAAAATCAACACGCAGTTAAGCATTAGAATAAGCCGGGTTCTGTCAATGGATGGCCATTTATCTGGGAAATATTTTGCAATATTCCTCAAGCGAAGCGTGTATCAATTTAGACTTACCATGCGCTTCTTGCTACAAATTGGGTTTGCCCAAACAAGCTAAATTGCTTCAGCTCTGGTGGGCTCTTACCCCACCCTTTCACCCTTACCTTAAAAAGGCGGTTTGCTTTCTGTGGCACTTTCCCTTAGCTTGCGCTAGCCATCCGTTAGATGGAATTTTGTCTAATGTAGCCCGGACTTTCCTCTATTCTAAAATAGCGACCATCTTCTAATGCGTTAATATATTAGAAAAAAGTAGCTTTAAAAGAGTTTAAAAATTAAGGGTGTAGAGAATATTTTTATTATTCTCATAGCTCACAAGGACAAGCTCATTATCCCTAAACCCACAAGCGCTGATATTTTTAATCTCTTTAGGTAAGCCATAAACTTCAAGGATTTCTTCTTTTGTAGGATCTATGACTAAAAGCGTGTTAAATTCCTTACTGAACGCATAAAGTTGATTATCCTTTAAAGCTAACGCGCTGATGACTAACTCGCCCAGTTTCCTTTTTTCTTTAAGTTTGGCATTGCCTAATTCCAGTAAAAACTCCCCATGCACCTGTTTGTCGCTATTGAGCATGGAGACGATAATCAAATCCTTATAACGCTTGTTAGGAGCGGTAATCAAATAAGTGAATTTAGCCCCTCTTCTTGCAGCGCTAACATAATAGTTTTTCGCCCTAGAAGTTTTTAAGCGGCTGCGTTCCACTTCATCAAAAGAGTCAGCCCCCTCTAAAAAATAAGGGAAGTTTTTAAGCGCGTTAGCGTTTTTGTTAGGAGTGATTTCTACGCTCGTTTTATTATTGCCCATGATCACAATGTTTTCATCTTCGTTGAAATCTGCCCCCACGAACGACCCCACCGTCGCGCTATAATAACTATCCAACACCATGTAGCTATGAATGGTTTTCAAATCGTTACTTACAAGATAAAGCCCTTGGTTTTCTGTAGTAAGGATCGCCTTGTCTTCATTGAAACTCAAATCCGTGATCGCTCCATTCAGTTTTAAAAAAAGCTCTTCTTTTTTCTCAATCTTCAACGCTTTTGCGATTTCTAGAGGCGAATGCTCATAATCATTATCTTTAGGCAAAGCGCTCAATTTCAAAGGCTCACCCACATCCCTCCTGCCTAAAACGCTTCTTGGGAATTTCAAACTATCCCAATTCTCCATAGACCAGACCGATTCTTTCAAATTCCACGAAAAACGCACCGGATCATTTTGCCCTATGTAAGGGAAAGGCCCGGTAGAAATGAACGCTTGTATTGCATTAGAACCCACCACCATAAAGAAAACATAAAAAGCGCTTTTTTGGAGTGCGTTTAACAAACGATCTTTAAAAGGTTGGGCATTAGGGGCAAAAAAGAGCAAAACCGCTAAAAGCGCCACCACGCTAAAAAAGACAAAAAGCGCCCAAAACTGCGTGTGCAAGCCCAAAATAGCGAGCGCGAATCCCTGCCCCACATCTTCTAAAGCATGGCTACCCGTATAATAAAAGCCCTCATACAGCCCGCTACTAGCCATGAGTAGTAGCAAAGCAATGTATTTAGGCTTAAACCCAAAACGCACCACCAAAAGCGCCACCGCCCCTATTAAAATCATGTTGATGCGTAGCGCCCAGCAAAAAATACAAGGCGAATCTTTCAAAACATAGCCAAAATAAAAATTCGCCAAACCCACAGGAAAGATCAAAATCCCTAAAACCGCCAAAGAAAAAAGATTGTAAAATCGGGTTTCTTTATTCATGCATCCCCCTTATAGATTCATGTTAGGCAAAGCGCTAGAGCTGTGGGCTATAAAAATAATAAGCTCCGCCAACCACACCACAATCAAAATCCCAAACGCCCAATTTTCTTTTTCAGGCTTTTTAAACGCTATCAAAATAGCGGCTAGACTTAAAATCAGTCCTAAAAACTCCATGCCGTTCCTTAAAATTTTCGTAGGATTATACTCAAAAACGGATTATTTGACAAATAAAAAATCTAGTGGATAACTTTTGAGAGAGAGTTATTTAAGGGAGCTTAAGAAAGAAGGCTCTAGTTACCCGTATTTGATTGAAACAGAGCCAATTTTTATGGTTTATTTTTTAACTTCCCATAGATTTTTTTAATTAGAGACAATATTTTAAACAATCTCTCTTGCTTGTTTGTCCTAAGACTTCTTTTTAATACGCCATAACTTTGTGAAGGTTTTAAAATACAAGACAGCAAAGAAACATCGTTACAAAACAAGGGCAGAGCGTTTTTATGCGTCGCGTCTGGAAGAAAATAAATTTGTTTGAATTGCTCTTAATCTTGAATACTAGGATTGTCAATGAAGAAATTCACCCATTCTATCACATCATGAATGTCTAAAGAAATTTGACTTTCTTTAAAATATGAAGCATATCCAATAGCCCCTTCTACTATTTTTTCATAAGCTTTAGAGCGGTGTTTTTCACAAGATGAAACGTCTTTTTGATAGATTGGAACGCCATTTTCTACATTTAAAATAGGGTATTCAGGGCTTGTTAGCAAAAACTCCATAAAATCCCAATTATGAAAATAAATGGGTTTAGGGTGTGAAAAAGGTAAGAAACTCACGCAATCATAATTTAAAATTCTTAGGAGATCCACATAGCACCCAAAAACTTCTTTGTTTAAAGCTTTTTGGATTAACCCTTGCGAAGAATAGCCTAAAGTAATCGTATCTACAATAGCGATATTTCCCTCTAAATTTGATGAAAACAAGTATTTTCTGTAATTATCTAAACATTTTAACGCTAAATGGCGGCAATATTCAAAATTGCTATAGAGATATACATACGCCTGTTGGTTGGTGGTGATTTGTTTCTTTTTAACTTCTTCTTCGCCTTCTAAAATACGCAAAATTTCCAAACTCTCGCTCTCTACGACTTCTAAAAATACCGCTTTTTTTAAAATTCTGGGAGCATAAATATAAGTAGTTTTATATGAATTTGGATATAAAATATTAAAAATTTTTTGCAATAAATAACCATCTCGTGCAACAAACACTAAAGTATCAATATTTCTTTTATGAATTTCCTTATAGATAAACTAGCAATAAGCAACGGCTGCAATTCCTGCTTGCATCGATCCCAAAAGAAACCAATAATCAAATTTTTCATGTTTTTGAATATAATTTTTATAAAAAATACATAAAGATCCTAAAATAAAACTTTGCGCAACACTGGTTGGATTAAATGTTTTGTATTTAGGAAAAACTTCTTCTAATTGTTTCAACACGCTTTTTCTAAATAGCGTTGCTATACCTAAACTTTTAGGCATAGCGTCATCTGCCCAAGAATTATCACCGATATGTAACATCTGCGTATTAGTAATATTTTCTTGTTTTAAAACATGCTTAAACAAATCCTTTGAATGTTTAGTGAGCATTATATGGTTACTGAGATAGAAATTTGTATAACCATCAAAACCCTTAGAAATTAAAATATCTTCAAGGACTTCTAAAGGTAAATACATATCTGATACAATAATCACTCTCTTATTGTTCTCTTTAGCGAAACGATAGAGTTCTAACATCTCTAAGTTTGGAATAAGCATTTCTTTTTCAGTGGCAATTTCTACTTCCTTATATGAATGAAACTCTTTTGGGATTTGATGATAAATTTCATCTAGAGTGATGTCTTGTTCTTTGCTTAATTTTCTGGATTGCATTTCTGCCAGGATCCTTGCTTGATGAAAACCTTTAATATTGTATTTAGTCTCAATATACAAAAATAAATCTGTGGGTTTAATGAAAGGTCTTAAAAGAAGGGTATCAAAAATATCAAAAGAAATCACATCATATTTTAAAACCTCACTTTTTGCCCCATCCAAAAATTTGCACATACAAGAATCCTTTGTAAAATTTGAGCATTATATCATTTTTTTTTTTTTTCAAAAATACAAAAAAAGGGGAAAAAGCTATAACTAAAAAATGAGATAAGGAGTTACCCCCTTATTTTTTCAAAGCTTCTAAAGCATGTTTTTTGCCAATTTCAAAGGCTTTTTTGTTCGTTTCAGCGACTTTTGCAGGGACTTTTTTAAGCATAGTGTCTAGCACGATATTTTCTTCTACGCATTTAGTCAGCTCCACGGTAATGGCTAGCGCCACCACAGATTGCGTGATAATGTTACCCACTTCATCTTTAGCGATACTGATAATGGGGATTTTATAAAGCTGGTATTTTTCCTCATCTTCTTTAGTAGGGGTTACTAGATTGGGATCAATGACAACGATACCGCCTTTTTTAATATCGCTTTTAAACTGGTTGTAGCTGATTTGAGCGACTGAAAGCATGAAATCAATCTCGCCCTCTTTAGCATAAGGGAAAATGATTTCATCTTTATCTAGCAAAATATCCACCTTAGTAGGCCCTCCACGCACTTGCGAAGTGTAGGTGGAAGTCTTAGTGCCATAGCCCCCACTCACAATTTTCGCTTCAGCTAAAATCTCTCCCGCTAACAGCACGCCTTGCCCTCCAACGCCTGTAAATCGTAATTGCGCTTCCATTATTGTTTTCCTTGTGCTTTTTCAATGATTTCTTGATACGCTTCGCAATATTCTTTCCTGTCCGTGTCATGCTTTAAAACGCCCGTAGGGAATTTATCCACCCTTTCTTCAGGGCTCATGGCTTCAAATTGGCGTTTGCTCACTAATCGGCTTTCCATCCATTTTAGCATTTGAGATGCTTCGCCCATTTTATTCTTACGCCCTAAATTGATATGGCAATTGCTATGGACATCAAAGAAGCTAAAACCCTTGTGTGTGAAGCCTTCTTTAAGCACTTTTTCTAATTTTTGAGGGTCTAAAACGCTCTCTCTGGCCACAAAACTCGCCCCGGCAGCGGTGGTTAAAGCACATGGGTCAAATTGGTTGTCAATATTCCCCCATTGAGCCGTAACCGTCCACATGCCATTAGGCGTGGTGGGCGAAGTTTGGGAGTTGGTCAAACCATAAATGAAATTATTCACTAAAATAAAATTCAAATCAATGTTTCTTCTGCATGCATGCATGGTGTGATTGCCTCCAATCGCAAAGCCATCGCCATCGCCAGAAACCACGATCACATGCTTACTAGGGTTAGCTAGTTTAATCCCTGTCGCATACGCTACAGCCCTGCCATGCGTGGTGTGAACGGTGTTGCAATTCACATACGAACTCATGCGCCCACTGCAACCAATCCCGCTCACCAAACACACATCATCCATTTTCCAACCTAAGGCATCAATCGTGCGGATAATGGATTTTAAAATCACGCCATCGCCACAGCCCCAGCACCACAAAGTGGGTATTTTATCCACACGCAAATATTCATCATAATTAAACGCCATTTTAAAGCTCCTTCAACTTTGCGATGATTTGTTTGGGCGAAATCGTGCGCCCATTGGCTTGCCCAAAGAAATGCACTTTTCTTTGCATAGCCCTTTCAATTTCTTCTAAATACTGCCCTTTATTCAATTCAATCACAAGGATTTTTCCGTATTTGTCCCCTATTTCTTTCAAGCGTTTAGCCGGGCTTGGCCATAAGGTTTTAGGCCTGAAAAAGCCGACTTTTTGCTTGCTTTCTTTATTGTAATCTTTCAAGGCTTCTTTAACCGCTAGAGAAACCGAACTATAAGCGATGATAACGATCTCAGCGCTCTCTAAATCCATTTCCTCATTTTCATTGATAATGTCTTGCTTGGATTCAATCTTATGGAATAATCTGTCAATCAAATCCCCCCCGATTTTAGCGTCTTCAGTAGGAAAGCCAATAGGCCCATGGTGCAAGCCTGAAACATGGTAGCGATAGCCTTTAAAGAAAGGGTTCAAAACGGCCGGCTCATCTTGCGCGACCCCATAAGGCTTGTAGTCTTTTTTATCGCCCACAAATTCCTTACGATTAATAGTCATCTTTTGCACTTCTTCTAAATCCGGGATTTGCACCTTGCCATACATATGCCCCACGGTTTCATCCATGAGCAAGAACACAGGAGTCATGAGCATTTCAGCCAGGTTAAACGCACGAACGGTTTCGGTGTAAGCTTCTTCCAAACTGGCAGGAGCGAGCGCAACGGCTTTAAAATCCCCATGTATGGGGTGCCTTAAAAAATTCACATCGCCTTGAGCCACACGAGTGGGCATTCCGGTTGATGGGCCTGAACGCATCACATCAGCGATCACTAAAGGGATTTCTGCCATGAAAGAATAGCCGATTTGCTCCACTTTCAATGAAATACCAGGACCAGAGCTCGCTGTCATAGACTTCGTCCCGCTCATACTCGCTCCTAAAGACACGCTAATCCCGCTGATTTCATCTTCCATTTGGATAAAATGGCCACCGCATTTGGGTAAAGCCACGCTCATCGCATGCATAATATCCGAGCTTGGCGTGATAGGATAGCCCCCAAAAAACCGACACCCCACTTCAATCGCCGCTTTAGCGACTAATTCATTCCCATCAGAAATAATCTCACGCATTATTTGCCTCTCCCTTCTAAAATAGTCTCTTCTAAGAGCATGTATTTATTGGCCTTAACCTTTTCGCTTCTTTCTTGGGCTTCTTTAGAAACTTTAGCGAATTTGAAATCCTTCCTGTCAGCCACATAAATCGCAAAATCCGGGCAGTGCAACTCGCATTGCACGCAACCGATACAGCTCTCTGGGTAGGCTACTTTGGCCACTTTTCCAAGCACCCTTTCTTTTTCAATCCCCATGCCAAGAACCCCAGCAGGGCATACCGACACGCAAATATCACAACCCTTACACCTGTCTTCATTCACCCAAACGGCAACCCCATCTGGAGCGCTCATTTTAGCCATTCATTCTCCTTTGTGCTAAAAGCTGTTTTAAGCCCTAGCAATCAAAATTTGCCTAAAATTGTAGCAAGCCTTTTTTAACAAAATCTAAAATGCTTTAATAGTAAGAACTTAAAATTGAAATGAGAAAATACTAAACACTTTTTACCCAATTTAAAAGAAAAAACGCCCCATTAACCCTAATTTTAAAAATGATTATTAGAAAGATTAATGTTTTTTAAATGCTCCTTATAAGTCGCGCTGAAAGCATGTTTTTTATCCGGCATTTTCACAAAATACAAAAAGTTAGTTTTTTTAGGGAAAACCACGGCTCTAATCGCTTCTAGGCTCACGCTCCCTACGGGATTTTTAGGCAAGCCCTTAAATTTATAGGTATTGTAGGGGGTGTTATCGGTTTTAATGCGCTCTTTGGTCACTTTAGCGTGTGAAAATTCCTGATAATTCAAAGCCCCATCCATTTGTAAAGACATGCCTTTTTTCAAGCGGTTAAAAATCACGCTCGCAATCAAGGGCATTTCTTCAGTATTAGCGGCTTCTTTTTGCACAATGGAAGCGAGAATGATTTTTTCAAACCACTCTTCTTTATGGTAGTATCCAAGCCATTGTTTGCTTAAAGCTTCGTGTTTTTTGAGAGATTGACCGATCAAAGTTTGCATGATTTTAAAAGCGTCCTCCCCTAAAGGCAAATGATAAGTGTCTGGTAATATCACCCCATCTTCTATCACAGCGCCATTCAATCGTGGAGCGATGCTTTCATAAGCTTCATTGAGATCGCCAACTCCTAATTGGTAAGTCTCGCTCAAAATTTGCGTGAAAAAATAGCGGGTTTCTCCAGGGATTAAAGTAACGCTTTTTTGCGCCGCTTTTGCTTTAATCAAACGGACTAAAAAATCCCCCTTCCTTAAAGCCCCATCGCCCATGTCAATATAGCCTTTTTTAGGCATGCCCATTAAGCGTAAAAAAAGCAAATCCAAAGCGTTAATATCCACGCCTTGCTCTTTTAAAGAAAAAAACACTTTTTTGAGCGAACCTTGCGGGACAACCACCACTTTGTTAGGATAAATTGGTATACTTAAATAAAAAAGAATACTGATGAATAAAAGAAAACATGTATCCAAGAAAGTATTTAATGTCATTATCTTGTTTGTGGCAGTATTCACTCTTTTAGTTGTCATTCACAAAACCCTTTCAAACGGCATTCACATACAAAATTTAAAAATTGGAAAGCTTGGCATTTCTGAATTATACTTAAAACTCAATAACAAGCTTTCTTTAGAAATTGAACGCATTGATCTCTCTTCTTTCTTCCATCAAAAACCCACTAAAAAGCATTTAGAAGTTTCTGATTTGATTAAAAATATCCGTTATGGCATTTGGGCGGTGTCTTATTTTGAAAAACTTAAAGTCAAAGAAATCATTTTAGACGATAAAAATAAAGCCAATATCTTTTTTGATGGGAATAAATACGAGTTAGAATTTCCAGGAGTCAAAGGGGAATTTTCCCTAGAAGACGATAAAAACATCAAGCTTAAAATCATCAATTTGCTCTTTAAAGACATTAAAGTCCAAGTGGATGGCAACGCCCACTATTCACCTAAAGCTAGGAAAATGGCGTTCAATTTGATTGTCAAGCCTTTAATTGAACCCAGTGCTGCAATTTATTTGCAAGGGCTAACCGATTTGAAAACCATAGAATTAAAAGTTAACACTTCTCCAATGAAAAGCTTGGCGTTTTTAAAGCCTCTTTTCCAACGCCAATCGCAAAAAAATTTAAAAACATGGATTTTTGACAAGATCCAATTTGCCAGCTTTAAGATTGATAACGCTTTAATCAAGGCTAATTTCACTCCTAGCGAGTTTGTCCCATCGCTTTTGGAAAATTCTGTAGTTAAAGCCACTTTGATTAAACCTTCAGTCGTTTTTAATGATGGCTTATCGCCCATTAAAATGGATAAAACCGAATTGGTTTTCAAAAACAAACAGCTTCTCATACAGCCCCAAAAAATCACTTATGAAACCATGGAATTGACCGGCTCTTACGCCACTTTTTCCAATTTGTTAGAAGCCCCCAAGTTGGAGATTTTTTTAAAAACGACCCCTAATTATTATGGCGATAGCATTAAGGATTTATTGAGCGCTTATAAAGTCGTTTTACCTTTGGATAAAATCAGCATGCCATCTAGTGCGGATTTGAAACTCACCTTACAATTCTTGAAAAATACCGCCCCCTTATTTAGCGTTCAAGGCAGCGTTAATTTGCAAGAAGGCACCCTCTCGCTCTATAATATCCCCCTTTATACGCAAAACGCTAATATAAGCCTAGATATTACCCAAGAATACCAATACATCTACATAGAAACTACCCACACCCGCTATGAAAACATGCTGGATTTAGACGCTAAAATCGCTTTAGATTTGAATAAAAAAACCCTTTCTTTGGATTCTTTAGTCCATAAAATACGATTCAACACTAACAATAATATCAACATGCGTTCTTATGGCTTGAATAACGACCAAGATAACCCACAACCTACTAAATTTTCTTTAGATTTAAAAAGCTTGCATTCTATTATTCAAGAGGGTGAAAACTCAGAGGTGTTTAGAAGAAAAATCATAGACACCATTAAAGCCCAAAGCGAAGACAAATTCACCAAAGATGTTTTCTACGCTACAGGAGACACTCTTAAAAACCTTTCTTTGAATTTTGATTTTTCTAACCCCAACCACATGCAATGGAGCGTGCCACAACTTTTATTAGAGGGCGAATTTAAAGATAACGCCTATGTTTTTAGGATCAAAGATTTGAAAAAAATCAAGCCCTATTCCCCTATTATGAAATATTTCGCCTTAGAAGATGGCTCTTTAGAAGTTTCTACGAGCGATTTTGTTAATATTGATTTTTTTGCTAAGGATTTGAAAATCACTTTACCCATCTATCATAGCAACGGCAAGCAATTTGATTCCCTCTCTTTATTTGGCTCTATTAATAAAGATGAAATTTCTGTCTATACTCCAAGCAAAAGCATATCTATAAAAGTTAAGGGGGATCAAAAGGATATTACTCTTAATAACATTGATTTGAGTATTGATGATTTTTTAGATAGTAAGATGCCAGCTATTGTGGGATTATTCTCCAAAGAACGAAAAGAAAAGCCTAGCTCTAAAGAAATCCAAGATGAAGATGTTTTCATTAGCGCCAAACAACGCTATGAAAAAGCCCACAAAATTATCCCTATCTCTACACGCATCCATGCTAAAGATGTCGTGTTAATCTATAAAAAAATGCCTTTTCCTTTAGAAAATCTTGATATTGTCGCTCAAGACGATAGGGTGAAAATTGATGGCAATTATAAAAACGCCATGATCATGGCGGATTTAGTGCATGGGGCTTTGTATCTTAAGGCTCATAATTTTAGTGGGGATTATATCAATACCATTCTTCAAAAAGATTTCGTAGAAGGGGGCTTATTCACGCTTATTGGGGCTCTTGAAGATCAGGTTTTCAACGGCGAATTGAAATTCCAAAACACAAGCTTAAAGAATTTCGCCCTCATGCAAAACATGATCAATCTCATCAACACCATTCCCTCCCTCATTGTCTTTAGAAACCCTCATTTAGGGGCTAATGGCTATCAAATCAAAACCGGCTCCGTTGTTTTTGGGATCACTAAAGAATATTTAGGGTTAGAAAAAATTGATCTTGTCGGCAAAACGCTTGATATTGCTGGCAATGGGATCATTGAATTAGACAAAAACAAATTAGATTTGAATTTAGAAGTTTCCACTATCAAGGCTTTAAGTAATGTTTTAAATAAAATCCCTATCGTGGGCTATCTCGTTTTAGGAAAAGAAGGTAAAATCACCACTAATGTGAATGTCAAAGGCACGCTGGATAAACCTAAAACCCAAGTAACTTTAGCGTCAGATATTATCCAAGCGCCTTTTAAGATCTTGCGCCGTATTTTCACGCCCATTGATATTATTGTGGATGAAGTCAAAAAAAACATTGATTCAAAAAGGAAATTAAAATGACGCTCAATGAAGCCATTAAAGACAAAACTTATGAAATTGTAGAAATCGCTAACTGCGATGAAGCCCTTAAAAAACGCTTTCTCTCTTTTGGTATTCATGAAGGGGTTCAATGCACCCTTTTGCATTCTTCCATGAAAAAGGCCACGCTTTCAATTAAAATCAACCGCATTCAAGTGGCTTTAAGATCCCATGAAGCGCGATACCTTATCATCAAAGAAAGCGCGCAAGAATGAGCTTGAAACGCGCTAAAACGAAAGCCCAACAAATCAAAGAGCTGCTCTTAAAACATTACCCCAACCAAACCACTGAATTGCACCATAAAAACCCCTATGAATTATTGGTGGCTACCATTTTAAGCGCTCAATGCACGGACGCTAGAGTGAATCAAATAACGCCCAAGCTATTTGAAAAATACCCGAGCGTGAGTGATTTAGCGCTCGCTTCTTTAGAAGAAGTTAAAGAGATCATCCAATCCGTTTCGTATTCCAACAATAAAAGCAAGCATTTAATCAGTATGGCGCAAAAAGTGGTTAGGGATTTTAAGGGCGTTATCCCCTCTACGCAAAAAGAATTGATGAGCCTGGATGGCGTGGGGCAAAAAACCGCTAATGTGGTGCTTTCAGTGTGCTTTGATGCAAATTATCTCGCCGTAGATACCCATGTGTTCCGTGCAACGCACCGCTTAGGCTTAAGCAACGCTAACACGCCTATTAAAACCGAAAAGGAATTGAGCGAACTTTTTAAAGACAACCTATCCAAACTCCACCATGCCTTAATCTTGTTTGGCCGCTACACCTGCAAGGCTAAAAATCCGTTATGCGATGCGTGTTTTTTAAAAGAATTTTGCGTTTCTAAAGCTCGCTTTAAGGCGTAGTGGCTTTATTTGTTATAAAATTTATAGTAGAATTAAGATTTTATAATCAAAGTCAAATCATTCTTGAAAGAGTAGAGTTTTATGCCAGAAACAGAATCTAATAAGTTAAAAATAGCCGAAAAAGAAAAAGAGAAAGCGAATAAAGAAAGAGAACTAGAGCTTTCCACTTATTTAGAAGAACTCATCTGCGATTATAAAAACCTTTTGGACATGGAGATTGTTTTTAGCGCGGAACTTGGCTCTACGCAAATCCCTTTATTGCAAATCTTGCGTTTTGAAAAAGGCTCTGTGATTGATTTGCAAAAACCCGCCGGAGAGAGCGTGGATACTTTTGTGAACGGGCGGGTTATTGGTAAGGGTGAGGTGATGGTTTTTGAAAGGAATTTAGCCATTCGTTTGAATGAAATCCTTGATTCTAACGCCATTGTGTATTATCTCGCTAAAAATTCATGAGATTGTTATTCTTGTTACTGAGCGCTGCTTTGATGTTACTGGCTGAAGAAAAAATACCTTTAAGCGATGATGCCCCCATTAAATTGGTTCATTGGCAAAATATTTTAAAAGAAGTCCAACCCGATTCAAACGCTCCGGCAACACCACCCATAAAAGCTGTGCAAACCACGCTCACTTTTGAAACGCCTTTTAATAAAACGCCTAAAATCATGGAGGTTGAAGGCCAAAAAGTCATCGTGTTAAAAAACGCTCAATTGGATTCTAAAAAAACGATGGATTTTAAAGAAGCCTCTTTGAATGCCTTAGAAATGTTTTCCTACCAAAATGACATCTACCTCTTGTCTAAAAAAGCTAAAGCGGGATTAGAAATCCAAGCTTCAAACAGCAAGGATAAAAAGCAACTCCGCTTTCTTTTTTTGCCTAAAGGTTTTCATTTAGCCCCACCGCCTAGCCTGAAAGAAAAATCTCAGCATGCCAATCTCGCAAGCCAAGATGAGAAAGAGCAACCCCAAAGCCTCTCAAACACCCTAGAGTTAAAACCCCCACTGGATTTAAGCCATGCTTACAAGGGGTTAGCGGTTATTGCTGTCTTACTCTTAATATTGTATGTAATCAAAAAAAAAATTGTTCCCACACAAAGATCTTTTTCTACAAAAGATTTTAAGTTAGAAGTTAGTGTTTTGGGTCGTGTTGATGCGAACCATAAAATCATCTCAATAGAAACCAATAAGGAGCGTTACTTGGTCTTAATAAGCGAAAAATACGGCCTGCTTTTAGACAAAATAAGCCCAAAAACATCTAAAGAAGAACTGATTAAAGAAGCTGAAAATAAGATAAAGAATTCAAAATTAGGAAATTTATATGCCGGAAAATTCTAAACTACAACCTGCTAAGTTAGGGAAAAATTTTGACCCTGTGGATCATTCTAACAGGAATTTTTTCTTTTCTCTCATTCTGTCTGTATTGTTACACTGGTTGATTTATTTTTTATTTGAACACAGAGAAGATTTTTTTCCTTCAAAACCCAAACTCGTTAAATTAAATCCTGAAAATTTATTGGTTTTAAAAAGAGGCCATTCGCAAGATCCCAGTAAAAACAACCCAGGCGCTCCTAAACCCACGCTAGCTGGCCCTCAAAAACCCCCAACACCCCCCACCCC
>NZ_MVYP01000007.1:0-93965 GCF_003638305.1 Helicobacter pylori | reverse complement strand
ATGCCTTAAAGGGAAAGTGGAAACCTTTTAGAGAATGCCACATTAAGCCTGATATTTTGCTTGTGTATTTAGTGAAAGATGATGAGCTTATTTTGTTAAGGTTAGGCAGTCATAGCGAGCTGTTTTATAAACTACCCATAATGCTTAAAAAGAACGCAACAATCGCATGCTAACTCTCTAAACCGCTATAAAAAATAACTTAAGCGTCCAACTCTATTTTTTCTCAGTGATGCTTTCCTTTAAGCCTAGCCCATAGTTATTAGCGTCTGTTTCAGCAATGATAACCACCGCAAAGAAGCCTTATTCTAGTAGAAGCCTTGTTTTTATGAAGTGCTTTTGACACAAGCTCTATAACGCTAATAACCAACTCTTTTTCATTCAATCATGGGGTCTCTTTAATGATACACGCTTACTAAATAGCATGAACGCTCCTTAAATTTATTCTCATCTCGCTCCCATTATGCGCTATCAATTAACAAGTTTCAATATAATACAAGATCTTTTTATAACTTGTCATGTGTTAAGGATCAAAATGCGCGTGTTTGTTTGCTTTTTAGGGGTTTTTGTGTCTAACGGCTTGGCTCGTTTTGGCTATGTGGTTTTAATCCCCCTACTCATTTTATCAGGGAGTTTAACCCCACACCAAAGCTTCCAACTGGGTATTGCGGTGCTAATGGGCTATGTTTTTGGGAGTTTTTTAATCCAATTTTTAAGCCCGTTAATGTCATTAGAAAGCATCGCTAAAATCAGTTTTGGCTTGATCGCTTTGAGTTTTTTAGTCTGTTATTTTGATAGTATCCCTTTCTTTTGGCTTTGGATCTGGCGTTTTATCGCCGGTGTGGCTAGCAGTGCGTTAATGATTTTAGTCGCTCCTCTCTCTTTGCCCTATGTCAAAGAACATAAAAAAGCCTTAGTGGGAGGACTTATTTTTAGCGCTGTAGGCATTGGATCTGTCTTTAGCGGGTTTGTTCTGCCTTGGATCAGCTCTTATAATATCAAATGGGCATGGATTTTTTTAGGGGGCAGTTGTTTGATAGCCTTTATCCTTTCCTTAGTGGGGTTAAAAACCCGCTCTTTAAGGAAAAAATCCGTTAAAAAAGAAGAAAGCGCGTTTAAAATCCCCTTTCATTTGTGGTTATTGCTCATTTCTTGCGCGCTCAATGCGATTGGTTTTTTACCGCACACGCTTTTTTGGGTGGATTATTTAATCCGTCATTTAAATATCTCCCCCACTATCGCTGGGACTTCATGGGCGTTTTTTGGTTTTGGAGCCACGCTTGGTTCTTTAATCAGTGGCCCGATGGCTCAAAAGCTAGGGGCTAAAGAAGCCAATATCTTTATCCTCATTTTAAAATCTATCGCATGCTTTTTACCCATTTTTTTCCACCAAATCTCTTTACTCAATTTAAGCATCTTCATAATGGGAGCGGCCACAACCGCCAATATCAATTTATTCAGCATGATGGCTTTAAAAATTGCAGGCGCGAAGCATTTCGCTCAAGCGTCTTCTTGGGTGGTGTTTTCTTTTGGCATTTTCCAAGCGCTTTTCTCGTATCTTTTCACGATCTTTTTAGGGGATTTGGGCTATGTTTTGATTTTTGTTATTTGTGGGGTGTGTTTGGTTTTAAGTTTCATCGTTCTTTTCCCTATCAAAATGCAAACAGCTATCCATAAATAGAAAAATTATGGGGTTTCAAAACCCTTAATGCCGAGAAAATCCTTAAAACCCTTTAAGGAATTTAAGATTTTTTCACGCTCTAAATGGCACATGATAAAAACGAGGTTAGAGCCGTTTTGATCCTTTAAAATATGTTTAGGCGGGTAAATGACATGCATCACGCCGTTAATACTCACTAAAAGATCGCTTCCAATATCAATAATCCCCTTTATGCGTAAAATCTGCGTGCCGTATTGATGCAACAACAAACTCAGCCAAATCCCAAACGCGCTCCACTCCATCGCGCCTTCAAAACTAACGCTTAAAGTCTCAAAGCCTTGCGAGTGCGAATCTTTTGGCATTCTTGGCATAAAATTTCGCGCCCTATTTTTGCGTGAAAAAAAGCTTTCGTAATCTATATTTTTCTTGTCAAAAATTTCTGCGCTAGGGTTAAGGGATTGTATTTGTTCTTTTAATTTCATTAAAGCCACGCTATCGTTTTGCAAATCCGTTTTGGTCAATAAAACGCTATCAGCAAAAACGATTTGCTCTTTAGCTTCGTTGTTTGTTAAATGTACTTTAGCGTTCAAAACATCCACGCAAACCACCACGCTTTGGATCTCAAAATGCACCCCTAAAAAAACATCGCTCAAAATCGTCCATAAAATCGGCGCCGGGTTGGCTAAACCGGTGGTTTCAATGATGACGCGCTTTAAAATTTCGCCGCGCCATTCATAGTTATTGAGCGTGGCTTTTAGAGACTCCACTAAATCTAAGCGTTTGTTGCAACACACGCACCCTGCGTTAAGATAGAGCATTTTTTCACCGCAATATTGAACGCTTAAGATGCGCTGATCCAAAGCGGCTTGCCCGATTTCATTGATGATAAGGGCAACGCCTTGGTGATCTATTTGGTTTAAATATTCGCTTAAAAAACTCGTTTTACCGCTGCCTAAAAAACCGGTGATGAGCGTGATAGGGATTTTGGGCATCAGTGAATGGCATTTGTATTTTGATTTAAAAACGCTAACAGATTAGAATCTAGCGCGTCCATCTCTTTTTTGGCTAAGTTTTGCGCCTTACCCCACAAATCGCCTAAATCATTTACGATCACGCTCTGCCCTTTTTTATCGTGCAGCACAAACTTCGCCCCTTGCCAATCATCAATTTTTAGCCCATAAAACGCCAGAATTTGATTGAGCAACCCCACCCGTTTGAGCCGCGCTCTTTTGCGTTCCCTGGCGTTTTCATTCGCGCTAATAAGCACATTTGACACTCTCAAATTTTCATCGCTCCCATAACTATCGCTCTTATCGCTCCCATCGGTCCAATGAAAAGAACTGATAAGCTCCCCGCATAAAACGCACATTTCAACCTCTTAATCAAACGCCAAAAACACTTTGGCGTTATCGCTATTTTTTTCTGGGGTTTCGTTTTAAGAAATCATCAGCGATTTCATTGAATGTTACCCAACGCACGCCCTCATGCTGGTTGATATGCTCAATGATTTTTTCATGCATGAGCAACACTTGCGGGCGTCCGCTCACATCAGGGTGGATTGTCATGCTAAACACCGCATAATCCATCTCACGATAAACCCAATCAAATTGATCGATCCACATTTGCCCTATATCGCGCGGGCTTACAAAACCAAAGCTATTGGGAGATTTTTTGATAAACATCATCGGCGGTAAATCGTCCAAATACCAGTTCGCAGGGATTTCCACTAAATTTGTTTCCACCCCACGGATTAAAGGCTTCATCCAATCCTTGGCTTCCAAACTATAATCAATCTTGCTCCAACTATCCCCCACGTGCACGAAATAGGGCATGAAGTCATTGTGCATGAGCGAGTGGTCGTATTTAAAGCCGTGTTTTAAAAGCAATTCATTAGTGATATTAGAAAATTCCCACCACGGTGCCACATAGCCTGTGGGGGCTTTGCCGGTGAGATCTTTAATCAATTCAACGCTTTTTAACAAAACATCTTCTTCTTGCTTGGCGCTCATAGCGATAGGGTTTTCATGCGAATACCCATGCGCGCCCACTTCATGCCCTGCATCCACGATCATTTTCATTTGCTCTGGAAAAGTTTCAATAGAATGCCCCGGCGCAAACCAAGTCGCAGGGAGATGGTATTTTTTAAACAATTTCAAAAGCCGTGGGATCCCCACTTCCCCCGCAAAAAGCCCACGCGAAATATCATCAGGCGAATCCTCCCCACCATAGCTCCCCAGCCAACCAGCCACCGCATCAATATCCACGCCATAAGCCACTAAAATTTCTTTTGCCATAATCGCTCCTTTTTAAGTGAGTTTTCCAAACCCCTTTTTGGTGAGTTTGGTGTCAAAATCTTGTAAATAGGGGATTTTTTGGCGTTGCAGCGCCACTTCGTTCAAATCCATTTCAGCGATAATGACCTCATTAAGCTTGGTGGCTTGCACGATGATTTTCCCATTGGGCGCGATGATTCTTGAATCACCGGCAAACTCTAGCGTTTGTTTTAATTTGGCGTTAGTTTCTTCCCCACTATGATTGCACGCGCACACAAAACAGCCATTTTCTAACGCTCTAGCCCTACTCAACAAATCCCAATTATAAGCCCTAGCTTTGCCAAACGCGCTAGGATAGATTAAAACCTCTGCCCCTTGTAACGCAAGCAAGTTCGCACCCACGCCAAAGCCGATTTCATAGCAAATTTGCAAACCCACTTTCGCGCTAAAATCCCCAAAATCCAGCGTAAAAACCTCGTATTTTTTGCCCCTTTTGAAGCGCGATTTTTCATCGCCCCACAAATAGATTTTACGATGCTTGCCAACAATCCCGCCTTTTGGTGGAATGATATAAGCGCTGTCGTAGAGTTTTTTATTCGTTTTTTCAATGCTGCATGCCACAATATGCGTATCGCTAGATTTCGCAAAATCGCTTAACGCTCTCAAAGTCTCGTTTTTTAGCGTTTTCTCGCCATGCTCTATCGCTTTAAGATCTATCCCAAACTCTGCGTCTTTATCATTCACGCAATAACCGCTATCAAACAATTCCGGTAAAACAATGAGATTCGCACCTTTGTTGTGGGCTTCTTTGGCTAGGTTGAGCACTAATTGCAGGTTTTCATTTAAGGCGTAGGGTTTGGATTGCATTTGGATCACGGCGGTTTTTAGGATTCTTTTAGCGGGATTTTTTGTTTTCAAGATCCACTCCCATTTTTGTTTTTATTGTATAGGATTAAAAATTAAAAGAAAATTAAAGGGGTTAAAATCCGCATGCGTTTGTGTCAAAACTTACCATGATTATTTAAAAATCGTAATAACGCGCTAGAGAGCGAGCTCACAAACACGCCAATAAGAAACGACAATCCGTTAAAAAGATGCAAGAATAAAAGCGTTCCTAAAATGCCTAATAAAACCCCATACCCCCCTAAACGCCACACATTAAAAGACATTTCCAAACCCAGGGCGAATTTTTGGAATTTTTGCTTTTCGTCTTTTTCTCCATTTTGTTTCCTTAAATCCAAACGCTTTTTAACGCCGTAATACGAAGACAACGCCACGATAAAAAACCCTAAAAACCCCCCTTCAAAATTCAAAACCCCTTGAAACGCTTGGAAAAAATAAACGATAATCGCGCTAACTATATTGATAAAAAGCAAAATAAGCAAGCATTGGATTTGGCACATGGGCTTTGATTGGATTTATTTTGTTTTATTTTGCGTGTATTTAGGGTCTTTGGCCAGTTCTTCATAGTCTTTTTGCATGTTTTTATAAGCCTTATAGACATTGAGAAAGCTCGCTAACACGCCCCAAATAACCCCAAGCCAAAAAAGCCACGGAATGTGAGTGAGCTTTTTAAGCCCATAGCCTATAGCCACGCCCATAAGGATCGCTACCACCATAGACAGCCCTAAGCTCAAATAATTCGCCCCCTCTATGAATTTATAATACTTTGGTTTTTTCAAAAATTCACACGCCCTTTATGATTTCATCAAAACTTTCATCGGCTTTTGAGATCACTAAATCAATCATCTCTTCAGTCATAGGCTCGCAAATAAAGCCGGTTTCAAAGCTTGAACATGCCAAATACACGCCCTTAAAGAGCATTTTTTGGTGGAATTTCGCAAACATTTCGGTATCGCTTTTTAAAGCGTCATCAAAATCACGCACCGCATTTTCGTTAAAGAAAAAGCCAAACATGCTCCCCATATTGAGCGTTTGTAAGGCGATGTTATAGCTTTGAGCGCTCTTTTGTAAGCCTTGAGTCAAACGAATAGCCAAAGCGTTTAAGTGAGTATAAAGGGTTTTGCCTCTTTTGATTTTATAAAGCGCACTCAACCCCGCACACACCGCTAGGGGGTTACCGCTTAATGTGCCTGCTTGATACACGCCTCCAATGGGTGAAAGCAAGTCCATAATTTCCGCACGCCCCCCAAAACACGCCAAAGGAAGCCCCGCACCTATCACTTTACCAAAGGTTACCAAATCCGGCACAACGCCATAAAATTCTTGCGAACCGCTCAAACTCGCTCTAAAACCGCTCATCACTTCATCTAAAATCAGCACCGCTTGGTATTTTCCACACAAAGCCTTTAAGCCTAGTAAAAACTCTTTTTGAGCCGGCACTAACCCCATATTCCCAGCAATGGGTTCAATGATGACGCAACCCACATCACCTTTTTTAAAGCATTCTTCTGTGGAGTTTAAGTCATTATAACGAGCCACTAGAGTGTGTTTGCTAAAATCGTTCGGCACGCCTAAAGAAGAAGGAGATCCAAAAGTGGCGCACCCGCTACCCGCTTTCACCAATAAGGAGTCGCTATGCCCATGGTAGCACCCTTCAAACTTGATCAAATCGTCTTTTTGGCTATAAGCTCTAGCGAGTCGTATCGCGCTCATGGTCGCTTCCGTGCCACTATTGACTAAACGCACCTTATCTAAGCCTTCATAACAAGAAATGATTTCCTTAGCTAAAGTGGTTTCTAACTCTGTGGGAGCTCCAAAAGAAGTGCCTTTTTTTAATGCATTAATAATATTTTCTTCAATTTCTTCATCAGCATGCCCAAAAATCAAAGGCCCCCAGCTTTGCACAAAATCTATATAATGGTTGTTATCCACATCATAAAGATACGCCCCCTTACCTTTTAAAATAAAGGGGGGAGTGCCTTTAACGCTCTTAAACGCTCTCACAGGCGAATTGACCCCACCAGCGATCACCTGCTTGGCTTCATTAAAATCATTAATGCTGTGCAACAACTCCATGATTTTAAATTATCCCTTGATCATGCTTTCAAATTGGATTTCCACTTGCGACCAAGTCAAGCCCTCATGAAAACTTTCGCATCGTTTAGCCAAGCTCGCTAATTCGTTTTTCAAGCCAAAACTCAACAAATCCAAAACCCCTTTAACCACGAGCTTATCATCAGCAATCGTGTATTGCATAGGCACTTTCACTAACTTTTCATTCATCCTCACATAAGCCGTAAGAGAACCTGCATGATCGCCTTCTATCACATTTCTAAAAGTTACTTTAATATTAGTGTTTTTAAAAAGAGCGAAAAAAGCTTCCTTAACATTTTTGTTTTTAGTGTCATCGCCCAAATTGACTTTCAAGCTATCCATGCTCGCATTTGCCCCTTCTAAAAGGGTTTTCAAACTATCTTGAGATTTACCCAGTTTATAAGTGATGCTTTCAAAACTCCCATTTACCGGTGTTTTAGCCTTAGTTTTAAAGGCCGTCCATGTTAGCTTAGCCGAAGATAAATCCAAATTCACCGCCTGTAAAAACCCTGCTAGTAAAACCGATACCAAAACCATTTTTTTCATTCATTATCCTTTAATGTGGTCTTATCAATAACGCTTATTATTTTAGTGTAAACAAGCATGCTTACAACTAAAACGATTCATTTTGATAATCATTTGCACTCTAAAGACGACTCAAGAGATACAATTGCGTTTATTTTAAACTCTTTTTGTAAATAATGCTGACTGAACCAAACTTTCTGAACCATTCACAAAAAAGATTAAAGCGCATGGCTATCGCTATCATCTTGAATGCAAAAAAATTCATGGCGATCGGAGTTTCAACCTGAAACCATCTTCATGCAAATCGCCTTGCTTTAAAAGTTCATCCGCGCTAGGGCTAGAATAATGCTTGGCTAAAATAATGAAATAGGCGTTGTTATGCACCCCAATAAGGTTAGGCTGGAAATAGGGGAAAGTTTCAGGGTTTAAAATCCATGTTGCGGCTTTGTTATACGCCACAGAAAGTCTTTTGCCGGCTCCACTACCCCACAAATCATACCCGTTCTCAAAAAGCAATTCACCTGATATAGTTAGCGCAAGAAGCGCGAAATTGGTATAAGCTATCCCCTTAATGCCCTTTGTAGGGCCGCCATGATAATCGCTCGTATCGCTCCTAGTGATCGCGCTAGCAATAACCCCATTCTCATCTATGGCTTTAAATATCCAATCCTGCCACCGATTAGCGCTGTTTTGCAAAAGGGCATGATCATCTAGCGCTAACGCAGAGCTCACATCAAAGAGAATACCCCACGCTCCATGGTTAGTGTTAAGAGCTGATTGAGAATATTGGCGCATCCGCTTAATGAAATTTTCATATTCTGGGCTAGGGAATGCCTTTTTGACAAACCAATAAGCCATGTTCATATAAGGCATGTAGAAATTGATATTGTCCTCGCTTTGATAAGTGTCCACGCTTTGAAGCTCTTTAGCCCAAGCGTTTAAAATTTCTATAGCTTTTAAGCCGTATGGTTTGTTTTGGCTCACTAAATAACCTAGCGCTAAATCATAGGAAACCATAGCGGATTTTTTAAAACTCTTGGTGCATTTATCAGGCTCTCTAACCCCAGTAGAAGTGTAGTGTTTTGATGCGTTAAGTTGCATGCATGGCTGTATTGTTTGGGAGAGCTTTTTATCAAGATGGAGTTTTTGGGGCAAATCTCTAGATTTAAAATCCCTAAAAAAGTAATCTTGCCCGGCGTAAGCTTGAACGCAAACGCAAACACCCATGAGTGATAAAAACAAAACAAATCTTTTCATTCCACGCCTTTATTTGAATGGTTTAAAAATAGCGTTTTAGGGTAACGCTTTTAACAACACAAATTTGAGCGCATGCGTGTTGAGAGTGCTAATTGCTGAAAGGGGCAAGACAAAGAGCACTGATTGTTCATTAGGGCTATTTTCAAAATCGCTGGTTAAATTGGGGTGTAAAAACCCTAAATACGGCTCTAAATCAAACGCGTTTAATTTCTGCGTTTCTAAGTTTAAAAAGGCGCAAAAATCCTTAGTCATCTCATCAATGTTTTCTACAACATCGCATTTATTGAGCAACACCCCAAAAGGCTTATTGGCTAAAGCGGGTGAAAATTTTTCCAACTCCAATCTCAAGCGTTGGTATTGCTCTTTAATGCCCAAATCCAGCCTAGAAGCGTCTAAAACAAAGGCTAGAACTTTGGTGCGTTCAATGTGTTTTAAAAAGCTAATCCCTAAGCCCTTTCCCTCACTAGCCCCTTCAATAATGCCAGGAATATCCGCCATTAAAAATTCGCTTTTTTCATCCACGCTCACAACCCCTAAATTAGGCACTAGAGTCGTAAATTCATAGTTAGCGATTTTAGGCTTAGCGTTAGAGATGGTGGAAATGAGCGTGGATTTACCCGCATTAGGGAAGCCCACTAACCCTATATCAGCGATGAGCTTTAATTCCAAACGCACGCATTTTTCAACCCCCTCTAAGCCTTTTTGCGCGTAAGTGGGTTGCTGTTTGGTCGCGCTTTTAAAATGTGCGTTCCCTAACCCTCCCTTGCCTCCTTTTAAGGCTAACACCCTTTCTTTAGGTTCCACTAAATCAAGCCACAACTCATCACCTACAAAAACCTGCGTTCCTGGCGGCACGACAATAATCTTGTCTTCGCCCTTTTTGCCTGCGCAATTTCGTGTGCCTCCTGGAGCCCCGTTTTTAGCCTTATGGTGTCTGGTGCCTCTAAAACTCGCTAAAGTGTCGGTATTGTTATCCACTTCAAAATACACATCGCCCCCATCGCCCCCATCGCCCCCATCAGGGCCTCCCTTGATGACAAATTTTTCTCGCCTAAAACTCACCATTCCAGCCCCCCCCTTACCCGAAGCGATGATGATTTCCACGCTATCTACAAACACAGCTTAAATACCCTTTCTTTTATTCAGCAAATCTTTGCATGGATTTTTCCAAATGCGGCACCGCATTGAGTAATTTCTGCGTATAAGGGTGCTTTGGAGCGCTTATCACGCTATCCACATCCCCGGTTTCTACGATTTGCCCTTGATTCATCACGATGATTTTATCGCTAATATGCTCCACCACCCCTAAATCATGGCTGATAAAAATATAAGTCAGCCCCATTTCTTTTTGCAAATCCAAGAGCAAATTCAACACTTGCGCTTGAATGGACACGTCTAACGCAGACACAGGCTCATCGCAAATCACCACGCTAGGATGCAAAATGAGCGCCCTAGCAATGCCGATTCGTTGCCTTTGACCGCCTGAAAATTGGTGGGGGTAACGATCGATCCATTCTAATTTCAAGCCCACTTTTTGCATGATCTCTAGCACTTTGGCTTTGATTTCTTTTTTTGAAAAGTGAGAATTTAACAGCAAGGGTTCAGCGATGATCTCGCCCACTTTCCACCTTGGGTTCAGGCTAGAATAAGGATCTTGAAAAATCATTTGCACCTTTTTGCGGTAATCAAACCAATCCTGTTTGCTGAAATGCAAATGGCGCTTACCATTGAAATAAATCGCCCCACTATCTTGCCTTTCAATCCCGGCTAAAATTTTTGCTGTCGTGCTTTTCCCACAACCGCTCTCCCCCACGATGCTTAAAACTTCATTTTGCTCCACTTCAAAACTGATCCCATTGAGCGCATGGATCACTCTTTTAGGCTTGAATAACCCCCTGTCTATCGCATAGGATTTTTTCAATTCTTTAATTTCTAAGAGTTTCATCGTAACTCCTTTGGAAAACTCAAATAATCTATATTTTCATCCACGGTTTCTAAGCGTTTTTTGCGGTATTCTTTGCCCGGTTTAGGGATCGCACTTAAAAGAGCTTTGGTATAAGGGTGTCTTGGATCAGCAAAAAGCTCTTTGGCGCTTGCTTGCTCCACCACATGCCCTTTATACATCACCACCACTTCATCAGCGATTTGCGCCACCACGCCTAAATCATGGGTGATAAACAAAATAGAAGTGCCTTTTTTTTGCTGCAATTCTTTCATCAATTCTAAAATTTGCGCTTGAATGGTTACATCTAACGCTGTCGTAGGCTCATCAGCGATCAAGATTTCAGGCTCACACACCATAGCCATAGCGATCATCACCCTTTGGCGCTGCCCTCCGCTGAGATTGAAAGGGTATTCGTGGTATTTATCCCCTGCATGGGGGATGCCCACGCGCTCTAATTCATAGACCACCCTTTCTAAGCGTTCTTTTTTATTAAGGTTAGGGTGGTGGATTTTCAACACTTCATTGATTTGAAACCCCACCGTGTAAGAAGGGTTTAGGCTCGTCATAGGCTCTTGAAAGATCATGCCAATTTTTTTACCCCTGATTTCTTTTTGCATCTGCTTTTCTTTGAGTTGCAACAAATCCTGCCCTAAAAATTGAATGCTCCCCCCCACAATTTGACCCGGTTTTTCAATCAACCCTAAAATAGAGAGCGAAGTGATGCTTTTCCCGCTCCCGCTCTCCCCTACAATGCAAAGCGTTTGAGACTTTTTCAAGCCAAAACTCACGCCATCCACCGCTTTATTCACGCCCTTATCGGTGAAAAAATAAGTTTTTAAATCTTTAACTTCTAAAATCATGCAAGCTCCTTTTAAGAGGCCCGTTTAGGATCTAAAGCGTCCATGATGCCATCGCCTACCAGATTAAAACTCATAACCGTTAAAAAAATCATCACCCCAGGGAAAACAAGCATCCAAGGAGCGGTAGCGATGTATTGCATGGAATTCATCAGCATCGCTCCCCATTCGGGTTTGGGAGGTTGGGCCCCAAGACCTAAGAAGCTCAGCGCGGCTGCTTCTAAAACCGTGGAAGCAAAACCCATTGTCGTTTGCACGATCAAAGGGATAATGCAATTAGGGAAAATCACCTTACACATTAAACGAAGATGCGAAGAGCCATTGATTTTAGAAGCGATCACGTATTCTTTTTCTTTTTCGCCTAGCACAGAACTGCGCACCAATCTTGCAAACCCAGGAATCCCCACAAACCCAATAGCGAGCATGGCGTTAGTGAGTGAAGGCCCTAACACCGCGACCACAATGACGATCAATAAAATGGAGGGCAAAGCGAACATGATGTCCATGATACGCATGATAATTGCATCTGTTTTCCCTCCAAAATACCCCGCTATTAGCCCTAATATCGTGCCAAAAAAGACTGCAATCCCCATAGAAACAATCCCTATGGTTAAAGAAATCCTGGCCCCATAGATCAAGCGGCTCAAAATATCGCGCCCCAAATCATCGGTGCCTAAAAGGTATTTGGCATTCCCCCCATGCTCCCATATAGGCTTTAAAAGGCGATCTTGTGCGTTTTGCACATAAGGATCATGCGGGGCTAAAAGGGGCGCAAAAACAGCGCAAACCACCAACAAAAGCACAATCCATGCCCCAACGACAGCCGCCTTATTTTTTTTGAATTGTTGGATAAACTCTCTAAAAGACTCCATTATGACAACCTTATTCTAGGATCAATAAAAGCGTATAAAATATCCACTAAGAGATTAGCCCCAATATACATCATGGCGATAATCAAAGACATGGACTGGATAATCGGGAAATCGCGTTGGTTGAGCGCATTAACGATCCACTTGCCAATCCCAGGCCATGAGAAAACCGTTTCAGTTATCATGCTCCCCCCTAAAAGCCCAGCCAGCATCAAGCCTGCGATAGTCGTTACAGGGATTAAAGCGTTACGCAAAGTGTGCACAAAAATCACCCTAAAGGAGCTACACCCCTTAGCTTTAGCGGTGCGCACATAATCTTCTTTAGACACTTCTGCCATGCTCGCGCGAGTCATTCTGGCAATAACAGCGGTAGAAACCGTGGCTAACACAATGCTAGGCAAAATCAAGTGCTTGATCGTATCCACAAACGCCCCATAATCCCTTGCAATCAAGCTGTCTATCAAATAAAGACCTGTAGGGCCATCTAAATAATACACATCGCTCAAACGCCCAAAAACAGGCAACCACCCCAATTGCACGCTAAAGATATAAATCAGCATAAGCCCTAGCCAAAACACGGGCATAGAAATCCCGGCTAAAGCGAAAGTCATGCTGGAATAATCAAACACGCTATAGCGTTTGATCGCCGCTAACACGCCAACGCTAATACCCAAAACAAGAGCCATAAACAAAGCGATCAAAGCCAATTCCACCGTAGCCGGGAATCGTTGCCAAAACTCATGCATCACAGGCTCACCAGTCATGATAGAAGTGCCAAAATTGCCATGCAACACATTATTGATAAAGAAAAAATACTGCTCTATCAAGGGCTTATTCAAGCCAAATTGCTCCCTTAAAGCGTCAATAGCGGCTTGATTGGCCTTTTCGCCTAAAATCACTAACGCCGGATCTCCTGGCACTAAATGCACCATCATAAACACGATAATGCTCACTCCAAACAGCGTGGGAATCGCCCACAAAATACGCTTAATGATAAAACTCAGCATGCAACCCCTTTCATTTTTCTAAATACACCTTAAAGAAGCGATTCACGCTCACTCCGGTCGTTTTATAGCCTTTGACTTTAGACAAGTGCGGCACCACTGAATAAGGATAAGCTAAAGGCACATAGGGCGCGTCTTTATGGATAATTTCTTGAGCCTTTAAATAAAGGGCTTCCCTCTCCTTTTGATCCGAAACCCGTTTAGCCTTTATGAGCAGATCGGAAAAGGCGTCGCT
The DNA here is from genome assembly GCF_003638305.1 of Helicobacter pylori. Lineage (GTDB taxonomy): Bacteria > Campylobacterota > Campylobacteria > Campylobacterales > Helicobacteraceae > Helicobacter > Helicobacter pylori_DJ. The sequence goes on along the minus strand of NZ_MVYP01000007.1, from coordinate 80,346 downwards.
CTTATAAAAGGAACCATTTTGAGTGGGTATAGCTGAAGCAGCTTGCTTGCTCCATAAGGTGTATAAGAAATTATCCGGATCCGCAATGTCTGCCATCCAGCCTGCAAACGCCATTTCATGTTCGCCCAGGCCCGTTCTTTTCAAATAAGCCCCCCACTCATACACTTCAATTTTCACATCAATGCCAATTTTAGCCAAGCTCGCTTGTATGAACACCGCTCCTTTTGGGTTACGAGTGGAAGTGGTAAAAATAGTGGTTTTAAAGCCGTTAGGATACCCCGCTTGTTTCAGTAACTCTTTAGCCTTTTTCAAATCGTATTCATAGGGTTTGATGTTGTAGTTATAACCCCATATAGTGGGCGGGAAAGGATTGACCATCTTTTGAGCAAAGCCTTCATAAATCACCTTAATGTAATCATCCACATTAATCGCATGATTGATAGCTAAACGCACTAAAGGGTTGTTAAAATACTTTTTTTGCGTGTTTAATGAAAGCCAATTAGCGATCAGCCCGGGGCTTTTATCCACCACGATATTAGGAAGTTTTTCTAACTGCTCCACTTCATTGAGGTTAGGCCCGGTCATGAGCATGATTTCGCCAGTTCTTAACGCCAGGGCACGAGTGGAAGAATTAGGAATGGTGCGCACCACCACTTTGTCCAAATAAGCTTTAGGCCCCCAATAATCCTGGTTTTTGACCAGAATGATTTTTTCATCTTTATTCCACAAAAAGAATTTGAAAGGCCCTGTCCCAACAGGTTTTTTAGCCAACTCGTCTTTTTTATTGTTTTGAGCCAAATAATCAGCGTAATCCTTACTCAAAATGCTCAAAAAATCCATGCCTAAATTGGCTAAAAACGGAGCTTCTGGCCCATTAAGCGTGAATTTAATCGTGTAATCATCTAAAGCTTCAATGCTCTTGATAATATGAGACATGCCCATGCCTTCCCAATACTTATAGCTTTTAGCCCCCGGGCTATAGTATCGTTTAGCCTTATCCATCTGGCGCTCAAAAGAAAACAGCACGTCTTTAGCGCTAAACTCCACTTTTTTATTCCAATACTTCGTCTGGTGGAAATAAACCCCTTTGCGTAAATGAAAGGTATATACAAGACCATCTGGGGATATGTCCCAGCTTGTCGCTAAGGCCGGTTCAATTTCTGTGGTGCCGTATTTGAATTGCACGAGCGTGTCATAAATATTGCCCGTTGCCACATAGCTTTCGCCATCAGTTACTAAAGCCGGATCCATGCTCGATCCATCAGCGCCTCTTGCAAAAACTAAAACGCCTCCAAAACGCTTTTGTTCTTCAACAGAAATATTTTCTTTAGATGGATTAAGAGTGGCGTTTGGGCTTTCTGAAGCTTTCAAAAAAGACCCAAACAATAAAAGAAAAAAAAACAAACCCTTAACAAAAACATTATTCATAAGCCAGTCTCCACAACAAATTCTATAAAGGATAGAGATCTAAATTATAAATATTTTATTGCGTTTATAGGCGTTTGACAAACACCCAAAGGTTTAATTAACCTTTAAAGGTTACCCTACTCCCCAAAATTCCCACTAACTACAGAAACCTTTTTGCGGCTTCTGTCTTTATGCTCAAACTTCACAACGCCATCTATGAGCGCGTATAAGGTATGGTCTTTCCCCATGCCCACATTATTACCGGGGTGCATTTTAGTGCCTCTTTGGCGCACGATGATATTCCCTGCTCTCACAAATTCTGAGCCAAATTTTTTCACGCCTAAGCGTCTTCCTGCAGAATCTCTGTTATTCTGCGTGCTCCCTTGACCTTTCTTGTGTGCCATTGTTTAATACTCCTTATGCTACAATTTTAGTGATTCTCACACGAGTGAAATCTCTTCTAAAACCACGCTTGGTTTTGCTGTCTTTTCGGCGGCGTTTTTTGAAAGTGATGACTTTTTTGCTACGCCCTTCATTGATCACTTCCGCTTCAATTTTAGCCCCATTCACAAAGGGTTTCCCGCAAGAGAGTTTGCCCTCTTTGGATACGGCTAACACTTCCACTAATTCCACTAAAGCCTTAGGCTCTTTATTCATTTTATCCAATAAAACAATATCGCCTTCAACGACTTTATATTGCTTACCGCCATGCTTGAATATTGCGTATGACATTTCTATTCCTTAAAAATTGAACGCTCTTTTTAAAATAAACGCTTATTATAGTGAGTATTTGCTAAAATTTAACTTTAAATTTAGTTTAAATTCATATTAAAAGAATTTTTTTACTCAAAAACACCCCATTTAACCCGCCATTATTCCTCCGCATTGCCCCACTCAAACCACTCGCAATTGTTATTAAGCTTATTTTGGAATACTTTTAGCTTGTTTGTTAAAAAACCAATAAGGATTTGATCATGCGCGTTACCTTTGGCTCAAAATACAACCAAATGAATCACTACCAAAACGCTTTACAAAATAAAATCAATGACGCTAACACGCAGATCGCTTCAGGGCTAAAAATCCGTTATGGTTATCAAAACAGCGACATTAACAACCAGAATTTAAAATTCCAATACGAAGAAAACACCTTAGATCAAGGCATTGATGTGGCCCAAAACGCTTACACTTCAACGCTCAATACCGACAAAGCCTTGCAAGAATTTTCTAAAACGATGGAGGCGTTTAAAACCAAACTCATCCAATCCGCTAACGATGTGCATTCAGAAACTTCTCGCGCCGCTATCGCTAACGATTTAGAACGCTTAAAAGAGCATATGATAAATGTTGCTAACACTTCTATAGGGGGGGAATTTTTATTTGGGGGCAGTAAGGTGGATAGACCCCCCATTGATAGTAATGGGAAATACCATGGCAATGGCGAAGATTTAAACGCGCTTATTAGCTCTGATAACCTTGTGCCTTATAATATCAGCGGGCAAGATTTGTTTTTAGGCGCGGATAAAGACAAACACAAACTCATTACCACCAACATTAAATTACTCAATCAAAACAAGCTCCACCCTGATGTGATGGACGCTTTAGAGCATTCTTCATTGCCTGAAGAAGTTTTCATTAAACCCAGCGATACCTTACGAGAACTCATCGGCGATAACGATAAAGATCCCACCAATGACCCTAAAGAGTTTTTTTATTTGCAAGGCGTTAGGCCTGATGGCTCTAGTTTTAAAGAAAAATTCGTGCTGGATAAAGCCTATCAAAACAAAGAGAGTGCGACTAAAGTGAGCGATTTGTTGGATAAAATCGCTCACGCTTATGGGAACACTTCGCAAAATAAAGTCGTGGATGTGAGTTTGAACAATTGGGGGCAAATTGAGATTAAAAACCTAACCCCCGGCAGTGAAAATTTGGATTTTCATTTGATTTCTAGCGATGGGGATTTTGATGATTTAGACGCCTTGCGTTCGAGCGCTAAAAGGGTTACTGAGTATGTCAAAAGCGCGTTTGTAACGGATAGGAGTTTGAGCCAAGTTAAAGCGGTGCCTAACATGTATAATCCCAAGGTGCTTGAAATCCCTAGCGTGTTTATCACTAAAGACAATGTTTTAGCCAACAAAAACACTAAATTGAGCGAGATTTTTGGCGATAAGGTGGAAACTTTAAAAATCAACGCCAGCCGTTTGGGCGATACAAGCGCTATTCAAATCCCAAACCTCCCTATTAATTTGGATATTCCCATTCTTTTAGATGTGAAAAATTCTACGATTAAAGATTTGAAAGACGCAATCAAAGAACGCTTCAATAATGAAGTGGATGTGGAAATTGCAACCAACGGGCGTTTGAGGATCATTGACAATTCTTCTAAAGAATCGCCTATTTCTTTTGCCTTAAGCACCTTGGATCAAAAAGGGCTGGAAGTGGCCGGTATCCCCACTAATAACGCGAGCGAATACCAAAAAACCTACTTCAATAAAGAAGGGGCAAAATTAGAAAGCAATGTCGCTCAGATCGCTCAAAATGGCGCGGCTAATGGCTCTACTAAACTGAGTGAAGTCTCTAAGGGGAGTTTAGAAAATAGCGTTTTTAACATGAAATTAAACGATGTGAATGGTTCGTTTTTAGAAGCGCAAATAAACTTGGATCCTAATGGGGCTTTTTTGAGTTTGCCTAATGGCGTTAAAATCCCGCTTTATGACCCCACAACCGCTGACATTCAAGCGTCTAAACCCAATGAAGTCACTTACAGGCAGCTCATGGATGCGATGAGTATCGCGCTCAATTACAGCAATACTGACCCTGCAATCTACCAACAAATCAGCGATAACCCCACTTCAAAAGAAAGCAAGGAGCAATTTATTGGATTGTTAAAACAAGCTAAAGACAACCTTTCTATTAATTTGAATGAAGAGGGTAAAGTCATTATCCAAGACAACATGCATTCAAACACCAAAATGCAGTTCATGCTTTTTGATAAAGACGCGAATGATTTTTCTCAAAACGCCTTGCACAGCGACAAACCAAGCCTTAAATTAAACGCTAATAACGCTTTAATTATTGACAAGCCAAGCGTGAATTTTTTTGATCAATTAGAAAATATTATCACTTCTGTAAGAAAAGGGATTTATCGCCCGGACGCTTTAGGGGATACTTATTCTAGCGATATGCGTAATTTAGGCATTCAAAACGGCATCACCCTTATAGATCACTTGAGCGATCACATAGAAAAAATGATCGCTAAAAACGGCGCTCATGGTAAGGCGTTTGAGAACATTATCAGGCGTAATGAAGTTTTAAAAACGCAAGTTCAAAGCATTCGTGGGGAAACGACCGGCACGGATATGGCAGAAACTTATAACAAGTTTTCCAATCTCACCAACAATTATAACGCTGTTCTGGCTTCCACGAACAAAATCAATAATTTGTCTTTAACGAAATACTTGTAATCTTTTGATGGTTTTTAAGCGTTCTAAAAAGAGGTATTAAAATGCCTTTTAAGCTTCTATGAAGCCCCCCTCCTTTTGCCCTTTATTTCGTAGGCAAATCGCCTACAGGACAAGCGGCCACACCCACGCTTGGGCGAGTGAATTTTTCTACATTTTCTTGAGCTTTTTTGGGGTCATTAACCCAAGTTTTATAGAACTCAAAAGGGCATTCCGCCACACCCTTATCCCCATCGCCACTAGCAAAAACCCCACTATAACCTCTGTGTAAGAGTTTGAAGAGTTGGTTTTGGCTTTGGTCGTATTTCCTCGCATCACGGATTTGTTGCACAGAAAGCTGAGCGTATTGAAGACCATTTTCTTCTTCCCCGCATTCGCCCAAAGTATGCCCGTCAAAACCAATAATGCTAGAATGCCCAAAATAGGAATACACCCCATCAAAGCCGGTCGCATTCGCTACCGCTACATAACATTGATTAGCCCACGCCATAGCTTTCACTATCGCAATTTGTTGCTCCTTGGCCGGATACATGTAACCTTGACAGCGCACAATGAGTTCTGCCCCACGCATCGCGCAATCGCGCCAAATTTCAGGGTAGTTCCCATCATCGCAAATGATCAAAGAAACTTTCAAGCCCTTAGGCCCATCAACCACATAAGTTTTATCCCCAGGATACCAGCATTCAATAGGGCACCAAGGCAAGATTTTGCGGTATTTTTGCACGATCTCACCCTTATCATTGACAAGAATCAAAGTGTTATAAGGATTCTTTTTAGCTTGCTCATGTTTTTCCCCAGTTAAAGAGAACACTCCCCAAACCTTGTTTTTCTTACAAGCCTCAGCAAAGATTGCGGTTTCTTCTCCAGGAACGCTTGCAGCTGTGTCAAACATTTCTTGTCTGTCATACATAATCCCATGCGTGCTGTATTCAGGGAAAATAATCAGATCCAATCCGGGCAAACCTTGTTTGACCCCACCAATCACCTTAGCGATATTGCGACAATTTTCCAACACTTGTTCTTTAGTGTGGAGTCTAGGCATCTTATAATTAACTACCGCTACACCCACAGTATCGGGGCTGCTACTAATATCTCCATGTCTCATATTATGTTCCTTGTTTTTTGATGAGAGTTCCTACAAACCCTCTACTTGAATTTATAAAATAATTGTGTAAACGGATTTATAATGAATATGAAAACTTTAATCATTATGATTATTGTGGGCGAGTTTTAACTTTTTTGCTCCATTTAGTAACCTATTTCTAAAAATGAGGTTTTAGCCGCTTCTATTTTTATGGTTATTTGATTTTCACTTCCACTAAGCCATATAGCGCGTTAATGCAATAGATTTTAGCCGCTCTTTGCAAGTCTTGTAATTTTAAAGGGGCATGCTCAACAAGACCTTTTTTTAAAAGCCCCATTACACCCGTCCCGTTTAACGCGCCCGCGCTGAAATAAGGGGTTAAAAGCTTATTATGGATTTCTAAAATAAGGTTGCTCCTAGCGCCCTCAGTGAGTTCTAGATCCTGGTTATAAAAGATTTCATCAAACATAACGCCTTTTTTAATGAGCGCTCGAGCCTTTTGATAAAAAGGGGCGTAAGTGGTCTTATGGTATAAAAAATCATTGTGTTTATCAATGGGGGCTTCACTCAAACGGACTTCTAAGCTTTTTAAAGGCTCTAAGGTTTTGTATTCTTTAATGAGCTTGCCCTTTTTGTTGAGTAAAACCCTTAAAACCCCTTCTTTTTCTAATTCAAAGTCTAAAAGATTTTCATCGTATTTAAAGTTAAAGTATTGGGCGCTATTCATTAAGCGTTCTTTATGGGCGTTTTTATTATTGATCTCTAATTTTTGATCCTTTTTGATAATTTTCATCGTCTCCACGATCTCAAATTCTATTTTGGGCATCACAAAAAAGGATTTTAAAAAGCTCTCTTCATATTCCTTTGGCGCTTTACTTTGATAAGTTACCCCACTCCCTACCCCCAAATGCAAAAAATCTTCATGCGTTCTTTTTTCTAAAGTGCGGATAGGCACGCTAAAAAGGGCTTTTTTTTCTCCAACCATGCCTATCGCCCCGCAATACACCCCCCTAGGGCGTTTTTCTAAATCTTCAATGATTTGCATGGTTTTTATTTTAGGGCATCCGGTCACAGAGCCACAAGGGAACAACGCCTTAAAAATTTCAAACAAGCTGGTTTTTAGGGGCAATTGAGCTTCAATCTCGCTTATCATTTGATACACGCTCGGCAAGCTAATAATTTCAAACAATTGATTGACTTTCACGCTATTTTTTAAAGCCAAGCGGCTCAAATCGTTACGCAATAAATCCACGATCATCACATTTTCGCTTCTGTTTTTGTCGTCATTTTGCAAAAACAATCGGTTTTTTTCATCTATCAAGGGATTATTTGAGCGAGCGATCGTGCCTTTCATGGGTTTTGTGATAATCTTAATCGCTGTGTCTAAAAACTCTAATTCAAAAAACAATTCCGGCGAAAAGCTTAAAATACTCCCAAACTCATTTTCTATCAAAGCCTTAAAAGGCGTGTTTTGGTTGTGTACCACTTCCTTAAAAACGCGCTTTGGTTTGGCTTTAGTGTCTAAAAATAAATCCATCGTGAGATTCACTTGATAGGTATCGCCGTTTTTGAGATGCTCCTTAACGGCTTTAAACTGCTTGAAATAAGTTTTTTGATCTAAAGGGCTGTGGATTTTAGGGTAAAACGCATGCTCTTTTAAAGGCTCTAAAGAATATTTTTTTCTTTCTAAAAATTGTTCAAAATACAAAAAAGGGGTTTGGCTTTGAAAATTTTCATCTAAAAACGCTAAACGCGCTTCATACAAAAGATACCCCACAAAATACCCCCTCCCCCTATTTTGAGAGATGAAATCCAGGGCGTTTTTAAGCTCATTGAAATTAGTGGCTGTGAGTTTTTTAACGCTTTTTTGATATTTAAAATCCCCAAAAATCATTTAATTTCTAGCAACGGCTTCGTATTTGTCTATCAAAAACACCGGGTTATAGCTCATTTTAGACCTTCTTAAGCCCTCTAATCCTAGATCTTCTTCTCTGTTAGCGTAAGTTAAATGGCTAAATTCATTCAAAAGCAATTGTTGGTTGATGATTTGATACGCGCCTGCAATATCTGTGCGGGCTTTTTCAATGTGGATGAGCGCGCTCTCTTCGTTTAAAACTTCCCCAAAACTAAACGAGACTATTTCCCCATTAACCCTAATAAGCCCCCCCTTTAAATCCAAACTTTCATAATTTTCTAAAACGCTTTGAATGCCCTTATTTTCGTTGATTAACCCTATATCATCGGTTTGGCTTTCTAAAAACCACGCTTTAGAGGCTTCTAAAACTTCCTTTTTATTTTGAGGAGAAATTTTTTCATAAACAAAATTCGCATAATTGGTTAAAAACTGGTTTAGGTGGTTTTTTTTCTTATGGTATTTTTTCCCTTTGAGCGCGATTAGTTCTTCAATAGAATAAACATAATCGCTCCTGTCTCGGTTGTAAGTGAAATCAAACACCCCTACAAAATTGTCTTTCAAATCGTCTTTTTGCTCTAAAGTCAGGGAGTGGAATCTTAAATTTTTTTCTAATTTCAAAAGCTCTTTTACGCATTCATGCGGCCTCTTACCGATAGGATAGAAATAAAAGGGTTTTTGGTTTTCATAAGTGGTTTGAATCACCAAGCAATCCCTAATCACCGCCACTTGAATGAGCCTTGCGTGCTGCCATAAAAAGCAATTGGTAAAACTCACATCTGATAAAACAATTTTTTGAGCGCTTAAAAACCTTAAAAACAAGTCCTTATGCGCTAGGGTAATTTTTTCAAACATAACAACTCTCTTTTATTTTTTTAACTCTTTGAGGGCGTTTTCTTGAAATTTTCTAGAAATCTTAAAAACCTCTGTATAAAAACCCGTAAGAATTTCTCCATTCAAATGTTTGAAGTCCCTTTGGCTGAGTCGTTTTAAAATTTCTTGCTCTCTTTTAGGGCAATAAATGGGGCTTTCTTGTTTGATGAGAGCGATTTTTAAAGCGATTTCTAAGCGTTTGTCTAAAAGATCGCTTAATTCATTATCCAATAAATCAATTTCAGCCCTTAAATTTTCTAAAAGACTATCCAAATTCTTTTGCATCTAATCAAACCCCTTTTAAGCCTTCTTCTTCTAGCCGCCATAAATCTTCTAAAGCCTCTCTTTTTCTTATCACTCTGATTTTGTGATCTTCTAGGGCTAATTCTAAGAGTTTGGGGCGCGAATTGTATTGACTGGCCATGCTAGAGCCATAAGCCCCAACCTTTTCTATGGCTAATTTATCGCCTGGCTCTAATTCTGGCAAATTGGCGTCTTTTAAAAAAGTGTCGCTGCTCTCGCACACAGGCCCTACCACATCGCAAAGCGAGATCTCACGCCCCTTAGAGGGCGTTATAACCCTTATGGCATGTTTAGCATGATACAAACTGGGGCGTAAAAAATCATTCATGCCCGCATCTACGATTACAAAGCGCTTGTTTTGAGCCTTTTTTTCATACAAAACCTGCGTGATCAATTCCCCACTCTCAGCCACGATCGAGCGGCCTGGCTCACAAATAATGGTCAAATCCAAGCCTTGAAGCGCGTTTAAAATCCCTTGCGCGTAATCATAAAGCTTGATCGTTTCTTCATTTTCATAGCTCACGCCAATGCCTCCGCCCACATCAAAAAAACGCAAATCTATCCCTAGCGCGATCAAAGATTTAGCGATTTTAGCCACCTTTTGGCTCGCTTCTATAATCGGCTCTAAATCTAAGAGCTGCGAGCCGATATGAAAATGCACGCTAACAGGCTCTAAAAACGCGCTTTTTTTAGCCCAAAGAAACATTTCTAAAGCTTCTTTTTCTCCCACACCGAACTTATTTTCTTTCAAACCGGTAGAAATATAGGGGTGCGTTTTAGCGTCAATGTTAGGGTTGATTCGAATGGAAATCCTAGCCTTTATCCCTAAAGATTGAGCGATTGTTTCAATCGTTTTTAATTCCATAAAACTTTCTACATTCAAAAATAAAATGTTGAGTTTTAGGGCTTGCTCTATTTCAAACGCGCTCTTACCCACCCCGCTAAACACGATCCTATAAGGCTTGATCCCGGCTTTTAAAGCCCTGTGTATCTCGCCTATAGAAACGCAATCCGCCCCACTCTCTAAATGCGCCAATAAAGAGAGGATACTCAAATTGGAATTCGCCTTTAAAGCGTAGCAAATCAAAGATTTACGCCCCTTAAACGCTTCTTTATAATTCAAAAAAGCCTGTTTGATTTTGTCAAAATCATAGAGGTAAAAAGGGGTTTTATAAGTTTGAAACAGCTCTTCATAATTAAACATGGAAAAACCTAACCATAAAATTTGAACGAAGCATTATAGCAAAAAAGCTAAAACGCCACTCGCATGCCCACATTCCCGGTTATATTAATGTCTTGGTATTGTAAGCCCATCTTAAGCCCCACCCCCGCATTCACATACATCAAACGCCACAAATGCATTTCGCCTCCTGTGATCACGCTCGCAAAAGTGTTAAAAACTTCCCCCTTGCGATACAATAAAGTGTTTTCGCCCACAAAACGCACCGTATTGCCGCCTTTAGATTTGATCAAAAGATCCCTACCTAGTCTCGCCGTTACAAAATAATAGGAATTTTGACCAAAATATTTACGGCTCTCCAACCCCATGTTGAGCGTTAAAACCGATTCGTTAGAGGGGTTTGAATGCATGAGAAATTGTTTGTAAGCGGCATCATTGCCTTTCATCCCGCTCAAGCCTATGAAATGATAGCTCAAGTCCACTTGAGGTTTTAGCACCACGCTTTTTTGTTTGAACATGAAATCATAGCCGTAATTCCCATTCACGCTCGTTGTCCAGGTGTTGTAGTTGTAGCGTTGGTTCAACACAGAGAGCAAAGAATTAGAAGAATTGATACTAGTTGCATTGCCTCCATAAGTTTCATTCGCGCTCAAAGTGAATTCGTTTCTTTTTAAAAAAGCCCTCGCATACATCCCCACATCCACATTATTACCCAAAGAATGCATGATGTTCCCATTAAAGTCGCTATAGCCATAAGCCACATAACCCCCAAGGATCACATTTTTAACCAACCGATCATAGCCCACATTCAAGCCATAAAGCGTGCCATTGCCCCCAGAAATAAAGCTCGCTCCTCCCACCCCTTGAACCCAAAGGTTATTTTGGTGTTTGCTGAGTTGAGAGTGTCTGACAAAAACCTCGCTAGGGTTAGGATCGCTAAAACGCTTGTTTTTAAGCTCTAACAAGCGATTAGAAAAATCAGACTCTCCCTCTCTAGCCCTAAAATCAGAGAGTTTTGTTAAACGGCTGGTTTGTTGGGTGTAACTCGCCAATTCTAAAAGGTTGGTAGCGTTATCCCTAAAATTAGGGTTAGAAATCAAGCTTGCGGTGTTTTGAAGATCTTTTGTTGCGTCTAAGATTTCATTCAAAGAGTGGTTTTCTAAATAAATTGGTGCAAAAAGCGGGTTTTCTTTAGTGTCTATCATCAATGTTGAAAGCCACTTGATAGCGTTCCCCCCAACAGCTTCAATTTGATTGAGTGCGCTTTGCCCTTGAATGCCCGCAATGTAATCTTGTAAGGTAGGGGGGGTAAAGTCCATGATCTTGTTGCCATAAGACATTTTAATCTGGTCATGAAGAACAGAAAGGCTTAAAATGTTGTTTTGATGGGCGTTGTTTGAGTTGGGCAACGCTACGCTCAATAATAACCCCTTATCTTGTAATAAAACCCGTTGGCCCAAATAAGTCAATACGCCGTTTTTTTCCTCTATGTGGTTTCCGTTGATATTGATTAAGGTATAGAGCTTCAAATACGATTGCAAGCTATTAGGGTTGATATTGTAATCAATGTAACGGCTGCTTTTTAATAAAGTGTAAGTTCCGCCATTAGCCACGCTGACATTCATAAAAGGCGTTTGGGCGGTGTTGAGATTAATGATCCCCTCTGCTTGAATGAGCGGATTTACAGGCGTTTGAGAATTTTCTAAATTAAAATGGATCGTTCCCAAATTATTCAAAGCCCCCCCTACTTCTAACCCATAAATCCCGGTGCTTAAAGAAGCGTTTGAAGCGATCACTAAATTTTGAAGCACCTCTATTTTTTGCGTGGCGTTGTTGTTAAACGCTCCTTGAATGTTTAAGTTATTCGTTACAAAGCTAGCGTTGTTCTCTAACACCGCTTGGTTGGAAATAATAAGGTTGTTGGCTTGGAATTGAGCGTTATTGTAAAGATACAGGTTTTTAACGTTTGCAGAGCCTTTAATCTTTGAAAAATCAACCACCCCGTTAGCGTAAATATTGCCTGAAAAATTGAAATCATTCGCCGTAATTATCAAGCTCTCATCGTTATTGTTCAAGGCGATTGGCGCGTTATTTGACGCATTACTAGAAGAAGCGCCATTCGCGCTTTGGGCGCTAAACGCGCAAGGGTTTGTGGCGCTAGCTGTAGTTGGATCGCTTAGTTGCATGCAACTAGCGTTGATAAACAGATTGCCTTGAGACACGGAAACATTGTTACTAGCGGCGTTAATCTTAAGGCCGTTGCTGGCATCAAGCGTGGTGATGTTAATGTTAGAAACTTGATTAGACAATAAATTGAGCGTTCCAGCGTGGTTAGTGAATGAAATATGATTGTTTCCGGCAAAAATAAGCGAATTCCCTGCGTTAAAACTAAGCGTGCCTCCATTAGCGTTAGAGAAAGTGGAATTTTGCACAAAAACATTGCCTTGCGCGTTGAAACTAAAATCCCCTTTTTGCCACACTTGACTCAAGCCATAGGGAGCGAAGAGCCCCTTTTTACCAAGATTAGGGATCAAATCCCCCAAACCTTGTTCATAAATAGACCCTAAACCTTTAGCCGCTAGGATTTTGTCTAAAACGCTTTTAATCTGCTGGTTTTGCAGCAAGCTTTCTAAAGAATTGAGTGCGTCTTGGCCTAAAAATTCGCCAATCATTTGTTTGCCCAAAGCGGCTACATCGTTTTTTAAAGCGTCGCTCGGTTTGACAATATCTTGCAGCATCACGCTTATGATTTGCCCTATATCGTTAGCGGAAATAAAGCCGGTGATCTGATTGAACAACCCTTTTTTACTCAATAAATCATTGATGGACATGCTGCCTATAAGCTTTTCAGGGTTTTGCAAATCAATGCCCCCTAGTCCGGCTAATCCCCCCACTAACCCGGTCCAAAAGCCTAATTTTTGTCTGATCAAATCCTTAATCGCCGTGTTCAAACCGCTATCGTTCATGAGGTTATCAAAATTATTCTGCCCCAAAAGCTGGCTTAGGGTTTGATTTTTTTGTTCAGGCGTTAAATGCCCTCCAATCACGCTATCACTCCCTAATACATCCGCTATCAAATTCCCTAATCCCCCGGCTTTGTTAATGGATTGCACCGCCACTTCGCCCAAAATATTAGCGAGCCCGGCTTGATTGAAAACCTTATTAATGCCCTCTTGGCCTAGCATGCTAAAAATCCCATCGGTTTGCGAGCTTACAATATTAGCCTGGTTGAGAATGAGCGAAGTTTGGCTGTTAAAAGTTACGCTAGCGCTCCCCCCAGTCCCCCATGCGTTCCCGCTCCCTAAAGTGCCGGTAAGATAAATTTCTTTAGCGTTAAAAGTCGTGTCAATATAGCCCAAATCAGCCGAGCTAGACTCCAAAAGCTGCCCCAAATAAGTGCCTCTAAATTTTTGGCACACAATATCAGTATAATCGCAAGGCTTTTGATAGCCCAAACCCCCAAAAACCACCGCACTATTGGTGTCTGTTTGCCCTATTTTAGTCGCTCCTATAATCAAAGCGCCGTTATTGAAATTTTGCACCACCGAATTGTTTGCGTTATCAATCAACTCGTTAATGTTTTTCCAATCGCTAGGCGTGATGAGTTTGGTAAGCTGGTTTAGTGCATCGCCTTTTAAACCGCTCAAACTTGAAAGCGAAAAATCATTCCCTAATATCTTTTTGATTTCAGGGTAGAGTTTGAGCACCATTTGGCCTAACGCTTTGATATTATTGAAATCATAACCCTTGTTATAGATGTGCAACGCGCTAATAGGGTTGCCTTGCGCGTTATAGGTTTGCGAGACGACAGAAGACTCAGAGCTTAGATTGTTATTTTTCGTAGTGTTGTTACTGCCGTTAGCTTGATAGGATTGGTTGGGGTTGTAATAGCCTTTCACGCTGCTTGTGAGATAAAACACGCCTTGTGCATCATCGCTATAAGAATACACGCCATTAGCGTTGTTATAGACTTTTTGGTAGTTAAAGATTTCAGAGCCAATGTTATAGAGCGTGTTTTTAATACCCGGGATTTGAGAGAGCGTAACGCTTAGTTGGTTATTTTTAAAGCTCTCGGTGATTTTTAGGGCGTTATTAAGGGGGTTAGTGAAACTATAAGTTTGGTTTTTAGCATCATAAATCCCGTCATTGACGCGCATGCCAAAGAAGCTGATACGCTCATACCAATTACTATTCATGTCCGCTTGAATGATGTTATACACACGATTTTTATTATCGTTTAGATCGCTTAGTAAATCAATGTTAGCGATATTCAAACTCCCTTGATCGCCAAAAACAAGCTGGCTGTTTTTCAAATTCAGCACGCTGTTATTGTTAGGGTTTAAGAGGTTGCCTCCTAAACTTAAGGGCGCTTTAATATCAAGGGCTTGATGGAACGTGATGGGGCTTTGAGAAAAAGCGTTATCATAGAAATTAAACGCCGTGTTAGAGGTGATAGCGCTAGAGCCTTGAAAATCTAAAGAAGAGTTATTGCTTAAATTAAACTGCCCTCCTAAAGAGCTCGCTCCCTTAAACACGATAGAGGAATTACTCAAACTCGTAGTAATATTCGCTGAATTGAAATTAACCGCTCCGTTAAAATTAAGATGAGCGTTATTACTAGCAATCAAACTCGCATAATCGTTGATCGTGGCGTTGTTAGACACATTGATAGTGCTTTGGTTGAGGTTGAGCGAGCTGGTGTCGTTCAAATTCAAATCGCCTTGGAGTTCCAAGGTTGAATGGTTGCTCGCATTGATAGAGGCGTTTTGAGAAAGACTGATCGCATTGGCTTTAATACTGCTTGTCCCCACTGAAACGCTTAAATTGGAATTGTCAAACAACACGCTTTGAGCTTGCATTTGATACAAACCAGAGCTTAAATTCGTGCTGTTGGTGAAACTGATCGCATTAACGGCATTGAATTTAAAAACAGACTGCGTTGTCCCCACATAGCCTCTAAAAGAGCTGTTAGAAAAATCCAAATTCAAAGCGTTGAAACTAAAATTAGGGTTGCCTTTATTTTGCGCGGTATCGTCTATAAAATAGGAGTTTTGAGCCTGAATATTCGCGCTATTAGAAACAAAATTCATAGAAGAGCTTTGCGTCCCAGCGGCGCGGTTATACAAAGTTGCGTTCGTTAAAAGAATGCCTTGAAGCCCGTTAAAATTAAGGCTCGCGCCCCCACCGCTAGAAATGCGGTTCCCGCTTTCAATACTGCCGGTGATGTAAATCTTTTGCGCTTCATAATGCCCTGTGATAAAGCCTATGCATTGCAAATTCCAGCAATGCCCGCTCGCATCATTACTCCCTGCTCCCTTATTGTCCCCAAAGCGAATGATGGTATTAGATTGTGGCACATCGCTTAAGCTCGTCCATATGCTTTTAGCCCCAAAAACGATCGCGCTGTTTTGCCCGGTGAATGTTTGAGAAAATTCCGCCTTAGTGAATAGAGTTTTCCCGCTCGCATAAAAATCAATGCTGTTGTCGTAATAGTAAATGGTGTTGTTTGCATTCCCTAAATTATTGTTATAGCTATTAGGCATGTAGGTCATAAAACCGAGAGCGTTTTGATAATATAAATGATCCGATTTTTCCATATCCACATAATCAAACACCATGCCAACGCCCAAACGCCGGATAGAAATGCTGTTGGGTGAAAAAACCTCTTGAAAATTATAGGTTTGGTTGTTGAAAGAATACACCACATCATAGACGCCATTACCCGCACTAGAAACGAGTTTTTCATTGCTTGCCCCATGCCCTTGGTAGTTGATGAGCTGCCATAGATTTTTACTGAAAGCGTTGTTGTATTCAATTTCTTTAGAAGAGCTTACAAGGGTGATAGGGTTGCCATTAGTGATAGCTTCACCAATATTAATCACCGAATGAGCGCTAAAAACAATCGTTCCATCGCCAAAAGACAAAGGAGCGTTTAAATTTTTTAAAGTGATGTTATTGAGAGTAACCTGCCCTTTCACGCTCGTATTCGTAGGGCCATTAAAAGCCACATTATCAAAGGTTGCATTCCCAGAAATATTAACAGAGCCGGTATTATTAAAATTAGCGGTATTTTGAGAGCCATTAGTAGAGTTCCCAAAAACAGCGTTCCCGGCGATTTGCAAATTTGAATTAGCGTTAGTGAAATCCCCCACAAATGAAGTGGTTGCGTTAGAGTTATTGAAATTAAAAGAAGCGCTGTTGTTAAAGTTGGCGTTATTGAACGAAGCGTTTTTTGCGCCAATTTCAAACGAACCGCTATTGAACTGGTTGTTATTTGAAAAATTCAAGCTATCGCCGCTGAATTGGTAACTCCCTCCATTAAAGTTGGTGTTTTCAAAAACCGCTTGCCCTGCATTGAAAATGAATTTCCCGTCTTTGGCTTGGTTAGTGAAAGTTGAGCCATACACGGAAAGTTTGCCATTAGCGTTTAGCCCATTCAAATTCTGCGAATTGTCCATGTTTTGCGTGGAAAAAGTCATAGAGCTTGAATAAATCCCAGCGTTATGCTGCGTGATAGTAGCGTTAGCGATATTGATACTATCTACCCCATTAAAGACCAGATTGGCTGCCCCACCGGTGCCTATACGATTGCCAGAACGCAGATTCGCTGTGATATACACATGATAAGCGCTATAAGTGCCGTTAGTCGTGCCCGTGCATTGGTAATAGGGCCAAGGCCCGCAATGCCCATTAAGAGCGCTCCCTGAAGTGTCCCCAAAAGACACCGTGTCGCTAGAAGAAACGCTATTTCCAGTCCATGTTGAGTTATACCCAATCACCAAATTACTACCACTAGCACTAAAGGTCTGTTTAAACGAGTTAGTGTAGCTCCCCCATATTTGAACGCTCGGCAAGTAATAAGTCCCGCTCTCTGTAAAATTTTGGGATTTGGGGATGTAATATTTATGATCATACCAAGGCATGTTAGAATTAATATAATTTGAAGCGGATAAGTCAAATTGTGATCCGCTGATTGTAGGGGGTGGCGTGTAAGTTCCGCTCTCTAAAGCCTGGATGATAATGGAATTAGGGCCAAAAGTTTCTTGCAGTTTGTAGATAGTATCCCCTATTTTATAGCCCACTTGATAGACTTGTGGGGAGTCTTTAGTGGATGCAGAGGGCGAAGCATTAGCGGGTTTAGGTGTTGCAGCGCTTTCGCTCAAAAGCTGCCCGGTAACCCCATTGTAAGTGATCATATCCCACAAGCCTTGAGCGAAACTTTGCGGCTTTGAAGGGCCTTCAGTTGTTTTTAAAGCGTTTGTCAGGCCATTAAGCGCATGAGTTAAAAGATTGTTATAAGTGATCCCACCGCTAGAATTTAAAATCGTTACGCTCTTTTCACTCCCTAAACTTGTAAGGTTAAAAGTCGCCCCTTGAGCGAGAGTGATTTTAGAACTCCCAAAATCAAGGGTTGAGCCATTGTTCAAATCATTCTTACCGCTTAAAGTAACGCCACCATTAATGGTCATGTTGTTTGTATTAACAGGAGTGTTGAATGTCGTGTTATTAAAGCTCGCATCTTTTTCTATAGTGATTTTACCGGTATTATTGAAAGTGGCGTTATTAAAGGAAGCGTTTTGGATTGTTAGTTGGTGGTTTGAGTTGTTAAAGGCTTGCTGGAAATTCACAAAGCCTTTAAGAGTGGTATCGCCACCACTAAAAGAGCTGTTTTCAAACACAATTTGGGGGTGCTGAGCGCTGTTAGTTGGATTAATTTGGTTACTAAAAGTAAAAGTCCCCCCATTAAAGGAGCTGTTTTGGAAAGTGGCTTGATTGTCAAAAGTGTATGTAGCGTTGTTGAAATTCGCACCATTAAAGGAACTTGTGCCTTTAAAATTAAAACTACCGCTATTAAAAGCGGTGTTATTGGTAGCACTAAATCCTTTATTGAAAGTGAATGCCCCCCCATTCCATTTCGCCCCGCTAAAAGTGGCGTTCTCTTCAAAAGTGAAACTACCGCTTGCATTGCTAAAGGTCGTATTAGTAGCGTTGGTCGTCCCCTTAAAAGAATAGCTAGGCCCAGAAGTGGAGCAATTAGCCCCTACGCCCACACTAGCTAAAGAACTGCAAGTATCCCCACTTAAAGAAACCGAACCGATAGTAATAACGCTGTTAGCATTGCCTACATTCACTTGCGAAGTTTTAAACGCACTGATATTGGAATTGATAGTAACCTTATTAGCGTTCAAGTTTAAAGTGGCTGTGCCGGTGTGTGTGCCAGCTCCCGATCCCACACGATTGCCCACTTCTACGCTGTTATTCACATTGATAGTCCCAGCGCTAAAAGTAACATTAGTATGCCCGTTAGGATACCAAGAAGTGAAGCTATTCCCACTACTCGCACCTAGATTAAAGGTAGCGTTATTGCCTAATTCAATATTTAAATTCCCCCCATTATATTCCCCTCCGGTGTAGTTATACAGACCGCTTAAAAAATAAGTGCCGTTATCATTTTTTAAATTGGCTGTAATATTTTGGTTGTTTTGAGAGTGGTAGTAGTTAGCCGCATTACCCCCTGCCCAAGTTTTTGTGATGAGTTGGTTTCCTGTGTATTGTTGTGTTTTTTCCTCCCATTTGTCGCAACTCCATATAGCATACCATGGACGATGCACGCATACCCTCTGGCTTTTTTCCCCCCAACTAAGCCCTAAAATATCCGTTCCATCAGCATACGCCCCACTAGCAAACCCGCTGATGAGTAAAGGTGCAAGCCATAAAGGACGCTTTAAGATTGTTTTTTGATTTTGATGCGATCGTTTTATACTTTTTGGTTTCTTTTTAAACTTCTTCATTAAACGCTACCCTCTCATTTCCTAGATAGTAAAACCTCCCCTTTAAATCAAACCGCATTTTTTCCAAACAAACGCCAAAAAAAACAAAGTGCACACCAGCACAAACAATTCCTTAAACAGCCATTCGCTTTGAGCGTGCGAGCGGGCAAATTCAGCGCTTTGAAGTGCGGCTTCGCCCACTTTTTGCGCGTTTAAAATATAAGGCGTGTAATAAAAAACAAAGAGCAAACACAACGCCCCTATCGCCACGCCAAGGATCAAATACACTAACGATCTTTTATAATAAATAAACGAAATGATTTCATAAAGTAACACCACAAAACCGATCGCGCCTAAAACATAATTGAAACGCACAAAGATTTGCGCCATGAGTTTCCCGCTCTCAAAGGGAGTCAGATTCAATTCAGGTAAAATGCTTGAAGCTTTGAAAACAATGGGCGCGACTATCGCTCCTAGAATGATCAAAGAGCCGCCCAAAATACCTAAAAGAAGCAAATACACCCCTAAACCAAATTTTTTCATCTTCCACCTTTTTTAAGATTTTTGCAACAAATGGTTGCAATCCTTAAACTGCCACACTTGAACTAAAGGCATAAAAAATTCTAAAAGGGCTTGAATATCAGTGATCCTGTCTTTTAACCCGATAAACACTTCAATCTTCACGCCTTTTTCTAATAAAAGTCTAATTATAGAATCACTATACTTGTAATTCAATAAAAATTCTAATTCTTCTAAAGAAGCCTCTTTTTTAAAACGCTCCAATTGAGTGCTCAAGCCCACTTCTTCATAAAAGTTGTCCATGTAGCTTTGCGGGTCTTTTTGAAACGAAGAAAGTTGCAAGCGTTTGAACGCCAAACTCTTATGCGCTAGCATGCAAGGCGAAAACAATAATAAGGAATGGATGCGGTGCTGTTGTGAGATTTCATTATAAGCGTATTCTATCGCCTTAATCGCTCCCATAGAAAAGCCTGACACATCATAAGCCCCTTTTAAAAGCCACTCTTCAAACAAAACGCTTTCATTAACAAACCCAAAACCACTAAAAAAACGCATTTTCACCCATTCAACAAATCATAGAAGTTTGCATGCTCTAAACATTCTTGCTCCAATAATAGAGCGCTCAATCGCTTGCAAGCCGCAATTTGCGGTTTTAAAAACTCCAATTGCTCTTCATAAAGAACGCTTAAAGACTCTTTTGTAGGGGTTAAAAGAAGCTCGCTAGCCATAAATTCATTCAAAAATTTCGCTTTTTGCAAATCTTGTTTAGACAGACTATAACGCTCCTTATAAAGCAACTCTAAAATAATTGTCCCGCTCAAATACACTTTAATGTAATTTTTAATCTCGCTTTCGCTATGGATTTTATTCTCATTAAAGGCGATAAATTCCCCTAATATTGGCGCTTTATCAAATTCAATTTCTAGCCAATACGCACTCAAGGCTTTCGCGCTTTGATAGAGAGCGACTAATTCCTTTTGGTTTTCGTCTAAGGTTTGGGGCTTTTTCTTGCCATAAGCGATCTTGTCTTTCACTTCCAAAATATCGCCATGAGTGATTTCTTTTCGTTGGTGTTTGAGGGCGTTTAAAGCGCTTTCATTGATTAAAGTCGCCAACATCGCCCCGCTAAAACCCACGCAAATTTTAGCGATCTTAAGATAATTGAGCGCGTGTTTTTTGTTTTCTAAAAGCTTTTCTAAAATGCTTTGTCTTTCTAGTAAATCCGGTAAAGAAATGAAAATACGCCGATCAAAACGCTTGCTCCTTAATAGCGCTTCATCCATCACTTCCATTTGGTTAGTCGCTCCTATCACCACCACCTCATCGTTTTGCAAAAACCCATCCATTTCGGTTAAAAGCTGATTAAGCGTGGCCTCTCTTTCATCGCTCCTATGCCCTCCCCTAGCCTTACCCAAAGCGTCAATTTCATCAATAAAAATAATAGATGGGGCATGCCTTTTAGCATGCATGAAAAGTTCATGCACTTTTTTAGCTCCAGCCCCCACATAAATTTGAGAGAACGCGCTCCCGCTTTCATAAAAAAACGGCACTCTGGCTTCACTCGCTAAGGCTTTAGCGATCATGGTTTTCCCCACTCCAGGAGGCCCGATTAAAAGCACGCCTTTAGGGAGAAAAATCCCTAAATCCTGGTATTTTTTAGGGTTTTTTAAATAATCTATCACTTCTAGTAATTCTTCTTTGACTTCATCCACCCCTGCAATATCTTCAAAACGCACCCCTAGCACATCGTATCGCTGGAATGCATTTTCTAATTCGTTTTTGCGCGCGCTCTCTAAACTCATTTTAGTGTCCAATCGTTTGGGCAAACGCCAAAAGATCCCAAAAAGCATGCTAGAAATGAAAAAAAGCAACGCTAAATTCATTTTAGAACCCTTGCTTAAATTTTCTCGTCTTTCTATGGGCATGCTTTCTGGGATTTTATAAACCCTTAAAAAAGCTTCTTTGTTGGTTTTATAAAGACCCTTGTTAGCATAAAAATAATTTTCATCTTCAATTAGAGTTTGCTTAGGGTGGGATTGGATCACATAAAAAAAGTCCTTACCCGATATGAGCCTAGAAACATCGCTTAAGATTAAAAAAAGCAACAAGCAAAAAGTAAGCATCAAAAACCCTAACGCCAAAACAAGCGAGCGGTTTTTGATGCGTTTAAAGGGAGCGGTGAGGTTTTCTAAAAATTTAGAAAACGGCATGGTTTTCCCTCTCCTTAATTTCATACTCTTTGATTTCTAAAAAACTAGCCCTTAAAGGCTTATCGCTTTTGATTTTAATGGGGTTGAAAAATTGATCTAAGGCTTTAAATTCGCCGTCTTTTTGTGCTTCCACTAAGGCTTTTAGGGGCGTGTTGAGCTTGAGTTGCAATTGCCTGAACGCCTTATTTTTATGGAAAATCAAATCTTTAATCGCATTCAAACGCTTTTTAGAAACTTCCAAACTCACGCTATCACGCATCAAACTAGAGGGGGTGTCTTTTCGCTTGCTGTAAATAAAAGGGTGGATGTGCGTTAAAGGCAAGCCCTCTAAATTTTTAAACGCCTTTTCAAAAACGCTTTCGCTCTCGCCCGGATGCCCCACAATAAAATCCGTGCCGATAGCAAAATTCTTAGAAGCGATTATCTCTAATAATTCCCTATCGCTTTTGGTGCGGTTTCTTCTATTCATCCTCTCTAGCATGAAATCATGGCTGTGCTGTAAAGCGATATGCAAATGTTTTTCTAAAAAATCCTCTTCTAAAAGCTCTAAAAATTCATCGTTGATTTGATTAGGCTCTAAGCTCCCAATCCTAATGCGTTTTAATCCAGCAATCTGGCTTAATTTTTTAATCAATCGTGCGATATTGCTTCCTCTATCCTTCCCATAGCTCCCCACATTGGTGCCGGTTAAAACCACTTCTTGAACCCCTTTAGAGCATAAAAGGCCCACTTGCTCTAAAATTTTCCTCTCTTCAAAACTCCTAGCCCTCCCTCTCACGCTTGGGATAATGCAATAATTGCAGTCAAAATCACAGCCCTCTTGGATCTTGATAAACGCCCTGGTTTTTCCCACAAACTCGCTCACCATCGTGGTGTCTAGGTGCTTGTTTTCTAAATTGTCATCTATAAAAAAACGCTTTTTTTCTTGTAAAAGCGCGTTAATCTTTTCTTTATTGTCATGCCCAAAAACGCCCTTTAAAAACCCTTTTTCAAAAAGCTCTTTGCCTTGAGTTTTCACCCCACAGCCAGTAAATAGCACTTCTTTATTTAATCGCGCCATTTTTTTAGCGTAGCTTCTTACCGCGCTATCGGCCCCATTGGTTACGGTGCAAGAATTGATTACAATAATATCGGCTTCTTGTTCTTCTAAAGTCGTGCCAAAGTCCTTCAAATTCTCACCCATCACTTGCGTGTCAAAAAGATTCGTCCTGCACCCAAAAGTTTTGAAATAGACTTTTTTCATTTTTGTTCCCTTTTATTCCCAAAGCCATCGCCTAGAGCATCAGCATCCACTTTAAGCAGCTTGCTGGTCGTATAAGCGATATGAATATTTTCTTCTTTCAAAAAAGCTTCAACGATTTCAGCCACAATCTTGCTCCTTAAAGACATGGTTGCATACGAATTGGTTTGATACCACACCGAGATTTTTATCCCGTTATTTTCAGGCATCAAAAAGCATCGAGGCTTCACACTCAAGCTCCTTAAAGAATACCGGTCGCGCATTTTATTGAGCTGTTTATAGGTAATATCCGTGTATTCTTTAGACAATTCTGTAGCGATATTGAGCGCAATTTTAGACGCTTTTTTAAAATCAGAATCAAATGTAACGCAAAAATCCACGCCATCCCAAACCGTTTTCATCCCAAAATGGCTGTAATTAGCGAACATGGTGGTGAAAATATAATTATTAGGCACAAAGATAATTCGGCCCGCTCTCCTGTTATTCGTGTAAGTGGTAAAGGTTACATCTTCTAAAATCGTAATGTGCAACATAGAAATATCCAACACATCGCCAATAAAAATATCCGTCCCCTTAGCGATACGCACCCTATCACCCACATGCACGCTCCCCCCAATCAAAATAATAAACCACCCAAGCAAGCTCATGAATAAATCCTTCATCGCAATCGCTAAGCCCGCGCTCGCAAAGCCTAAAACCGTTACCAAGTAAGTAACATTTTCTAAATAAGAAAAAAGAAAAATTAAAACGATCACGCTCACATTCACGAAGTTAATGGCTTTATTCACGGTATAGACGCGCTCATTATTTTCAATGTATTTGCTGGAAATGATTTTTAAAATCCACGCAAACACCACGCTCAAAAGGGCCGCTAAAAACACATAAACCAATTTAAAAAGCTGGTTTTTAACTTGAGATTTGACAATGCTTATAGCTTCATCGCTGTCTTTTTGGAAAATCCCGATCGTGGTTTTTAGAATGTTTTGAGCCCCTTGCAATTCTAAGCGTTTGGCTTGAGTTTGATAAATCTCATCGCTTAGTTTCGCGCTTTTGTCTAAGGCGTGCCACTCATTTAAAAGCTGGTGTTTTTGATCTAAAAGCTTTAAAACTTCTTCTAAAGCAGTTTGGTTATTTTTAAGACTTTCATGCTTTAAACGCATGCTTTTAATGAAAGAAATGCCATCAATGATCGCAATAGGGTTAGCGATATTAGGGATATTGGGGATATTGGGACGCTCTATCAAATCCTTAAAAGGATTGACCCCATAGCTTTCAAACATTTTTTGTTGGGACTCTAAAGCCTTTAGGGTATGCTCTAAGGTGCTAATCTTTAATAAATCCTTGCTTTTTTTGTTTTTTAAACGCCTTAATTCCTGCCTCACGCTCTCTTTTTCGGTATAAATCTGGTTGTAGATCTTGTAGTTTTCAAATTTTTTCAACCACACGTTATCGTCTTTGGCGAGTTTTTTATCCACCAAAGCCATTTGTTTTTGTATGGATGATAATTCTTGGCTTTTATCTTCTGCTTGTAAAAACAAAAAACAAAAGAATAATAATACCCTTAATGCCATTTTTCTAACACCTTTATGATCGTTTCTTTAGGGATATGAGAGACCGCTTCAAACGCTCCAATGCCTTTAGGCAGAATGAATTTGATTGTCTTATCCTCGCTTTTTTTGTCTAAAAACAAGCGTTCGTAAAATTTTTGAAGATCAAGGATTTGGTAATTGAATACCAAATCAAATTTTTTCAATAAATTTTCTATGCGTTCGTATTCTTTTAAATTGAGCATGCCTAAAGAAAGGGCTAAATCATTCGCCATGCGCATGCCAATAGCGATCGCTTCGCCATGCAAAAATCGCTCATAATCAGTCTCGTTTTCTATCGCATGCCCAAAGGTATGCCCATAGTTCAACCCGGCCCTGATGTTTTGCTCTTTTTCATCTTGAACAACGACTTGAGCTTTGATACTGACGCTTTGGAAGATTACTTCTTCTAAACAATCTTTTAAATCCTTTGTTTCCAATCTTTCTACCAGGTTTTTATCAAAACACACCGCCATTTTAATGATTTCAGCCACCCCTGCTTGAAATTCCCTTTTTTCAAGGGTTTTTAAAAAAGCTAAATCAATATAAACCGCTTTAGGCTGGTGGAACGATCCGATTAAATTCTTGCCATAAGGCGTATTGATCCCTGTTTTCCCTCCCACGCTCGCATCCACTTGAGCGAGTAAAGTCGTAGGGATATTAATAAAATCAATCCCCCTAAAATAAATACTGCTCGCAAACCCCACCATATCGCTTATCACTCCCCCACCAAGGGCTATCATTAAAGAATGGCGGTTTAATTGCATTTCAAAGGCGTTGTTTAAGATCCGCTCTAATGAATGAAAATTTTTGTATTTTTCCCCAGACTCTATCACGCACACTCTGACTTCTAAGGCTTTCAAGCGCTCTAATAAATAGGGCAAATGCAACCCGGCCACGATGCTATCGCTAATGATGAGCGCTTTTTGTTTCAATTTTATTTCAGGCAGTTCCCCCAAAAACACTTTATAGCTTTTTTCTTTTAAAGGGATTAAGATTTCTTGCATTCTTTCACTCCGCTACAGGGATAAAAATTTGAGGGTTATCATCGTTTAAAAACGCTAATTTTTCCACTTTAGTGGATAAAAACCACCAAAAGCGCGTGTGCGTGATGCACTCTTCAAAAGGCATGAAATGCAAAATGGGATTTCTTAAAGAATTGAGATACATGATAGGATTTCTAATATCGGTTTGGAAAATCTCAATCTTGCGGTTGAGCGCGTTGGCTAAATTTTCATAATGATTGACAATCTCGTTTTTATAGCGCTTGTTAGGGTCAAAATCATAGAGCAACAAGCCCAAATCCATTTGCATAGACACATCAAAGATCACTGAAGACATGTCCTCATTAATATCCAAGCTTTCATTCAAAACCACCACGCTTTGAGAGGTTTTAAACAAGCCGGAAGTGTTGGTTTTATAAACTGGGGTGGCTGTTTTATACAAGGCCTTTCGGTGTTTTTTAGATAAAAAAAGCTCTCTGCCTACCACGATTAGGCCCATTTTTTTTTGGTGGTCTTCATGAAGTTTTTGGATAAAACTTTTCCCGTAAAAATCAAAATTCACTTCAATGCTTTCGGTTTCTAGCGCTAAAAATTTGTGGTAAAACTTAGGGCTAGTGGGGTGTAAAACCTGAATGTAGAGCTTGTAGCTCTTTAAATGTTTGTGCAAAAACAAGGCCTGATACACATCGCGCATCATCGCTTTTCTGTTCTGCAAACGCATATCAATGTATAAATAAATGCTCTTACCAAAGGGGGCTGGGAACTGCCCCACATTGCTTTTGACTTGATGATACACCGCGTTTAAAATTTCAGGATTACCTGCCACTAAAAGAATGTCTCGCGGCTGGATAACCAAAGATTTAGTGGAGAGCAACAAAACATCGTTGCGATAAAGCCCTACAATCCTGTATTCTTTTTGCCTGATAGAGCCAATATGTCTGTAAGCAAAAACGCTCCCAAAAGGCACATCAATCTCCATGATCTCGCCCTTGCCTAACCCAAACTCTCTAGGGGTGCTAGGGATATTAGGCAAACGAGAAATGAATTTATTGGCTAAAACTTCAAATTCATCAATCAAAATAAGCTTTTCATCTTTATTTTCTTCATTATTTTCTAAGGTTTTTTCACCATCTTTTTTCACGCTCAAAACCACGCGCATGCGTTTGAAATGGGTCTGAATGATTTTATGAATGATGCGCTGTTCTTTAAAATCTTGTATGATTAAAAACGCATCGCTCACCTCATCGTTTAACACTTGCAAAAGCCTGAAACTAGAAGTCGCATCAAAACAATAAAAAGCGAAAGTGCTTGGGTAGTTTTTAGGGATAAGGCTCTCATTTTTGACAACCACTATATAAAAATTATGATTAGAATAATGCCTTAGCACCAAGTCTAAAAAATTTTTTGCTACAATGCCATCTAGAATAAGGGCGATTTTTTTCAATTCCAAACTTCCTAAAAAATGATTACGCCATTATATCCAAGATTAAGGCTTAAACGATGGATTTTCAACTCCAAGCGACTGACAAACACGCGCGAGCTGGTCTTTTAAATTTAGCCCATTCTCAAGTAGAGACACCCGTTTTTATGCCCGTAGGCACGCAAGGCTGTATCAAATCTTTAGACGCTATGGATATGCAAGAAATTTTAGGCGCTAAACTCATTCTAGCCAACACCTATCACATGTATTTAAGGCCGGGTGAGAAAGTGGTTGAACAATTAGGGGGTTTGCATCGTTTCGCTCAATTTCATGGGAGTTTTTTAACCGATAGTGGAGGGTTTCAAGCCTTCAGCTTGAGCGATAACGTCAAATTGCAAGAAGACGGGATCGTTTTTAAATCCCATATTGATGGGAGCAAGCATTTCTTCACGCCCGCTAAAGTTTTAGACATTCAATATTCTTTGAATAGCGATATTATGATGGTTTTAGACGATTTAGTGGGCTTGCCCGCTCCCTTAAAACGCCTTGAAGAATCCATTAAAAGAAGCGCTAAATGGGCGAATATGAGCCTAGAATACCACAAAGAAAAAAACCGCCCCAACAACAACATTTTTGCCATTATCCAGGGCGGCACGCATTTGAAAATGCGAAGCCTTAGCGTGGAATTGACGCATGAAGGTTTTGATGGTTATGCTATAGGCGGTTTAGCGGTGGGGGAAAGCGCAGATAAAATGCTAGAAACGATCGCTCACACCGCCCCCTTGCTCCCCAAAGACAAGCCTCGCTACTTAATGGGCGTAGGCACGCCTGAAAATATCCTAGACGCTATCAGTTTAGGGGTGGATATGTTTGATTGTGTGATGCCCACCAGAAACGCCAGAAACGCCACCCTTTTCACGCATTCTGGCAAGATTTCTATCAAAAACGCGCCCTATAAATTGGATGATACCCCTATTGAAGAAAATTGCGCTTGTTATGCTTGCAAACGCTATTCTAAAGCCTATTTGCACCATCTCTTTAGGGCTAAAGAACTCACCTACGCTCGTTTAGCTAGCTTGCACAATTTGCATTTTTATTTAGAGCTGGTTAAAAACGCCAGAAAAGCCATTTTAGAAAAGCGGTTTTTGAATTTTAAAAAAGAATTTTTAGAAAAATACCACTCTTGTTCGCATTGAATGATGGAATGCAAAAATACTAAAAAGCGTTTTTTTACAATCAATGACAAAAAGCTTGCGTGAGTAAGCGATAACTTTTTAAAAAAAGCGGTCTTCTTGGGTTAGGGGGTTATTTAAGGGGGGTTGTAGGGGGAATTATTTCAAAATACCCCCTATCCCCTTAAGGAAGTGGGTTTTTACTATAAAAATTAAATTTAAAAACCCTATTTTTTGAAAAAATGTAAGGTTTTGAGTATCCATTCAAGGATAACAAAACCCTATCTTTGATAAATTTCAGGGTGGGTGCTTTTAAAACGCCTGTGGAACCAAAAATAACTTTCCGGGTGGTTTCTAATCACCTCTTCGCACAAACTCGCTTGGGCTTGCGTGCATTCTAAAATATCGTTTTGCGCGTTATCAGTGATTTGAGAGCGGATACTTTCATAATAAGTCGCTGTATAATGTGAATAATCGTCATTAAAATCAATGAATACCGGCTGGATGTCTATATTGTAGCGGCGCGATAAAATAGAGGCGATCGTGGTGTGCGTAGCGTCTTTATCAAAGAATTTCACCACCACCCCATCTTTGGGCACGACATTTTGATCCACTAAAATCCCCACAAGGCCATTGCCTTGATTATACATTTTAATGAGTTCTTTCATCGCCCCTATTTTATTGACAAAACGCACCCCAAACGCCTCTCGCCTGCTCATGATCATGTGATTGATGGGGGCGAATTTAGTCAAACGCCCCAAACACCCCCTACCATAATCCTTATAATATTGCGCTAAAGTCGTGCCTACCGCTTCCCAATAGCCAAAATGCATGCATAAAGTGATCGCTTGGCCTTCCTTGTTTAAGGACTTCCACACATTCTCTTCATTGATGAGCGTGAAACGAGCGTCGTATTCATCTTTAGGGATAAAGATCACTCTAATGGTTTCTAAAATGATGAAAGCAAAATTTTCATACCCCTTTTTAATGATCCTTTTTTTCTCTTCTTCGCTTTTAGAATCCCCAAACACAAAATCCAAATTGGCCTTAGCGTCAAAATAACGGCGCCTATCAAAGGTTCTCATCAGCCACGCTAAAGCTTTAATGCACCTTAAAAACCAAAAATGGGGCATTTTAGCCAAAATAAACCCCAAAATATTCACTAAAGATTCCACGATAAAAACGCTCAAAATGCGCAGTTCTGTTTTAAAACCCTTGTCGTTTTGGTTCAATATTTTTTCGTGTATGAGTCGTTCTTTATAAGTCATTCTTTTTCCTTTAAAATGTTTAAAACGCATTCTTTAATTTTTTTAGGCTCTATATTTTGGATAGAAAAATCCTTTTTATGATAGCTGGCGTTTGAATTACCGGTAAGCGAAATATTGATCGGGCTTTCTAATTTAAAACGCTCCATGGGCGTGTTGCCATAAAGGGTGATGCTAGCTTTTTGCAACGCCCATGCCAAATGCGTGATACCCGTATCGCCCCCAATAATCACATCCATTTTAAAGAGCAACGCCTTAACCTCGTTTAAAGTGAGTTTAGGGAGCAATAACACATCGCGCTGGTGTTTTAAAGCGTGATAAAGCGTAATGGCCTTCTTTTCATCAGCATGCCATAACAAGCAAATTTGAAAATTTTCTAACATTAACGCTAATTCTTTAAAACGCTCTGTGGGGTAAGTTTTATTGATTTTAGAAGTTTCTAAAACAAAAAGGATTTTTGGCTTATTCTCATTCAAATTTAACGCATTGATTTTTGGAGAATCTTGGTAAGAAAACACTTTAAATCTAGAGCTTAAGCTCTCTGAAATTTCTTTTAAATTTTCTTTTTGGGGCAAGTTTAGGGCTTGAGAAAGGAGCGTGGAATTGCGCTTTAAAATAGGCTCATCATAAGCGATAGAAACTTTTTGCGAGTAAAAAAACGCGCTCAAACCCTCTCTAGCTGAAGCGTGATCAAAGCCGACTTTTTTAGGGGCTTTTAACATTTGAGTGATGAGGGCGGATTTGATCAAACCTTGCATGTCAATGATTATATCGTATTCATAAGCCCTTAAAGATTTAAAAAGCTTAAAAATCTTCAAAGGGTTAAAGGTTGTGAGCGTGCTTTTTAAAGCGATGGGGTGTAATTTATCAATATAGGGGGAATGCTCTAAAATCGCGCTAAATCTTTCATCCACGAACCATTCTATTTGAGCGTCAGTGAAACGCTCTTTAATAGCCGCTAAAAACACCGCGCTCACGATAATATCCCCGAGCGCTGAAAGCCTGACAATCGCTATTTTCAAGCAAACTCTATCGTCAAAGGAATGGGCTTAATGAGTTTGGGGAGCATTTCTTTAGCCAAGTAAAGCGCGTCATTAGAATGGATCACAAGCTTGTTTTTTTCTAGCGTGTATTTTAAATGGTGGCTGTCTGTCAGGCACAGATTTTCGGCTAAAGAAAGGATAAAACTCAGCCATTGTAAGGTTAAAAGGCTTGGCATCATCGCGCTCATGTGGGCGATAGCGTTGTCTTTAGGGATTTTTTTATGGCTGAATTGCGCCAATAAGCAAATGATCGCTCTATCTTGGTGGCTAAAGCCATAACTCAAAGCGTTTAAAATAAAATACGCGCTGTGCTTGTGGGCTAAATAGACGCTTAAAATCTTACCCATGCTCGCTAATTCCCCCGCAATCTTTAAATGGAAAAGGTATTTTTCATCTATTTTATGCAAGGGCGATAAGGCTTCAAACAGTTTCACGCATTCTTTTTTGACCTTTTGGCTGTGCTTTTCATGGGGTAAAAAGCGATCTTTTAAAGAGATGAGAGAGGGGTTGATATTAGGGGGGAATTTATGGTAATGGTGGCGCAATAAATCGCTCAAAAACACGCCTTCTCTCACCCCTACCCCGCTAGTGATCATTAAAGAAGTTTTTAAATGCTCCAAAACGACTGATAAAATCAACGCCCCGCTCCTAATACTATCCAAACGCTCTTCATTCACCCCTAAAAGCCGTAATTGATCTTCTTTAAGCATGACGATTTTTTCAATGAACGCTAAATTTTTATGTGCATCTATTTCATAGCCATGCAAAGAATCAATAGGGTAATCAAAGCGTTTCATGAGTATCTTACTCAACGCCCTGATTGTCCCCCCCACCCCAAAGGCGTTTTTATGCTTAAAAGGCAGTTTAGAGATCTCTTTTTGGATAAAGGCTTTAGCCAATTTGACGTCTAAGTCTTTGTCTAAAAACATTTCTTTAATGCGAATCGTGCCGACATCAAGCGAGATTAAGTCCTTAATCTTACCTTTTTCAATCAACGCGCACTCGGTGCTACCCCCTCCAATATCTATCGTGATCCCTGAATTTTTATGCAACAAATTCGCGCACGCAATCCCGCCATAGAGCGCTTCTTTTTGCCCGTCAATGATTTTGATTTGCAAACCGCAAGCCTTTTTCACCCTCGCTACAAACTCTAACCGATTAGGGGCATCGCGCACCGCTGAGGTCGCTACGCACAGGATTTTTTTGCTTTTGTATTTGAGGGCGATTTCTTTAAATTCGCTCAAGGCTTTAACGGCTCTTTGCATGGGGATTTCTTGTAAGATTCCATTAAAAGCATAACAGCCCTCTGAAATCCTAACCTTGGACTTAGTCTCAAAAAGCAAGTAAAACCCAAACTGGCTCGTCTTTTTAAAGACAGCCAAACGCACTGAATTAGAGCCTATATCAATCACGGTTGTGATTTTAGCCATTGCTAGCCTTTAATCTTGCTCTTTTAAGCTTTCGTACTTGTATTTCAATTCCTCTTTGCTCTCTGCATTATTAGGATCCGGTAAAATCGCATCTACAGGGCATACGCTCACGCAACGCGGCTCATCATCATCATACCCGTAACACTCCGTGCATCTGTCTGGATCAATATTATAAATAGGATCGCCCTCTTCAATCGCCTCACTAGGGCATTCTTCTCTGCAAGCATCGCACGCAATGCATTCATCATTCACTAATAATGACATGACTAACTCCTTTTAAAAAGTTTGAATACGATTTTTACTCTAAATTAGCTTAAAATTCAATCTAAAAAGACTATTTTTTTTTGATTATAAGAATGGGGGACCTTTTCTAGCACGCCTAAAACCCCTAAATCTTTTAAATGAGTGTAATCTGGCTTGTCAGTTTCTACAAACACGCTCAAGCCCAAACGCCAAGAAAATTCTACCATGCCCTTTAAATCTTCTTTTAAAAGCTCTTCATCTAAAATGACCCCATCAGAGCCTTGAACAAGCGATTCTAAAAGCTGGTAGTGGCTGATGAAAAAATCCTCATGGACAATCAAAGAGTTCGCATGGCGGCGCAATAACCCTAAAACTTCTAAATCAAACACGCTTGGCGCGCCTATTTCGTATAATCCTTTGAAATTGACAATGACGCAATCGGTGTGGGTGTTTTCTTTCAAAAGCTTTTCTAAAACCTCATCAGGGGTTACAAAAACACAATTTTTGGTTTGAGGAATGATTCTAGGCAAGTAAGGGTTATACGATAGGCTTTTACCTAACATTTCATAAGAAAGCATGCCCTCTTTTAAGGCCAAGCTTTTTTGTAAATTTTCTAAAATCCCTATTTCTTGCATTCTTGAATGATTTTATTGTGTTCTTTTAATTCGGATTCGTTTTGGATAAGCTCTTTAGCGATGCTAGAAAAGATCTTTTTAGCTTCCAAGCAATTCCCTAATTTGTAATAACCCCATGCTAAAGAATCCAAATAAAGCACTGATCCAGAATCCAACGCTAAGGCTTTCCTCACAAGATCCATGCCCCTTTTAACATCCATGTCATAATCTATTAAGGAATACCCTAAAAAATTATAAAAGAAAGCGTCTTGCGCGTCTTCTTTATCTTTAGTTTTAGCAAGCCAAGCTTGGCGCTCTTTGGTGGCTTGCTCTAATTTTTGAATGATGGGCAACATCTCTTCTTTGGTGAGCTTTTTCTTATTCGCGCTCAAGCTTTCATAATGATAAATCGCCTCTAAGCCTAAGAATTTAGGGTCTTTTCTTTCTTGATAGATCAAAGAAGCCTGTTTGGAAGCTTGATCAAATTTCTTTTGCGCGGTGTATAAGTCTAGCAATAAACGCCTGTCAAAGGGGAATAATTCTGCGATTTGCTGGGCCTTATCAAACTCTTTTAACAAGATTAATACCCCTATGTAAAATTGGGCGTTTTGAACAATAGGGTTTTTTTCATACAAACGAGCAAAAGTCGTTTTAGCCAAATCAAGCTCGTTAAATTGCGTGAAGGTGTTGAGCGCTTTTTGGCACAATTGCTCTGAGCAACCATACCTGTCTATATGAGATTGCAACAAATCCAAGCCCTCTTTTTTGCGGTTTTGTAAAAAATAAATCGTAATGAGTTTTTCTAGGCTGTCTTCATCATGCACTTGGTTATAAAACTTATTCAACAAAGGGAAAGCCTTATCCAAACGCTTTTGAGTCAAATACAAAGTCCCTAACACATTGTCTGTAGCTATGGTCTTTTCTTCCTTACGGATTTTGTGTAATAGTTCAATCGCCTTATCAATCTGCCCCATTTGCGCATAGCCATCCACTAAAATCTTATTGATAGAAACATCGTTACGATTATTGGTGATTTTTTGATAAAGCATGGCTAAATGCATAGCGGTTTTAATGTCCCCTAAGCTCGCCGCTGAAATGGCCGCTTCTTTAGCATACACCACCTTATTGGTTTGCTTGTAAAGATTCATATAGCCTTTTTGAGCGGCAGCAAAATCCCCTCTATGGAAAGCGTCTGAACTCAATAGGATTTGATGATCTTCTGAAAGGGTTTCAGCCTTAAGGCAAGAAAACAGACTAAAAAGCAATATATTTACTAAAAATCTTTTCTTTGTTTGAATATTCATTATTTGATTTCCTTTTTTTGTATCACTATAGTGAATTTTAGCGCACTTTAGTTTCTTTGGTTTTTTGTGTGATGCCCGGACAGCTCTGGCAAAAAGCCTTTTTTTGCTCTTTAGAGAAAGTTTTCACGCTCTCCCAAAAAGGAAAAGTCTGGCATTGCTTAGGGCGCACGCTATAAATCTGGCATTTTTTCGTCTCCAAATCCAAAAACACGCACGCCAAACCCAACTCTTTAGCGTCTTTTTCTAATAAAGAGAACTTATACCCCACCTTTTTAACATATTTTTGACTGAATTCTTCTAATTCTAATTTTAAAAAAGCGCTAATTTGTTGCATTTCTTGGATATTTAAAAAAATATACCCGCTTTCCCCCACGCAACACTTTGCCCCACAACTCTCGCATGCCTTAGGATTAAAACTAAAATCAAAATCTTGCATTAAACTACCCTTATCCTATTGGAGATCAATACTCACGCTAAATTGCACCAACAGCCCTTCATCATCTTTAGAAATTTTTAAGGGCAATTGGCTTTGAGCGCTCGGTAAATACTTGTTGATTAAGGTGAAAAAAAGATAGGTTTTTTCCAATTCGCTCGCTCTGGCCATGATAAAAAATTGGGTTTTTTGAAGGGGGTTTTGAGAGAGCAAGGGTTTGATTTTATAAGCATCAAAACATTTTTTTAAGATCTTTTCTAAGATCCGCCTAGACTCTTCATCATTAAAAATCTTTAATAAGGATTCGCTGGTTTCTTTTTGATTACGATAGTTTGCTAGGGCTGTTTCAAAATGCCTTTGCGCGTATTCTAAAACGCTTTTTTTACGATTTTCTTCTAAAAGGATTTTTTTTAATTCCAGCATGCTAGGCCATAGAAAATACTCGGTATTGAGCCAACCCAATAAGGAAAAAACCCCTAAAAAAATAAGGTTTTTAATGATAAACCCTACATCGCCTGATTGCTCTCTGTCTAAGTGTGAAAAATGCAATGGCTTCATTTAATAGACTCCGGATTTTTTATCAGCAAGGAATTAGAAAAGTTGGTGGAGACAAAATTAAACCACCCGTCGCTTAAAGGGAAAAATTCCGCCCTAGAATAATCAAACATGGGGTTTAATTTGTTTTGAAACAAAAAATAAAAGGCTTCTTTAGAAGGGGTTTTACCACTAACCACCACGCTTTGCTGGTCTATTTCAATGCTATTAATAGTGATGGAATCCGGCACAATATTCAAAAGCCCTTGCAAAACATCTCGTATATCATCGTTGTAATTCAAACGCTTTTTGGCCTCTTTAATGAGTTTTAAGGTTTCATCAGTCTTAACCTGTAAGCGACTGATTTCATGGCGGTAGAGCCTTTCTTGGATCATCAAACTAGACGCGTTGTCTTGAGTGCTTTTAATGGCGTTACGCATAAACCACACTAACCCCCCTATTACCACAAAAGATAAAAAAATGTAAAAAACCCAAATTTTAGAAAGCTTGCTGATAAGGTATTTCGCTCTTGGCTCAATATAACTAAAATGCATGCTTTTCATTCTCCATGCGCGCTAAGATATTCAAGCGCTCCACTAAAGAAAAATCAAGCCTATCCACTTCTATCATCAAAGTTTCTTGCAGATGCATTAACGCTTTGTGGTGGATTTGACAGCTGTCTAAAACAACCACTTTTTCCACAAAGTCTATCTCTCTAGAATGATAGACGCTGCACAATCCCTCTTGCAAAACATCTGCAATTAAGGGGATATTCGTCATGCCTTCAATCAAACTATAAGCGTCCTCTGTTATTTTTTCGCTATTATCCTTACTGCTGTCTAGGCCTATCGCTTCTTCAAGGCTGTCAATATCTTCTTGGATTTCGCTCAAAAACAAATTCACAGCTTCATTACTCATTCCCATAGAATCTTCTTCTTTGCTCTCTATAAACTCTTCAGGTTGCTCTTCTAAAAACACGGATTTGGCTAAAAAAATCTCTTTTTTATCCGCAATCAAAAAATAAAACCTTGAACGCTCTAAAAGCAGATACAACAACGGCTTATTTTCTAAATTATCGCGCACAAAATCATAAATAAGGCTAAAGGGCGAAAACAAAAAATCCACATCCTGGATTTTAAAACGCTTAAAATCCTTTAAAAAATCCTTAGATTCCACATAAACGCAATACTTTTGATTGACTTCACAAGCCTGATAATCTTGATTTTCTTGTTTGATTTGTTCAAACGCCTGCTTTTCGCATAAAACCTCTTTAGCTTTACTCATCGCGCTAAAATAGGTGTAGGGGTATTTTTGGCTATAAGTTCTAGCGATTTTTAAGGCTTGAATGGGGACTTCACCATTTTTAGTCTCCACTTTAGTCTCAAAAGTTTTAAAAAATTTCTCTTTGATGCGGTGGTTTTTAACCCTTAAAACTTGAGCGGATAAAAGATTGTGATCCACATTAAAAGAGATATACACTTGAGAGCAAAATTTCTCTTTAAGCGCTTTTTTTAACCCTTTAAGCACCCAAACCCCTTTGAGATTCTTCAAACCCAACAGAATCCATGCGTCTTTTTAAATATTCTTTAGCCTTTGAAAGCTCCCATTCCTTAGGGATGATCACAGATTCTAGCATGTAATAATACACTTCGCTAAAAGGCTTAGGGATTTCAAATTGATCCCAAGTGTTCAACCGCCATGCGTTTTTACAAACCACCCGACAAGCGCTAATCCCCACGCCTGATTTTTGAGCTAAAGCGATCACCCCATCCGCTATGCTGTGTCGTGGGCCTTTAGGGCCATCAGGAGTGATAGCGACATCGCAACCTTCTTTCAAGCGTTTAAGCCCTTCTATCAAAACCTTAACCCCCCCTTTTTTGCTAGAACCTCTAATGTTTTTAAAACCAAAGCTTTCAAACAAACCCGCCGCAATAGAGCCGTCAAAATGCTGGCTTGCGATCACATAAACAGAAGATTTTTGAAGCCTTAAATACGCAAACCCGATCATG
The DNA here is from genome assembly GCF_003638305.1 of Helicobacter pylori. Taxonomy (GTDB): domain Bacteria; phylum Campylobacterota; class Campylobacteria; order Campylobacterales; family Helicobacteraceae; genus Helicobacter; species Helicobacter pylori_DJ. The sequence continues at coordinate 43,332 of NZ_MVYP01000007.1, read as the reverse complement.
CCAAGCTCCCCATGCCAACAGCTTACAATAAAGGGTTTTTCTTTTAAATTTTGAGCTAAAAAATAGCGGTTTTTACAAGTTTTATGCAACAACCAAAGGACTCCAAACGCCAAACGAGGGACAACCTTTAAAACGATATTTTTCCTGAAAAATTTTAAGCTCAATTCTCGCCTTTAAACCCGCTCTTCATTGGTTATTTTGATTAGTTGCCTTTAATGGCCGCTATCAAGCGCCCTTTGGAGTGAGAAATGATTTCCACTTTTACAAGCTCGCCCGGATTTCTTTTTTCTTTACACGCTACTTCAATGAATTTCCCCGTATCGCTGCGCCCTTCAAAACCCACGATTTGATTATCCATTTCACGCCTATTTTCCACCAACACCACATGCGTTTTGCCCACTTCCAACTTGGCTTTTTCTTCTAAAATTTCTTTGTGCCTATTTTGCAACCTCTCTAACCTTGAAGATGAAACCTCTAATGGCACTCTCTCCTTCCAAGCTTCCGCTTCAGTAAAAGGGCGTGGGGAGTAAATGAAACTATAGAGCGTGTCAAAGCACACTTTTTCTAGCACCTCCATCGTGTCTTCAAAATCCTTATCGCTCTCATTAGGAAAGCCCACGATAATATCCGTACTGATACCCACTTCAGGCACTAAAGCTTTTAACCTCTCCACCCTATTTAAAAACCACTCTTTACTATAACCTCTTCGCATCATCTTTAACACCGCACTAGATCCGCTCTGTAAGGGCATGTGGATACTCTTGCACACTTTAGGGTTTTTGGCAAAGCGTTCTAAAAATACATCATTCATGTGCAAGGGGTGAGGTGAAGTGAATCGTATCCTTTCAATGCCTTGGATTTCGCTCAATTTATCCAGTAAATCGCTAAAATCCACTTTCGCATGCTCACTACTGAAACGAACGCCGTAATTATTCACATTCTGCCCTAAAAGCATGAGCTCTTTAGTGCCGTTATTCGCTAATTTCTCAGCTTCTTTCAAAATCAAATCCATAGGGATAGAAATTTCTTTGCCCCTAGTGTGCGGGACAATGCAATAAGCGCATTTCTTATCGCAACCTATGGAGATGTTTAGTAACGATCGGATTTGAGCCTTTTTTTCAAAAAATTCAAACGCATACGCGCTTTCATCATAATCAATCGCCACCTCAACGGCTTTTTCTTTATGGATCACTTGAGAGATTTTAGACACATTCCTAGCCCCTAACACAAAGCTCACGCTTGGGGCTTTTTTCAAAATATCCGCTCCCATGTGGCTTGCAGTGCACCCGCAAACCCCGATTTTGGCGTTGGGTTTTTTGATTTTAGCGAATTGACCGATTTCTGAAAACAATTTCCTCTCGGGTTTTTCGCGCACGCTGCAAGTGTTGATTAAAATCAAATCCGCTGTTTTAGGGTCGCTAGTCTCTTTATAATCCAGTTTGGATAGTTCGCTTAGTAGATGCTCGCTATCCCTAGAATTCATCGCACAACCCATGGTTTCAATATAAACTTTCAATACAAGCCTTTAAATAATGTGCAATTCATAAAGAAAATCTTTTTCATCAGTGCTGACCCTCACCTCATCTAAATAAGCCGTATGGCCTTTTTCTTTGAAAAAATCCACCGCTTTGAGCATGTCTTTATGGGCGTTTGTGGGGGCAAAATAGAAAATAGAACGCTTGTCTTCACTGAATTTGCGATACAAATCCTCCAACTCCACGCTCTTAGCGTCTGATTTTCTCGTATTCTTGGCTAAAACTAATTTCATTGACTCTTTCCTTAATTGATTTAGATTTCTCATTTTAACGCATTCTGTCTTTAAAACAAATTAGATTACCCTTTTCCCCCCTAAAAACAAGCGTTCCACTTCTTTAGCATGCAATAAAAATTGCAAAATCGCTTGCTCTTTAATGAATTTTTCATTGAAACCAAACACGCTCAAATCCGCCCTCTTATTGGCTTCTATCTCACCATTATTTAAGGCTAAAGCTTTAGCCCCATGCCTAGTCGCTCCTAAAAGAGCGATCTTAGCTAATTCTAATAACGGCATGTTATGGGAAAGCAAAAACGCTCTTAATTCGTCTAAAAGGCTCAGCGAAATGTTAGAACTCAAGCCATCAGTGGCCACGCTCACGCTCAAACCGGCTTCTTTAGCTCTCTCTAAATCCAACGCTTTCCCACTCAACAAGCGGTTAGAAAAGGGGCATGTGATTAAAAAAGCGTTTTTGACTTGAGATTTAATCCTTTTTAATACTTCTAAAGAAGCGAACTGGTTATGCACAAATAAAGTGTGCGTGTCTTTAAACATGTCAATGTAATCGTTCGCGCCCTCATAGAGCGATTTGAAATGAGACTCTTTTAAAAAATGCTGGTAAAAATTTTCAAACCACCCTTTAGAATTTTCCACCCATTCTAACTCTTCAAGCGATTCTAAAAAATGCGTAGAAAGCAGGCTTTGTGAATCTTTGGCCAATTGGATGACGCTCAAAGCCATGTCTTTTTGGACCGAATAAGGGGCATGCACAGCGAGAGCCGCTTTAAGTTTTTTATCTTCCAAATCTTTTAATTCCTTAAATTTGGCCTCAAACGCTTTTAATTTTTCTAAAGAATAGCTGCTCCCTAAAAACTCTAAAAACACGACAGCGCTCAAGGGGCTTTCTTTCAATAAATTAACTTCTATCAGGTGGTTAGAAATCGCTCCCACGCTCCCCACCCCGCTTTTTAATTGCGCAGCGATAGCGTTTTGGATAGCCCCTTGGCAATTTTCTAAAATCGCCCCCCCATTGTTTAACACGCTCCCTAACCAGCCAGAAAAACTCCCGTAATCAAAACTCGCTTTGTTGTTGGAAAATTCAAAATGGGTGTGCGCGTTGATAAAAGCGGGCAACAGAACGGAATTTTCAAAAAACTGCGCCTTTAAGTGGGGGTATTTAAGCGTTAAATTCTTATAATCGCCTATTTCAACAATCTTTTCATCAAAGACTACGCCATAATCTTCTAACACTTCGCATTTTTCATTACACAAAAAAACTAAAGACGCTCCTATGATTTGCATGCATTCTCCTTAATAAATGTGGTTTGCCCTTTTAAAATCATTCTTTGCACTTCGCCATACAATTCCAAACCATAAAAGGGCGAATTTTGATTACTCACTCTTGTTTGAGCGTTTAAATCTACAATCATCAGATTGGCTAATTGGTTTTCTTTAACCTCGCCTGCATTGAGTTTTAAAAACTTCGCTTGATTGATTGCCATGACTTTAATGAGCTGTTGGAAACTGATAACCTTTTTTTGAACCAAGAAAGTGTAAGCCACGCTAAAAGCGTCCTCTATGCTCTCACACCCAAAAGCGCTTTCTTCAAAAAGCTCTGCGTTAGAATTTTTAAAAACATGAAGGCTTGTGAGCATGGCGATTTCGTTATTTTTTAGGGCTTCTTTTAGGGCGTTTTGACCTTCCTTATCCCTTAAAGGAGGGGCGATTTTAAATCGTGGTTCATAATCTTCATACACGCTCTCATCTAAGATCAAATGGCTTAAGGGTGTTTGGGCTTGTAATTTCGCCCCTAAATCATTAAAGGCTTTGATGAGTTTGAGCGTGGCGATGCTATTGACTTTATCTAAAAGCATGGGGATTTGTAACGCTCTAGAAACTTCCATAAAACGCACCAAGCGCGTGTTTTCAAACGCATTTTCCACAAAATTTTGCCCCAATTCATAGGCTAATTCCCCACTATTTAGGGCTTCAAAAGAATTTTCTAAAGAAACTAAAAGAGGTAAGTTGTAGGATTTGGCGTAGTGGCTGATGAGTTCTAAAAAAGCATCAGATGGCACAATTAAAATTTCCCCCCCTTTATTTTTAAGCGTAGCGATGTCGGCTAGTTGGTTGTTTTTGATTGCCATGATATTTTTAATGCCGCTTTGATCGCAATCAAAAACATTGAGTAACCCTACCCCCCCTTTAAAAGCCTTTTGTTTTAAATTTTCATAACCCTCTAAACCAGTAACGCTCAAATCTATAAAGCTTGGCAGCACGAATAAATTGCCGCACTCAACCACTTCTTCATTATTAATAGGGTTTAAGTTTTCTTCAATCTCTGTAATGAGGGAATCTTTTAAGCGAATGTCCGCTCTTTTTAAAACCCAATCATCATAAAACGAAGCGTTTTTTAACAGCATCAAACCCTCCTAATTTTGTAAAAAGTTAGTCAGGCTTTCTAAAGAATTTGTCATGATCAATACCCCCATTAAAATAAGCACCAACCCTGAAACAATTTCAATCGCACGGTTGTATTTCTTTAAGGATTTTAAAAACAAAAGCGCTCTTTCTAGCATTAAAGCCACCAATAAAAAAGGGATCGCCAAGCCCATTACAAACACCACCATAAGGATTAAGCCATAAGCGTCCTTGCTCGCGCTCATGATCACTATGGAAGTGAATATCGGCCCGATGCATGGCGTCCAGCCCAGAGCGAAACTCATGCCCAAAAGAAAGGGGTAAAAGCGCTGCATGCTATTAGATTTGCTCGCCAAACGAACGCTTTGAGTCTTATACAAAAATGAAAAACGAAACACGCCTAAAAAATGCAAACCAAAAAGGATCACAATCCCCCCAGCGATATAATTCACCCAGGAAAACGAAAAGCTATGGATAAGCTTAGCCATAGACATGCCCACGCCCAAAAACACGAGCGAAAACCCTACCACAAACATCAAGGATTTTAAAAAAACCGAAACCCTTTTAGCCTTACCATCTTTAATATCCTCTAAAGAAATTTGCGAAATATAAGACATATACGCCGGGATCAAAGGCAACACGCAAGGGCTTAAAAAAGTTAAAATCCCAGCTAAAAGCGAAGTTAAAAGAGGCGCTGTGTCAAAGAGGTTAACAAGCGTGTTATCAAACATCATTCAATCCTTTTTCAAAAATAACCATTTCTTATCTTTTTTTAGAATAACAAAACCTCACTTAATCTTAGGCACAATCTCGTTATTTTCTACCACAAACGCCACGCTGTCATTCTCTTTAATTTTATCCTCTAAAATGAGTTCAGCGAGCTTGTCTTCTACCATTTCATAGAGCGCGCGCTTTAAGGGTCTAGCGCCATAGAATCTGTCAAATCCCACTTCAGCGATCAATTCTTTTGCCTTTTCGTCTAGGGTTATATTAATGCCCCTTTCAAGCGCTTTTTTTTGAATGTTTTTAAAGAGTATCCCCACGATATTAATGATAGCATGACTATCTAGGGCGTTAAAGGAGATGATTTCATCTAAGCGGTTTAAAAATTCCGGCTTGAAAAATTGCCTCAAGCTCTCTTTGATCGCTTTTTGTTTGTCGGCTTCGCTCAAATCCTCTTCTAAAAGCGCACCGCTAGCCACATTGCTGGTTAAAATCAAAATCGTGTTTTTGAAATCCACCCTCACGCCCTTACTATCGGTTAAATGCCCTTCATCTAAAACCTGCAACAAGAGGTTAAACACATCCGGATGGGCTTTTTCCACTTCGTCTAATAACACCACGCTATAAGGCTTTCTGCGCACCGCTTCGGTCAATTGCCCGCCTTCTTCATAGCCCACATACCCAGGAGCGGCCCCAATAAGACGGCTTATGGCGTGCTTTTCCAAATATTCGCTCATGTCAATTCGTATAAGATTTTTATCGCTATCAAACAAGAATTGCGCCAAGGCTTTAGCGCTCTCGGTTTTACCCACGCCTGTTGGCCCCAAAAAGAGGAAACTCCCTATGGGCTTGTTGCTATCGCTAAGCCCAGCCTTATTCCTTTTAATCGCTTTAGCGATCGCTTTGAGCGCTTTTTCTTGCCCCACCACCCTTTTTTGCAATTCGCTTTCAATGTTTAAAACCCTATTTTTTTCGCTTTGGAGCATTTTTTGGACCGGGATGTGCGTCCATTGGCTCACGATCTCAGCGATATTGTTTTCGGTTAAAGCGTTTTGCAATAACGCCCCGTTTTGTTGCATCGCTTCCCATTTATGCTGCAATTCTTTTTCTTTCTTTTCCTTTTCAGGGATTTTAGAGTATTCAATTTCAGCCGCTTGCTGGTAATCCCCATTGCGTTTAAACCTTTCAGCCTCTTTTTTCAAGCTTTCCATTTCCATTTTCAAGCGTGAAATTTCTTTGAACACTTCTTTTTCGTTTTCAAATTGCGCTTCTAATTGGATTTTTTTCTCTTTCAAATCGCTCAATTCTTTAAGGATTTCTTGCATGCGTTTGTGGTTGCTCTCTTTGTTTTCCATTTCAAGGGCTTGTTTTTCCATTTCCAGTCTTTGAATGGAGCGCTTAACGCTAGAAAGTTTGGCCGGCTCTGATTCCATTTGCATTTTTAATTGAGCCGCCCCCTCATCAATCAAATCAATCGCTTTATCGGGTAAAAACCTATCGGTGATATAACGGCTAGAGAGTTTAGCGCTCGCTATGAGCGCGGAGTCATTGATGGTGATATTATGGTGCGTTTCTAAAGTTTCTTTCAACCCCCTTAAAATCTGTAAAGCTTCATTGATGCTAGGCTCATTGAGTAAAATGGGTTGGAAACGCCTTTGCAATGCCATGTCTTTTTCAAAATACTTGCGGTATTCTTTTAAAGTGGTCGCTCCAATCGTGTGCAATTCCCCCCTAGCGAGCGCGGGTTTTAAAATATTAGCCGCATCCATGCCCCCCTCACTAGCCCCAGCCCCTACAATCGTGTGGATTTCATCAATGAATAAAATCACATTCGCGCTTTTTTTAACTTCTTCAATCACCTTTTTCAGGCGCTCTTCAAACTCGCCTCTGTATTTCGCCCCAGCCACCAATAAGCTCAAATCTAAAGCGATAACCCGTTTGTTTAAAAGCGTTTTAGGCACTTCCTTATTCACAATGCGTTGGGCTAACCCTTCCACAACAGCCGTTTTCCCCACTCCAGGCTCGCCCAGTAAAATAGGGTTATTTTTTGTTTTTCTTATCAAAATTTGCATCATGCGAATGATTTCTTCATCTCTTCCGATCACGGGATCCAGCTTATTTTCTAGGGCTTTTTGCGTCAAATCAATGCCAAATTTTTCCAAACTTTCCAAATTAGAATCATCGTTTTTATCCTGGATAGTCCTGCCTTTTCTTAAAGATTCTAAAGTTTTTTGCAATTCCTTAGTGTCTAAATAAGGCTTTAAAACGCTTTCAAAAAGGCTCATGTTCGCCAAAAGATACACATCGGTAGCGATGAAAGAATCGCCCCTTTTAGCCATCAAGCCTTGAGCGTTTTCTAAACTTTGGATTAAAGCTTGGTTTAATTGGATATTTTGCTTGCTGATTTGTGAAACTTTAGCAAACTTATTCAACTCGCTTTGAACGCTAAGTTTTAAAGCTTGAATATCCACAGGCATTTTTTGTAAGGCCTGAATGAGAATGCCTTGGGAATTATTGAGCATGGCAAAAAGCATGTGCAAGGGCGTTACTTCAGCGTTTTTATGGTGTAAAGCTAAAGCGATCGCGCTGTCTAAAGCCTCATGCAATTGGTCAGTCATTTTTTCAAATAAATTCATTATCAATCCTTCTTGAGTTTTAAAATCTTTACTATTTTACACTATTTTAACCCTCAAAGGTTTTTAAAACGCTCACACTAACGACAAACTCTCTAAAATACGCTTTTTAGACAACTCGCAATATTCTTTTTCAATCTCTAAACCCACGCTAAAACGCCCTAAGGCGTTGGCCTCTAAAATAGTCGTGCCAGATCCGCTAAAAGGATCAAAAATCGTGTCTTCTAAAAAAGAAAACAATTGGATGCAACGCCTAGGCAATTCCCTTGGGAATGGGGCTGGGTGCTTTAAGCGCTTTTTAGACTCTCCGCTAAAACTCCATAGCCCGTTCGTGTAGAGTAAAAATTCCTCTTTACTCATCGTAGAAGTTTGTTTTTTTCGTTTGTATTCGTTTTTATAAAAAACGACAATCAATTCCACAGGAGCGATAGCATAAGGCGCGCTAGCTTGCAGCCAACTCCCCCAAGCGGTGCGTCTTGAAATATTGCTTTCATTCCAAATAATCGTATTTTGGTATTTCCAACCGCATTCTTTAGCTATGGCAATAATATCTGCCCCAAAACTTTGCTTGCCATGCTTATTCGTATCTAAAGGGACATTTAAGCACAATCTCGCCTGTTCCTTACCCCAAAAATAACAATTTTTAAGCCAATTTTTACACCAATTCAAATAATCATCATAAGCCCTAAAATCATCACTCCCTTGATATTCAATGCTCAAATTATAGGGCGGTGAAGTAACGCACAAATCATAAAAACCTTTTTCAAAAGTCTCTAAAACGCTCGCATCGCCATGGTATAAATCCAATTTCTCCAAACTGAAATAAGGTTTCATAAAAGCCTTTTTAAATCTTCTAATAAATTTTCTATACCCTTAATTTTAGGGCTTTGATCAAAATGGCTTTTGGCTAAATAAAGGCCATCTAATTCATGCTCCATAACGATCCTAGCCTTTTTAGGCTTGCCTTTAAAACTGATCTCCTCATCGTTATCCGGTGTTATCATGAAAACTTTAATGTGAGAAGTTACAGGCGATTGTAGGAGTTTTAATTTCCAATAAGGCGTCTCTGTAAAACGCTCTCTAAACGAATTTTTTACCGATAAAATCGCTAGGATTTTGACATTATCCTTGTTGGTTTGATAAAGAATAATATCTCCATCAGGCAAAACGCTATATCCTCCAAAATGCACCAATAAAGCCCGTTTGACTTTATCCAGCTCGCCATTAATGCGCTTAGCCCTTAAGGTTTTATCGTTCGTCATTTTGACATTGTTTTTAATACAAAAATCTTTTAATAAAAGTTCTATGATTTTTTCTAACACCCTTCCTATGGTGCTGAAAAAGCCTTGTCTGGCCAAAATGCTGGCTTCTTCTTTGCTTTTATTTTGCTTAATATATTCGTTCATTTTATCATTTAAAAAGCGTTCTTTTTCTTGCGCATAAAAAACCTGTAAAAACTTGTAAGGCTCAGGTTGTTCTCTCATAAAATCTTTAAAACGCTCTAAAATAATATCGGCTAAACTCAATCCAAACACCTTTAATCAACAGAAATCCATCAAATTATAATACAAAACTTTTTGATAATGGCTGGTGTTTTAAAATCCCTTTGGCTCTATATAAGGGATTAAAGAGAAGAGTTATTTCAAAATACCCTCTATCCTCTTAAGAGTTTTGCCATAGAATAAGTCTAAAACAATAAAACAAAGTTTTAAGAAGCAAATTTTTTAAAAACAAACACCAATATTCACTAACCGCACTAATCGCTTAAAGTCATAAGTCTTGATAGTGATTTTCAAACCCCTACACCCTATCCACGCTCAAAATTTCAGCGCTCGCTTTGGCTTTTTCGTTATTCAATTCAATTTTATCGCCCCTTTTTAATGCCTCTAATTCTACCGCTTGATGATTTTTACTCACCAACGCCCCGAATTGGGGTAATTTCAAATGCGCATGAGCGAGTTTAAGGGCGTTTTCTAGCCTGTTTAAGCGCTCTGTTTTAGTTTGTAAAAAAGGGCTTGTTAATGTTTGGGTAGAGATTTTTTCTAAAAGCGTTTTTTTAAAGCGTAAAAATTCTAAGGTTTTATTTTCTAAAGCGATTGTTAGTTTCTCTAGCTTTAAAGCATTTAAATGGTGCTTGTTTTCAAAACTCAATCGTTTTAAAGAAGCCGCTAAATGCTCTAAATGCACCTTTTTTTGGTGGAGCAAAGTTTTAAAAGAGCGGTGCAATTTCACATTAAACCCATCAAGTTTTTGCAACCATTCATCGCTATTAGGGAGTAAAATCTCCATCGCGTTTGAAGGCGTAGAAGCCCTTAAATCCGCCACTAAATCGCTCAATAAAAAATCGCTCTCATGCCCAATAGCTGACATGCTGAAAGTTTTAGCCAAATACAGAGCATCAGCGATTTTCTCATCATTGAAAGAATACAAATCCTCCATGCTCCCCCCACCCCTAGCCACTACAATCGCATCAAAAGCGTTTTTTGTGTCATGAAAACTATCCGCATAAGCGATGCTCTCCACCACGCTTTGAATGCACCCCTCCCCTTGCATTAAAGTGTTGATGCAGACTAATTCACACATCGGCCATCGTTTGGAAGCGATCTTTTGCATGTCCGCCCAAGCGGCTGAATTTTGAGAAGTGATGACTGCCACTCGTTTAGGAAAATGCGGTTTGGGCAATTTATTGGCTTCATCAAAATAGCCCTTAAGGCGTAATTTTTCTTTCAATTGCTCTAAAGCTAAAGTTAATGAACCTATGTCTTTAGGCTCTATTTCAAAGCAATTGATTTGATAATCCCCCCTTGGAACATACACGCTAATGCCCCCAAAAACAACCACTTCCTGCCCTTCTTTTAAAGCGAATTTAAGCCTGTTAGCGTTCCCTTTAAACAGCACGCATCTGATGACTGATTGGCTGTCTTTGAGCGAAAAATACGCATGGCCGCTCACCTTATGGATAGTCAAATTACTCACTTCCCCTTGAACCCTAACTTGCAAAAAAGTCGCTTCTAAAAGGGCTTTGATTTGTGCGTTGATTTCGCTCACGCTCAATACATGCATCAACTCCCCCTTTTATAGCAAACGAGTAATATCATTGAAAAGCCCTAAAAACATGATAAAAACCAAAAACCCCACCCCCGCTAGCCACAACGCATTTTGTATGGGTATTGGCAAAGCGATATGAAAAATATTTTTAAAAACAACCCCTAGCATTTGCGCCCCATCTAAGGCTGGAATGGGTAATAAGTTTAAAATCCCTAAATTGATAGACAAAAACGCCCCAAACAACAAAAGCATGCTCACGCTATTGGCATGGCTTAACGCCCCCACAATGCCTATTACCCCGCTCAATTCCTTAACTGAAGCGCTCCCCATAATCAAACGCCTTAAAGAATCCACAATCAAAACAACGCCATCTTTAAACCGACTCAAGGCCTGCTTGAACGCCTGAATTAAGGAATAAGAGACAACGCCCATTTTTTGCATGTCCGGTTTAATGCCTATCACTTTGTATTGGATGATTTCATTAGGATCATTAGATTCGCTTATTACCGCCACGATTTTGGGGGTCAGGCGTTTTTCTAAAATCTGATGGTTTCGCTCTATTTCTAAAATTAACTCGCCTTGAGAACGCGCCACTATGCCTCTAATCTCTCTAAAACTCGCTATTTTTTGATGGTTGATAGAAAGGATTTTATCCCCTTTTAACAGCCCGGCCTCTAACGCGTTTTTTTCTAAACCGCCAATGATTGGCAGTAAGACTTTTTCCCCGCTCAATGCCAGAAAAAAATACACTAGAATCGCAAAAAGAAAATTGAAAAACGCCCCCCCAAACAATATCCATAGCTTTTGAAAAGGGCTTTTTTGCGCGTAGCTATCATTCGCTTGATTAATTTCATTTTCTTCATTTTCTTCTTTATCCATGCCCTTTAATTTCACATAGCCCCCAAGCGGGATCAAAGATAAAGCGAATTGCGTGCCAAAAAGCTTGAAAAACCAGAGTTTTTTACCAAAACCAATGCTAAAAACTTCCACTTTCACCCCACAAATCCTAGCGATAACAAAATGCCCTAATTCATGGACAAAGATCAAAAACGCTAGCATTAAAACCGCTATAATGAACATCATACCCCTGTTGGCTCTTTGGTGTTAGAATCTTTTAGGGTTGGCTCTTTGGGAGGCGTGGGCACTATAGGGGGCGTGGGATCTGTGGTTTTTTGGTTTTCTTTATTTTCTTTTGGGGGTTTTTGCCACAACTCTGTCAAAGCCGCCGCTTTTTTAGGATCCATTTTGGCTAAAATTTTACCGAGTTCTTGGGGCTTTAAAGCCATTAAAATTTCTAAGGCGTTTTGAGTGGGTAAATTTTCTAAAATCAGAGCCGATTTAGAATCTTTCATTTTAGAATAAGTCTCGCCAATCTTGCTGTCTTTAGCCTGCTTGATTTCTCTTAAAATGCTTTCGTTTTCTTCTATCAAATTTTTAAGGCGTTTCTTTTCTTCTGTTTGTAAGGTTTTAAAGGCTTCTTCTTTAGCCGCTAAATTTTTCAGTTTTTCGTCTATTTCTTTTTCTTTCTTGTTTAACAGATCGTTTTTTTCATCTAAAAGGCGGGCGTTTTCGGTTTGCAAGATCCTTAGAGACTGCTCTTTTTCACTCAATTGGCGCAAATCGTCTTTCAATTCGGCTTTTTTAGATTCAAAAATCGCAGAGCATTGCAACAATTCTTGCACGGCTTCTTCGCTAAAGAGCGCTTGTAAAATCAAGCCCATTAACAAGATCTTACGCATGCAAGCCCCCTTTTTGCCAGTGTAAAATCATGGCGTTTTCATCTAAAAGAGCCTGCTCTTTTTTTTCCAAAATTTCCTTTTCTTTTTGCTTTTCATTTTCTAAAATGATTTTAGCCTTTTCTAATTCCTGGTTAGCCAAAAAATAATCTTTTTCTAAAACTTTTAAATCCTTAGTTAAATTCTCGCCCTCTTGTTGGCAATGTTCTATCTCCATTCTTAGAGCGCTTTTTAATTGCTGGGTTTGTAAAAAAAGGCTCATTCCCCCCAATTCAGGGTTTTTAAACGCGCTCAATTGGGCTTGTTTGTCCAAAACTTCTCGCTCGTTTTGTTGCAATTCTAAACGCTTGCTTTCAAGTTTTTGCTCTATTTTTTCTAACGCAAGGGTTTTTAATTGCACCAATACGGAAGCGAATTTTTTCATAGAAAAATCGTGTCTTCTCTTTCAGGGCTTGTAGAAATAAGGCCAATTTTCACCCCCACTTCTTTTTCAATGAAACGGATATACTCTCTAGCGTTTGGCTCTAAATCCTCTAATTTTCTCACGCCCACGCTTTTTTCCCAGCCTTTAAAAGTTTGATAGACAGGCACGCAATCTTTCAAATCGCTAGGGAAAGCCTCCAATCTTTCGCCCTTTCTTTCATAAGCCACGCACACCTTAATTTCATTGATCCCGTCTAAAACGTCTAATTTCATTAAAGCTAACTGCGTGCAACCATTCAAAGCGCAAGCGTATTTTAAAGCCACCAAATCCAGCCACCCGCAACGCCTTGGGCGCTTGGTTGTCGTGCCAAACTCCGCGCCCTTAGTCCTTAAATGATCGCCCATGGGTGTAGTGTCTTCGCTAGGGAAAGGCCCATTACCCACACGAGTACAATACGCTTTCGTGATGCCTATCACTTCATTGATCGCTTTAGGGTTTAAGCCGGTGCTCACGCATGCACTAGCGCTCGTGGTGTTGGAGCTTGTTACAAAAGGGTAAGTCCCTAAATCAATGTCTAAAAGCGTGCCTTGTGCCCCTTCTAATAGGATTTTTTCACCCTTTTGGTTCGCTTCTATCAGCATGCTTGTCGTGTCTTTAATAAAGGGGCGAATTTTTGGAGCGTAAGTTTTAAAATACTCTCTCAAATCTTTTTCGTAATTCTCGCCCAAATCATACGCTTCTTTAAAAGGCTCAATGGCTTTGAAATGCGCGTTTAGTTTCTCTTCTAATATGGTATCGTCTAATAAATCCCCCATTCTTATCCCGCTCCTGGCCATTTTATCCTCATAGCAAGGGCCTATGCCTTTTTTAGTTGTGCCGATGTTTTGAGATTTTTCTTTAAAAGCGTCTTTTTTGGCATGATAAGGCAAGATCACATGGGCTCTGTCGCTGATAAACAAACGATTTTCTAAATCCTCAAACGCGCTGATTTCTTCGCACAAATCCTTAATACTCACGACCACCGCACTAGAAATGATGTTCTTGCATTTGGGGTATAAAACCCCTGAAGGCATTAAATGCAAAGAATGCTTAACCCCCTTATGCACAATGGTATGCCCGGCATTATGCCCGCCTTGATAGCGCACCACAAAGTCATAATCTTTAGCGATCCTATCAACAATTTTTCCCTTCCCCTCATCTCCCCACTGGATCCCCACAACGACATCTGCCATAAAATATTATCCTTAAAACAAAGTAGATTGGATGGTTTAAAAGCTTGTTAGAATACCAAAAAAAAAGTAAAAAGCCTCTTTATAAGCCCTAAAAAGAGCTTAAAAACCTATCGTGTAATTGATATAGAACGCATACAAACGCCTGTAATCCACATCAGCCCCATTGGCCCTCAAATACCTTTGATTGATAGCCGGGATTTTCACGCCAAATTCCATCCCATGCTGAATGCTTTGAGACGCGCTCAAAAACCGGCGGTGCATGGTGCTGGCAAAATGAGCCCTTAAGCCCAAATTGAATAAAAATTGGAAATTCGTGGGAGTGGGGTTTTCTTTAAACGAGTCTTTAATCTGATTTCTTAAAGAGCTATCCCAAGTGTTACCCGCTATTTGAATGCCTCCAAACACCCCCACATTCAAGGACTGATCGCTAAAAACCCTTCTAAAGATATTCCATAAAAAGTCCGTGCCAGCGCCATAAGTAAAGATATTCGCTTTAACAGCACTGCTAAGACTGCCTAATTGCGTAAAGCCATAATCAAAGAAAGCGTAATACCGTAAGCCTATATTCTTCTTGCTCCCAAAAAATTGCTTATAGCCCACTTGAATGCCAAAGCCATTAATAACCCCATGCTGAGAGCTTTTGCCTAGCCCAAATTGGGGCAAGTAAGGCTCATCGTAATTATTTAGCATTCCTCCTAGCTGTTTTAGATTCTCTTGATAAGTAGCGATTCGATCCGAGATGGTTTTCACATCCTTTTGAAGCATGGCCCCTGCACCACCGCTCTTATTCAAGCTTTCTGCGATCTGGCCTAGCTTTGCTGAAGAAGTGTCATTAAAAAGCTGCATTTGGGCTAATAGCCCTTTTAAAAACACCGAATTACTATCCAGATTCACTCTTGTAAGCGCGTTTAAAAGCGCCACGCTTTCCGTGGCTAAGAGACTGAATTCATTTTGAGAACCATAGAGAACTTTTATAATCCCTACGTATTCAGGAACGACTCCATTATTGCTGCCATTATTACTATTATTAACCAAGTTATACAACACATTACTCAAATACACTTGCAAGGCTTGAACGCTATAAGCGTTTTTATTCGCTTCAAAGCGTTGCTCAATTTGGGGGAGTATTTTTTTAAACTGGGTTAATTCTGCGTTGTTGTTGCCAACAGTTGTATTAGTATTGACAATTTGATTGCCTATCCCCAAAAGAGCGTCCATGGTCGTGTTTGTCGCTAAGGCTAAAAGCCCATTACCCCCTGCCATACCCACGCCCACTTGGCGGAAATCATCAATGACATTATTCCTTAGGGTGCTGCCTTTGTTATTGATGTTTTGTTGCGCGCCGCCGATTTGATAGCCCACTCCCATATAAAAGCCATCGTCTTCAGCTAACGCCATGCTTAAAGGAAGGCTAAAAAGCAGAGCGGTTTTTAAAAGCCCCTTTTTGAGTGTGTGGTATTGACCTTTTTTCATTCTTGTATTCTTTATCTCTTTTGTATTGGTGTTTTTCATCAAGAGCCTTCCTTAAAAACCGACTGAATAGCCCACATAGAAGCTAAAATTCCGCATATAGCTTGCGCTTGAGCCTTGGGTTGCAAAATATTTATGAGCGATAACAGGGATTTTCACCCCAAATTCTATCCCTTGGTCTAGCCTGTGCTTATTGAAATTGGTTTTTGCAAAGTTGGTGCGCACGCCCAAATCAAACAAGAACTGGAACGAGCTAGACTTGACATCAGGCCTTTGCCCGCTCAATAAATTCGTTACATTCGTGCTCCAAGTTTGCCCTGCAATTTGAGCGCCAAAGAAAAGACCGATTGTAGTCCTTTCCCTCCTTCTAGAGCGTTCATACACATTGTATAAAAAATCCGTTCCTACCCCATAAGTAACAAGATTCGCTCCCACTTTTAAATTCGTATCGCCAAAATTCGCATAGCCATAATCCAAAAACCCATAATACCTTAAGCCAATATTCTTCTTATGGGTGAAAAATTGTTTATAACCCATCTTAGCCCCAAAGCCGTTCATGCTCGCTGACTGATAATCTTTGAGCGAAAAGAGGTTAGGGATATAAGAAATCTTATAAAGAGAACTAGCCGAAGATTCAAACTGACCCAAACTCGCGTTAATAATGTTTATGACTCTGTCTAGCCCTTTCCTATAAACAAGCTGACTCCCAGTAAAACAAGGCGATGCACTGCTACAGATATTTTTTTCAATAAAACTCCCTAACCCCAAAGTCTCACGATCCAAAGAAATCCCGCTCTTAATCAAAGCGTTGAGCTCGCTAACCGTAGAATTAGCCCCTATCAAGCCCGTTTGCGAAGAAAAATTTTGCATGCCTGTAGCAATATCGCCCACACTCACGCCGTTATACGCTCCATTAGTCCCGCTTGCGCCTAAAAGCATGACTTTCATGATATTTTCGTATAGCTGTTCGTTATTGTTTTGTTGGATTTTGCTCAAATCCACTTGCCCTAAAGCTAAAACGATGTTTTGAGCCACTAAGAGCATGCTATCAGTGATACCGATTTGTTCTTTCCCTACATCCACCACCAAAGGCTTAATGACACCTTCTGAAGCGTATTGTTGGGATAGATCCAATAGTTTTCCTAAAATCCCTAGAGATTGCTCTAAATTGACTAAGGCTGGGTTTGGTGTGCTTTGTCCGTTTGGTTGTGATGGTTGCGCATTGTTTTTCAGGCTTTCACTCAAAAGAATTTTTGTTTTATTCCCTAAAATATCCAAGTAGTAGGATAAGGGAATGGCAGAAGTTTGCAACCTCACAGCCCCATCTCTGATTAACTGCTTTAATTCTTGCGCTTGGGTGAAGCCTGGATTTTTCAATTCCTGTCTGGCCAAACTCGTTTGATAATCTATGACAAAAAACGCCCCATCTTCTTCAGCGTTACACAAAGACATGCTCGCTAGCAAGGAAAGAGCGATCGTTTTTTTAAAGGAGTGGTTTTTCAAAAATATCCTTTTTGCTTTGATAAGTGATTTTACTTAATCCATAAAAGAAACTCTCTAATTTTAAGATAATCATTCTTAATTTGCTATTAAGTGTTTCAAAAAAGCATCAAATTGACATCTTTTAAGCAAAATGTTATAATGCTCGCTTAATTTTATTTGGGGTGTTAGCTCAGTTGGGAGAGTGCAACGCTGGCAGCGTTGAGGTCAGGGGTTCGAACCCCCTACACTCCACCATTATTACGCTTATCCTTTTTACTTTATTGATCAAACCTATTTTCTTGCTAGTATTACCCATAATTAATTATAATCTTAGGAATTGTTTTTCATCAAGGGAGTTTGAGCGTGAGCAGTTTGTTTAAAATGCGTATTTTTAGTTTTAAAAAGAATAAGCGGGCGGTGTTTTCACTCTATCTTTTTATCGCTTTATTAGCGCTTTCTCTTTTAGCCCCCTTATGGGTGAATGATCGCCCCTTATTCATCTATAAAGACAATAAAGCGTATTTCCCTATGTTTAAAAACTATGCGGAAGTGGAGTTTGGAGGCGATTTTTTCACCCCTACGGATTATAACGATCCTTATGTGCAAAACACGCTTTTAAAAGACGCTTTCATCATCCATGCACTCATCCCTTATAGCTACGATACGATCATTATGGATTTAGACTCTCCTGCCCCCACCCCCCCAAGCTTCAAACACCTTTTAGGCACAGACGATCAAGCCAGAGATGTGTTAGCTAGGCTGGTTTATGGCTATCGGGTTTCGTTAGTGTTTGGGATTTTACTCACCCTTTTTAGCGTTCTTATTGGCGTGAGTTTGGGAGCGTTTCAAGGGTATTATGGAGGGTTAGTGGATTTATTGGGGCAAAGGTTGAGCGAGATTTGGAGTGCGATTCCTATGCTTTTTTTACTCATTGTGATTTCTAGCGCGTTTAATTCCAATTTCTGGATCATCTTGTTTTTAGTCTTGCTCTTTAGCTGGATGGGGCTTTCTCAAGTCGTGCGCACGGAGTTTTTAAAAGCAAGGAATATGGACTACACCAAAGCCGCTAGAGCGCTTGGGGTGAATGATTTAAAAATCATTTTCTACCATGTTTTACCCAACGCTTTAGTAGCGACGATCACTTATGTGCCGTTTTTAATGGCGGCTAGCATTTCCACTTTAGTGTCTTTGGATTTCTTGGGTTTTGGCATGCCTATAGGGAGCGCAAGTTTGGGCGAATTAGTCAATCAAGGCAAGGATAACCTCACCACGCCCCATTTAGCGATCGTTGCGTTTGTAGCCATTAGCTTGTTGCTTTCTGTTTTGGTGTTCATTGGCGAAGGGGTGCGCGATGCTTTCAACGCTAACATGCTCAAATAAAGGGGTTACATGCTAGAAATCAAAAATTTAAACTGCGTTTTAAATGCGCATTTTTCGCTCCAAAACATCAATATTTCGTTAAACCCTAGCGAAAGGGTGGCGATCGTGGGCGAGAGCGGGAGCGGGAAAAGCTCTATCGCTAATCTCATCATGCGTTTAAACCCTAGATTCAAACCCCATAATGGCGAAATTCTGTTTGAAACAACCAACCTTTTAAAAGAAAGCGAAGAATTTATGCAGCATTTAAGGGGTAATGCGATCGCTTACATCGCTCAAGACCCCCTATCCAGCCTAAACCCATTGCATAAAATCGGCAAGCAAATGAGTGAAGCCTATTTTTTACACCATAAAAACGCTTCTCAAACGCTCCTTAAAGAACAAGTTTTAAACGCCATGAAACAAGTCCAATTAGACGAAAAATTTTTGGATCGTTACCCTTATGAGTTGAGCGGAGGGCAGCGCCAAAGGGTGTGTATCGCTATGGGGATCATTAATGCACCCAAATTGCTCATTTGCGATGAGCCTACCACTGCGCTAGATGCGCAAATCCAAAACCAGATTTTAGACTTGATCAAGCAATTGAGCGTGGAAAAAAACATCGCCCTTTTATTCATTAGCCATGATTTGAAAGCGGTCAAACGCTTGGCTGATAGGGTTTATGTGCTAAAAAAAGGCGAGATAGTAGAAACCAATTTGACTAAAGAGCTTTTTAATGACCCTAAGCACGAATATTCAAAACTCTTGATTCAGGCTTCAAATTTGCCCGCTAAAAATTTAAAAGCGCTAGATGAAACGCTTTTAGAAGTGAAGGATTTTAGCGTTTATTACTTGCAAAAACGCTTTTTTAGGCCTTCTTTAAAAAAACCCCTTATCGCATCGGTGGATTTTTCCCTCAAAGCTAAGGAAAACATCGGCATCATTGGCGAAAGCGGGAGCGGGAAAAGCTCTTTAGCGTTAGGGCTTTTAAAACTCGCTTTAAATAGCGGGGAAGAAAAGATTTTAGGCCAAAGCGTGGGGCTTTTAAATTCTAAGGCGTTCAAACCCTACCGCAAGATTTTGCAAATGGTGTTTCAAGACCCCTACGCTTCATTAAACCCTCGCTTAAGCATTCAAAGCATTTTAATAGAAGCTTTGCGCTTTGCTTACCCTAAGGCTTCCAAAGAAGAATGGCACCATTTAGCTGAACTTTGTTTAGAAGAAGTGTGTTTAAACCCTGAATTGCTTAACTTTTACGCTTATGAGCTCAGCGGAGGGGAACGCCAAAGAGTGGCGATCGCTAGGGCAATCGCTTTAAAACCTAGAATCATTCTCTTAGATGAGCCCACTTCCGCTTTGGATAAGAGCATTCAAAAAAGCGTGTTGGAATTATTATTGAGTTTACAAGAAAAGCAGGATTTGAGCTATTTGTTTATCAGCCATGATTTAGATGTGATCAAAGCGTTTTGCGATAAGGTGTTAGTGATAAGTGAGGGGAAAGTCGTAGAAACAGGCGCTATTGAAGAGGTGTTTGAAAACCCCAAACACGCTTATACCAAGCGTTTGTTGGAGTCTAGGCTTTAAAGCTTTATTCTAAAATTCATGCCTTTAAGCGTTTTTAATCGCTTTTTTAATGGGCGTTATCTTTTCATTTTCTACAAACAAAACAAAGAAACTTGATAAGGGGCTGTTTTTGAATAAGGGTAGTTGTCAATAAAGAATGAAAAGACCTTGGATTCTTTGGGCAAAATCTTTTCCTTAAAAATTTTTTCATAGCTTTTTTTGACAAACCATTTAAAAGCATGCTCTTCTACAAAATTATGAGGGTTTTTAAGGACTTCTAGGCGTAAAACGCATTTGTTTAGACTGAATTTGGAAATGTTTTTGACTCCCACTTGCAAAGAAAAGGCGTTGCTATAACTTAAAGGGTTAGCGTGTAAGATGCGTGTTTCTATGGGGTAAATCGCTTGAGTGAGTAAAATATTCAAAACAAAAGGCATGCTCAAAAACGCGCCCAAAAAAGCTGTTGTTGCCATATAGCTAGCTATGCGGTTTCTTAAAAGCAAAGCCAAAAGGAGCAAAATCGCACAAAAAAGGATTAAAACGCTCGCTATCAAAACGCTAATTAAAGTCGCTTGGCTTAAAAATCCCTTAAAAGACTCCAAAAAAGCTTGGATAAAGGCAAGAGACGCCATGCGTTTTTAAGGCTCTTTACTCTCGGCAATGCTAGATTTAACCTTACTTTTAGTGTCAATCCAAATGTTAGGCACAGCCCCGCCTGGAGTGAGCATGATTTGAGCGTTGTTATTCGTTTTTAACGCTTCATTAAACTGGCCTTGAACTTCAATTTGGCGCAGCCTTAAAAGCTTGTCGCTCAAGCTTTGCGAAATGCTCAAATTGGCTTGAGATTTCGCCTTAGCTTCAATCACGATCGCATCCG
Organism: Helicobacter pylori; assembly: GCF_003638305.1. Classification (GTDB taxonomy): domain Bacteria; phylum Campylobacterota; class Campylobacteria; order Campylobacterales; family Helicobacteraceae; genus Helicobacter; species Helicobacter pylori_DJ. The sequence goes on along the minus strand of NZ_MVYP01000007.1, from coordinate 22,614 downwards.
CCACGCCTTGAGCCTTAATCCTGTTAGCGTCCGCTTCCCCTTTAGCCAGAGCGGCTTGTTTTTGAGCTTCTTGTTTGGAGCGCTCCACCTCGTATTTCACCCTTTCTGATTCTTGGCGCGCGATTTGGACTTTTTCAATTTGCTCTTTAATCTTAGCGGGCAAGACGATTTCTCTCAATTGGATAGAGCTTAATTCCACAGGGGTGTTGGGAAGCTTAGAAACTTCTTTATTGATACCGCTATTAATAAGAGCGGCGATTTCATTGCGCTTAATAGGTAAATCTTCAGCCGGATAGCGCCCCACGACAGATCGTACCACATCGCGCACCACAGGGTTGATGATCTTTTGCTCCCAAGACAAGCCATAAGTAGCGATCGTTTGGGGGGTGGTTTGGGGGTTTAGGCGGTATTGCACGGTGAGCTCAATAGAAACGGTCAAACCCCTGCTATCCATCACGTTAATAGCGTCGTTTCTAAAAATCCCTTGATTTTTACCCGCCACGCCCATGTCTTCGGTGCGTGAAAAATTGATATTTCTGATTCTTGTATCCACAATGAGAATGTCTTGAATGATAGGCACAAAAAAGTGGATTCCTGGCTGTAAGGGGGTGGGTTCGTATTTCCCGGCGGTGATTTTAATGCCAATTTCTCCTGAGCTAATCACTTCAAAAGGCTTGGCCAAAAAAGCGATAACGCCTAAAAGGACAATGACAATTAAAACCGATAGTTTTTTAGAATTAAAAGAGTTAGACGGCGGGATGAAACGCCCCCCATTATTAGGCGTATTAGGCGTGGGGGTTTCTCTTTGAGGATTTTTCTTTTTTAAATGTTCGTTCAAATCAATGGGCATGAGTTTCCTTTTTAAATATTTTAACGGCGTTTGGGTTTTTTAGAATAACGATTCGTTTTGGGGTGTTTGTCTCTGTGGTGACTCTTTTTAAAAGAGTGCGCTGGCTCGTGCTGCGTTTTTTTGCTTGGGGGTTTTGGCGTTTTTTCTTTAGGGTTTTGGATCGCATCAATTTCTTGCTGGTTCAAGCCGATTTTGCTGGTTTCAAACTGCAAACTCAAAAGTTTTAAAACCAATTGAGACGGCTCAAAAATTTCGGTAAGCTGTTCATAAAGGCTGATGATCCCTTCAGACACTTTAGCGTCATGCAAGGTTTTGATGATCTGATTTTCGTTAATGGTGGGGATTTCAAAAAGTTCAATCTCTGAATCAATTTCTTTTTGCATGCGTAAAAGCTCTTTGTATTCTAAGGGGGTTACTAAAGTGATCGCCATGCCTTTTTTGCCCGCTCGCCCGGTTCTCCCAATGCGATGGATATAGCTCTCGGTGTTTAGGGGCAAGTGGTAATTAAACACATGGCTTACACCGCTAATATCAAGCCCTCGGCTCGCCACATCTGTAGCCACTAACACGTCAGCGTCATTTTTTTTAAACGCCATGATAGAAGCGCGCCGATCCCTTTGATCCATATCCCCATGCAAGGCGGTGCTTTTGTAATTTTTAGAAGCAAGGAATTGGTGCAATTCATCGGCTTCTTTTTTAGTGCGCGTGAAAACAATGCTCTTTTTGGGCGCTTGGGTGTCTAAAAGGCGCATGATCGCTTCAGCCCTCTCATGCTCGTTGATCACATAAAAGCGTTGGGTGATGTCAGTATTGGTGATATTAGAAGGAGCGATATGGATTTTAATAGGGTTTTCTAAAATCTTATCCGCTAATCTTTTAATCGGCTCTGGCATCGTGGCTGAAAAAAGCAAGATCTGCGCTTCGCTAGGGAGGTAGTCAAAAATCTCTTCAATATCGTCTAAAAACCCCATATCCAGCATTTCATCGCTTTCATCTAAAACGACCACTTTAGGCACAAATTTATGGATGCGCTCGTTTTTTAAATGATCTAATAGCCTTCCTGGCGTGGCGATCATCACTTGGGGGTTTTTCTTAATGAATTCGCATTGTTTTTTAACGCTCTGGCCTCCATACACGCACACGGTTTTAGTCCTATTGTGTTTGCCCAATTTAAAAATCTCATCGCTAATTTGCATGGCTAATTCTCTGGTGGGCGTGATCACTAAGGCCTCTATGGTGTGGTTGTTTTTAAGGTTGTTGATAATGGGCAGAGCGAAAGCGGCGGTTTTTCCTGTGCCTGTTTGGGCTTGCGCGATGACATCTCGGCCTTGCAAAACAGCCGGAATGGCCTTTTCTTGAATGGGGCTTGGGGAAGTGAAGCCGGCTTCATAGACGGATTTTAAAACCGATTCTTTTAAGCCCAAATCATTAAAACTCGGCTTATGATAAGCGTCATCATCAATTTCTGTAGGGAGTGGTGGTTGATTCAATTCCATGGGAGATTCATACCTCAATTTAATTTGAAACTTTATAAAAAGCTAATAAAAGGCTAAAATTAAAATCTTTGATTTAAAGTTTATAAGATTTTTGAGTATAGCATAAAAATGCGCTCAATTAAGTTTAAAGTTTTTATAAAAGGCTTATGCTAAAATAATTAGAATTTAAGGAATAAAGAAAGGGTTTGATTGAAACGGGTGTTTTTGTGGCTTATTTTTGTATTAGCTTTCCACAAGCTTTTGGCCGAAAAAATAGGCGATATAGCGAGCGTGGTGGGCGTAAGGGATAACCAGCTGATTGGCTATGGGCTTGTGATTGGCTTAAATGGCACAGGGGATAAATCCGGCTCAAAATTCACCATGCAATCCATTTCTAACATGCTAGAGAGCGTGAATGTTAAGATCTCTGCAGATGATATTAAATCTAAAAATGTCGCTGCCGTGATGATTACAGCCTCCTTGCCCCCCTTTGCAAGACAGGGCGATAAAATTGATATTCACATTTCTTCTATTGGCGATGCGAAATCCATTCAAGGAGGGACTTTGGTGATGACCCCTTTAAATGCGGTAGATGGGAATATTTACGCCCTTGCTCAAGGGGCTATCGTTTCGGGTAATTCTAATAACTTGCTCTCAGCCAATATCATCAACGGGGCGACTATTGAAAGGGAAGTTTCGTATGATTTGTTCCATAAAAACGCCATGACTTTAAGCCTGAAAAACCCCAATTTTAAAAACGCTATCCAAGTGCAAAACACCCTAAATAAAGTATTTGGTAATAAAGTAGCCATAGCGCTAGATCCCAAAACCATTCAAATCACCCGCCCAGAGCGTCTTTCTATGGTGGAGTTTTTAGCTTTAGTGCAAGAAATCCCCATTAACTACAGTGCGAAAAATAAAATCATTGTAGATGAAAAATCAGGCACGATCGTTTCAGGAGTGGATATAATCGTGCATCCTATAGTGGTTACAAGCCAAGACATCACGCTCAAAATCACTAAAGAGCCTTTAAATGACTCTAAAAACACGCAGGATTTAGACAATAACATGTCCTTAGACACCGCTCACAACACGCTGAGTTCTAACGGGAAAAACATCACCATTGCCGGGGTGGTAAAAGCCTTACAAAAAATTGGCGTGAGCGCTAAGGGGATGGTTTCAATCTTGCAAGCCCTAAAAAAAAGCGGCGCGATTAGCGCTGAAATGGAGATACTATGATAAACAACAATAAAGCCATGTTAGAGCAATACAACGTTTCTAAATTAGCGAGCGAAGAGAAATTAAAAGCGTTAGCTCAAAATAAAAACGACAAGCTTCTCAAAGAGCAAACCGATTCTTTTGAAGCACTGCTTTTAAAATTCATGCTGGATAGCGCTATGAAAATGGATAACCCCTTGTATCCTAAAGCCCCAGGCGATGAAATTTATGCGTCCATGTATAAGGACACCCTCTCTAAAGAATTGAGCGGGAATTTTGGCTATAGCGAAATGCTGTTTAATTTCTTAAAAGAGCAAGAAAAACAAAAACCATGAAAAAATCCAAGCGTTTAAAACGCCCTTATTTAAAAAACTCCCATCTGAAACGCTCTGATAAGGCTTCTTCTTTCAAGGGGTTGTTAAAAAAAGAAGACAATGTGATTTCATTAGAAAATTTTAAACCCAAAGAGAGCGAAGATTTATTAGAAAATTTTTCCAATAAAAAAGACATGCAAGAATTGCTAGGGCTTTTAAACCAATTCATTTTACAAAGCTACAAAGTAGAAAAGGAGTTTAAGGATTATAAAGCCCTCTATGAATGGGTCATAGAGATTTTACCGCAAGCGATTTGGGTGATGAATGAAAACGGGAGCTTTTTTTATAAAAATTCTTTAGCCAATCAAAGCCATGAGGTGTTCAATAAGGCTAAATTAGGAAATTTTAACACCGAAATTGAACATGAAAATAAAAGCTATTTAGTCCAGCAAAACAGCATTCAAGGCAAGCAAATCATCACCGCAACCGATATTAGCGCTCAAAAACGCCAAGAGCGGCTCGCTTCTATGGGGAAAATTTCAGCGCATTTAGCCCATGAGATCAGAAACCCCGTAGGCTCTATCTCCCTTTTAGCTTCGGTGTTATTAAAACATGCGAACGAAAAGACTAAGCCCATTGTTGTAGAATTGCAAAAAGCTTTATGGCGCGTAGAAAGGATCATCAAAGCCACCTTGCTTTTTTCTAAAGGCATTCAAGCCAACCGCACCAAGCAAAGTTTGAAAACGCTAGAGAGCGATCTCAAAGAAGCCCTAAATTGCTACACTTACTCTAAAGACATTGATTTTCTTTTTAATTTTAGCGACGAAGAAGGGTTTTTTGACTTTGATTTGATGGGGATTGTGTTGCAAAATTTCCTATATAACGCCATTGATGCGATTGAAGCCTTAGAAGAGAGCGAGCAGGGGCAAGTCAAAATTGAAGCGTTCATTCAAAATGAATTTATCGTCTTCACTATTATTGATAATGGCAAGGAAGTGGAAAACAAAAGCGCTTTATTTGAGCCTTTTGAAACCACTAAATTGAAGGGTAACGGCCTAGGATTAGCCCTGTCTTTACAAGTGGTTAAAGCCCATGAAGGGAGCATTGCGCTATTAGAAAATCAAGAAAAAACCTTTGAAATTAAGATTCTTAACGCTTCTTAATTGGGATAACTATCCCCCTTAAAAATGAGTTTTACGATAAAACAAAATTTTAAAAAGATTAAATAATATTAAATTGAATAGGGTTTATCAATATTTGACAAAAATAAGATCAAAACAATTTTTCATTAACTCTTTTGGTGTAGGATAGCGATCAAGGTTTTTATGAAAGTAAAAGCCTAAAACAATTTTAAAAAAAGGACTTTTGATGAAAACATTTGAAATTTTAAAACATTTGCAAGCGGATGCGATCGTGTTATTTATGAAAGTGCATAACTTCCATTGGAATGTGAAAGGCACCGATTTTTTCAATGTGCATAAAGCCACTGAAGAAATTTATGAAGAATTTGCGGACATGTTTGATGATCTCGCTGAAAGAATCGCTCAATTAGGGCATCACCCCTTAGTCACTTTATCCGAAGCGCTCAAACTCACTCGCGTTAAAGAAGAAACTAAAACAAGCTTCCACTCTAAAGACATCTTTAAAGAAATTCTAGGCGATTACAAACACCTAGAAAAAGAATTTAAAGAGCTTTCTAACACCGCTGAAAAAGAAGGCGATAAAGTCACCGTAACTTATGCGGACGATCAGTTGGCCAAGTTGCAAAAATCCATTTGGATGCTAGAAGCCCATTTGGCTTAAGCTATCAAAAAGAAGCTAGCATGAGAGATTACAGCGAGCTTGAAATTTTTGAGGGAAACCCCTTAGACAAGTGGAATGACATTATTTTTCATGCGAGCAGAAAGCTTTCTAAAAAAGAGCTAGAAAGGCTTTTAGAGCTTTTGGCTCTTTTGGAAGCTTTCATAGAAAAAGAAGACTTGGAAGAAAAGTTTGAATCTTTCGCTAAAGCTTTAAGAATGGATGAAGAGTTGCAACAAAAAATAGAGAGCAGGAAAACAGACATTGTGATCCAATCCATGGCGAATATTCTTAGTGGGAATGAATGAGCTTATCCGCTATGGCTTGATATTTCTCTTTTTTTTAGAAGCGTTTGGGCTTGATTATGGGATCGATAGAACGCTAGAATTAAAAAAAGATGAAGTCTTTAAAGCGATCATCAAAGACACTTCAAATGAACAAACCAAAGAAATCACGCTCTATTGGACGCTATATGCAAATAAAGGTTTAGTCATCAACATGCGTTTTAACCATTTCCCTTACCAGTTTATTTTATACACCGACCATGCGAGAAACACCTATAACCTCAAAGTTTTTGAAGAAAAATTTTCTTCTAACAGCACTCTGTCGCTTGTGTTTAAAGATTTTAAAGAAGATAAAGCCGCTTTAAGGCTTTTAGCCCTTATGCCCCTTGTTTTTTCTCCTAAAGAGCCTTAAGGAATTTGCATGCAAGAAAAACAACTCAAAGCCATTCAAAATAGAATCGCTTCTTGGATCAAAGAAATAGAAAGCGCCTTTATAGATGCATTGTTTTCTAAGATTGGCCCTTCAAAAATGCTGCGCTCCAAACTCATGCTCGCTTTATTAAATGAAAAAACAGACGCTATTTTATTGGATAAAGCGTTCAATTTGTGCGCGATTGTAGAAATGATACAGACCGCTTCTTTATTGCATGATGATGTGATTGACAAGGCGACCATGCGCCGAAAACTCCCCAGCATTAACGCTCTTTTTGGGAATTTTAACGCCGTGATGCTTGGGGATGTGTTTTATTCTAAAGCCTTTTTTGAACTCTCTAAAATGGGCGAAGTAATCGCTCAAATCCTCTCTAATGCGGTTTTAAGGCTCTCTAGAGGCGAGATTGAAGACGTGTTTGTGGGGGAAAGTTTTAATAGCGACAAACAAAAATACTGGCGTATTTTAGAAGACAAGACCGCTCATTTCATGGAAGCGAGCTTAAAGAGCATGGCGATTCTTTTAAATAAAGACGCCAAAATATATGCGGATTTTGGATTAAATTTTGGCATGGCGTTTCAAATCATTGATGACTTATTAGACATCACTCAAGACGCCAAAACTTTAGGCAAGCCCAATTTTAGCGATTTTAAAGAAGGCAAAACCACTTTACCCTACTTGCTTTTATATGAAAAATTGAATCAGCATGAACAAGGGCTTTTAACTTCTTATTTTAAACAAGATAGTCATGAAATCATAGAATGGACTAAGGAAAAATTCAAGCAATATGGTATCATAGAAGAAACCCTTAAAATCGCTCAAGTTTATTCTAAAAAGGCCCTTGAAGCCATTAAAGGGGAAAACAATTTGATTTTAGAAAAACTAGCGCAAGATGTCATTTATAGGACTTTTTAATGGAGTTAGAAACTCATTTGTCAAAATATTTCACCCTAGCCTTTACGCACAAAAGCATGAGCTTAGAAATGCGCGAAAAACTCGCTATCAATTCGAACGCAACGCTTAAAGAATTTTTACAAACCATTAAAACCCACTGCCCTAACATCAAAGAGTGCATGGTGTTATCCACATGCAACCGCTTTGAAATCTATGCGAGCCTAAAGCACGGTGCTAATACTAATGAACAAAAAAACGCGTTATTAAAAATTTTGGCTCAAAATAAAAAAATGAGCGTGTCTGATTTAGAAAAATGCGTTTTAATGAACACTGATGAAAGCGCAGTCCATCATGTCTTTAGCGTGTGCAGCAGTTTGGATAGCCTAGTGGTGGGGGAAACTCAAATCACAGGGCAGATGAAAAACGCCTATAAATTCGCTTTTGAAGAGAAATTTTGCTCCAAAGATTTAACCCGATTGCTCCATTTTGCTTTCAAATGCGCCGCTAAAGTGCGCAATTTAACCGGCATTTCCAAGCAAGGGGTCTCCATCTCTTCAGTGGCGGTCAAAGAAGCGCTTAATATTTTTGAAAAAGAAAGGATTAAGGATAAAAAAGCCCTTGTGATAGGGCTTGGCGAGATGGCTCAATTAGTCATCAAACACCTTTTAAACAAGCAATTTGAAGTGCTTATTTTAGGGCGTAATGCGGCTAAATTTGAAGATTTTGTCAAAGAATTAGAAGAACCTAAAAAAGTGAGTTTTCAAAATATAGAAAATTTAAACGCTCATATCAATGAATACGAATTGCTTTTTTGCGCCACTTCTTCGCCGAATTTTATCGTGCGAAATTCCATGTTAAAAGAAACGATTTTCAGGCGTTTTTGGTTTGATTTAGCCGTGCCACGAAATATTGAAAAGCCGGTATTGGATAATATTTTCTTATACAGCGTGGATGATTTAGAGCCTATGGTGAGAGAAAATGTGGAAAACAGGCAAGAGAGCAGGACGAAAGCTTATGAGATTGTGGGGCTTGCCACAATGGAGTTTTACCAATGGATCCAAAGTTTAGAAGTAGAGCCTTTGATTAAGGATTTAAGGGAATTGGCTAGGATTTCAGCCCAAAAGGAATTGCAAAAGGCGCTCAAAAAACGCTATGTGCCTAAAGAATACGAAGGCAATATTGAAAAGATCTTGCACAACGCGTTCAACACCTTCTTACACCACCCCACTATCGCTTTAAAAAAGAACGCTCAAAAAGAAGAATCCGATGTGCTTGTGGGCGCGATTAAAAACTTGTTTAATTTAGACAAATCTACCACTTGTCATGTCCAGAATTTGAATCTCTATAAATGCGAATATTACGAGGAATAATGCATGCTGTTTTCAAAACTTTTTGCCCCCACTCTCAAAGAACCCCCAAAAGATGCCGTGTTAAAAAGCCATAAGCACTTAGCTCAAGCAGGATACATTTATCAAGTAGGCAGCGGGATCTATAATTTCCTACCCCTAGCTAAAAAAGTGCTAGACAAAATAGAAAACATCACGCACAAACGCATGCAAGAGCATGGGGCGCAAAATATTTTAATGAGTTTTGTTGTTTTGGCGAGTTTGTGGGAAAAATCAGGCCGTTTGGATAAATACGGCAAGGAATTATTGGTTTTTAAAGACCGAAAAGACAACGATTTTGTTTTAAGCCCCACTTTAGAAGAAAATATCACCGAAATTGCCTCTAATTTCATCAAAAGCTACAAGCAATTACCCGTGCATCTTTATCAAATCCACACGAAATTCCGTGATGAAATCCGCCCACGATTCGGGCTGGTGAGAGCGAGAGAATTTATCATGAAAGATGGCTATAGCTTTCATGAAGATATTGAAAGCTTGGATGAGGAATTTTTAAACACGCAAAACGCTTATAAAGAGATTTTAAGCGATTTGGGTTTGGATTTTCGCATCGTGGAAGCGGATAGCGGGGCGATTGGGGGGAGTAAAAGTAAGGAATTTGTCGTTTTAACAGAATGCGGGGAAGACACGATCGTGGTGTGTCAAAATTGCGATTATGCCGCCAATATTGAGATCGCTAAACGCTCTAAAAGACTTGAGCCTTTAAATGTCCCCAAAGCGCAATTAGCGAAATTCCCTACCCCTAATACCACTAGCGCTCAAAGCGTGGCGGAGTTTTTCAAAACAGAGCCTTATTTTGTTTTAAAAGCACTTGTTAAAAAAGTGATCCATAAAGATAAAGAAACCCTAGCGTGCTTTTTTGTTAGGGGCGATGACAATTTAGAAGAGACTAAAGCTTTAAACGCCTTGAACATTATAGGAGCGAACGCTTTAGAATTAAGAGAGGCCAATGAAGAAGATTTAAACCACGCAGGGTTAATAGCGGGATTTATAGGGCCTTATGGCTTGAAAAAGCATGTTTCTTATATTATTTTTGATGAAGATTTAAAAGAGAGCGATTGCTTGATCGTTGGGGCTAATGAAAAGGATTTTCATGCGGTGGGCGTGGATTTAAAAGGGTTTGAAAACCTTGTTTATGCGGATATTGTCCAGGTTAAAGAGAGCGATTGTTGCCCTAATTGTCAAGGAGCGTTGAAATACCATAAGAGTTTGGAAGTGGGGCATATTTTCAAACTCGGGCAAGGCTATGCTAAAAGCTTGAAGGCTAGTTTCTTGGATAAGAATGGCAAGGAGCAATTTTTTGAAATGGGGTGCTATGGGATAGGCATTAGCCGATTGCTCAGCGCGATTTTAGAGCAAAAAAGCGATGATCTAGGCTGTGTGTGGACGAAAAATACCGCTCCTTTTGATGTGGTGATCGTGGTTTCTAACCTGAAAGATGAAGCGCAAAAAAAACTCGCTTTTGAAGTGTATGAAAGGTTGCTCCAAAAGGGCGTTGATGTGCTGTTAGATGACAGAGACGCGCGTTTTGGGGCGAAGATGAGGGATTTTGAATTGATTGGGGAGCGGTTAGCACTGATTGTTGGGAAGCAAACTTTAGAGAGTAAAGAATTTGAATGCATTAAACGCGCTAATTTAGAAAAACAAACGCTTAAAGACACCGAATTAGAAGAAAAAATTTTAGAAATGTTAGAAAGCGAATAAGGGGGAGTGAGTGGGAAAATTAGTGATTGGCTCTAGGGGGAGCGAATTGGCCTTATGGCAAGCGAATCACATTAAAGAACTCCTGAAAAAAGAATGCTCTATAGAAAGCGAGATTCAAATCGTTAAGACTAAAGGCGATAAAATCTTAGACACCCCTTTAAATAAGATCGGCGGTAAGGGGCTATTCACTAAGGAATTGGAAGAATTGCTTTTAAAAGGCGAAATTGATTTGGCGGTGCATTCTTTAAAAGATGTGCCGGTCGTGTTTGAAAAGGGGTTAGACTTGGCATGCATCACTAAAAGGGCTGATGTGAGGGACACTTTTTTGAGCGTGAAATTCCCTGATTTGATGAGTTTGCCTAAAGGAGCCAAGGTTGGCACGACTTCTTTAAGGCGCTCCATGCAACTCAAACTGAAGCGCCAGGATCTAGACACAGAAAGCTTAAGAGGGAATGTCCAAACCCGTTTGAAAAAGCTTGAATGCGGTGGATTTGACGCTATCATTTTGGCTGAAGCCGGGTTGTGCCGCTTAAACATTCAAGGGGCGAAATACCGCAAGGCTTTTAGCGTAGAAGAAATGATTCCTAGCATGGGTCAGGGGGCTTTAGGGGTAGAAATGCTCAAAAACCACAAGCATTTTATTACGCTTCAAAAACTCAACGATGAAGAAAGCGCGTTTTGTTGCCATTTAGAAAGGGAGTTTATCAAAGGGCTTAATGGGGGGTGTCAGATCCCTATTGGCGTGCATGCGAGTTTAATGGGTGATAGGGTTAAAATCCAGGCGGTTTTGGGCTTGCCTAATGGGAAAGAAGTCATCACTAAAGAAAAGCAAGGGGATAAAACTAGGGCGTTTGATTTAGTGCAAGAGCTTTTAGAAGAATTTTTACAAAGCGGGGCGAAAGAGATTTTAGAAAAGGCGCAGTTGTTTTAATGCGTTTGTTGATTGCGCTAGGTTTGAGCTTGTTAAGTTTGAACGCTAAAGAAGCGGATTTCATCTCTGATTTAGAATACGGGATGGCTCTTTATAAAAACCCTAGGGGTATTGCGTGCGCGAAATGCCATGGCATTAAAGGCGAACAACAAGAAATCACCTTTTATTATGAAAAAGGCGAAAAAAAAATCCTCTACGCCCCTAAAATCAACCATTTAGACTTTAAAACCTTTAAAGACGCCTTGAGTTTGGGCAAAGGCATGATGCCTAAATACAACCTCAATTTAGAAGAAATCCAAGCGATTTACCTTTACATCACCTCTTTAGAGCATAAAGAAGGGCGTAAAGAGGAAAGTAAAGATCCTTCCAAGCCTTAATCAAAGCGCTTGATTTATGCTAAAATGGAGCGTTGCATTTTTTGTTTTGATTAAAGAGGGTTCTAAAAATCAGGATTTAAAAGAAGGTAAAAATGAGTGTCAAAATTTTAAAAATATTAGTTTGTGGGTTATTTTTTTGGAGCTTGAATGCCCATTTATGGGGGAAACAAGACAATAGCTTTTTGGGGGTTGCTGAAAGAGCCTATAAAAGCGGGAATTATTCTAAAGCTACATCTTATTTTAAAAAAGCATGCAACGATGGGGTGAGTGAAGGTTGCACGCAATTAGGAATCATTTATGAAAACGGGCAAGGCACTAGAATAGATTATAAAAAAGCCCTAGAATATTATAAAACCGCATGCCAGGCTGATGATAGGGAAGGGTGTTTTGGTTTAGGGGGGCTTTATGATGAGGGTTTAGGCACGGCTCAAAATTATCAAGAAGCGATTGACGCTTACGCTAAGGCATGCGTTTTAAAACACCCTGAGAGTTGCTACAATTTAGGCATCATTTATGATAGAAAAATCAAAGGCAATGCCGATCAAGCGGTTACCTACTACCAAAAAAGCTGTAATTTTGATATGGCTAAGGGGTGTTATGTTTTGGGCGTGGCTTATGAAAAAGGCTTTTTAGAAGTCAAACAAAGCAACCATAAAGCCGTCATCTATTATTTGAAAGCATGCCGATTGGATGATGGGCAGGCTTGTCGCGCGTTAGGGAGTTTGTTTGAAAATGGCGATGCAGGGCTTGATGAAGATTTTGAAGTGGCGTTTGATTATTTGCAAAAAGCTTGTGCTTTAAACAATTCTGGTGGTTGCGCGAGTTTAGGCTCTATGTATATGTTAGGCAGGTATGTCAAAAAAGATCCCCAAAAGGCTTTTGATTATTTCAAACAAGCATGCGATATGGGGAGCGCGGTGAGTTGCTCCAGGATGGGCTTTATGTATTCGCAAGGGGACGCTGTTCCAAAAGACTTGAGGAAAGCCCTTGATAATTATGAAAGGGGTTGCGATATGGGCGATGAAGTGGGCTGCTTCGCTCTAGCGGGCATGTATTACAACATGAAAGATAAAGAAAACGCCATAATGATTTATGACAAGGGCTGTAAGCTAGGCATGAAACAAGCATGCGAAAACCTCACTAAACTTAGGGGGTATTGAAAAATTCAATCAATCCCCCTAAATTATCATCGTGTTTGACTCAAAACTTTTCAAAGATTTGGCTCTGTTTTAAGAGCTAAAGCAGAAACCCACCCTATTAATTTTTCAATCTTTAGTGTTTTTAGGGCTTTGTCTATTTTCAAAAAGAAAACTTTTTGAATGTTTTTTGCGGTTGTTTGGTTGTGTTTGTTAGCGTGTTTTTATAGTATAAATTTTTGTTAGGTTAGCTTGAAGTGGGTTTTAGGTTTAAAAGTCCTATAAAAATGTTTTAGCGTGTTTTTGCGCTATGGGATAGATATGCGTTTGGTTGTGTTTTTCAATGGTTTTAATTTATGGCTTTTGCGTGGTTGTTATTATAAGCACGCTACAAACACGAATCACACGATAATAAAGCGGTATGCATGTGCTATAAAAAGACTTGATAAAAATAACGAAAAATAGTTAAATCTCAAGCGTTCTTTTAAAAATTATTGTTAGATGAGACAGATAAAAACGCTTTTAGTTTAAAGATAGAGTTTTAGGGGTTTGTTGGTTTAGTTATTCTTTAATTTTTTAAAAAATGGGGTTTTTAAAACTCATAAAAGGATAGGGGTATTTTGAAATCATTCCCCTACAACCCCCCTTTTAAAATCCCCCTAACCCCCTAAGAGCGCGTTATGAGAAATTATCGCTCGCTTTTCGCAAGCTTTTTTATTTTGGTTGTCAAAACACCCAAAGGTATTTTTTAGATTTCATAACCAATATCCAAAACAGAGCTAATTTTTAAAACCCTACAAAGACCAATAGATCGCTCCAAAGAACACGATACTCCCTATCAAAACGCTTACAAACATGCGTTTAGTGTCCTTAAAAGCCACCATTAAAAACGCGCTCAAATAAAACAACAATAAAAACACGCAAAAAATCCCCAAAAGCACTTGAAACACGATGCCCACCTTAGCCTTATGCAGCATGATGAGTGCACCTAAAAAGCCCCTTTCAATGGTTTTGATTTTTGTTTGATCGCCTTTAGTTTCAAGGTTGATTTCATACAAAGGCGTGCCAATGATTAACGCTCCCCTATGCTCTCTAGGCTCTATCTTTTTAGGCATAGCGATATGGTTTTCTTTTATAAAGTCTTTTAAAAAGTCCAATCGTTCTTCTTTTTTTAAGGATTTTTCTAAAACCCATTCTTTGATCTTAGCACCAGTGTCTTGGCGCACCCCAAAGAGCAATAAAAGCCCGCTAACCGCAAAAAGAAGCGCCAAAGGGAAGAAAAAAGTGGTCGCATAGATGTGAAAATAACGCATCATTGCAACCATTATTGCAACCTATGGCTCACGAATTTAGAAAAATTATCCAAGATCAACCCCCCTTTTCTAAACCCTAACGCGCAAGATTCATAAGCAAAAAACACGTTAGGCTGATAATACAACCCGTTATGCGAATTGAGTTCGTAAAACTCCTGATAAATGGGCTTATGGTTAGAATAAACGCCGTCCGTTTTTAAAAGCGATTGCATGGAAGCTTCAAAGATTTCACTATTCGCCCCTTCCCTACCAAAAGCCACTTTTTTAATTTGCTTTTTATTAGCTAAAGGTTCATAGCTCGTTTCTAACAATAAGGGGTGGTTGGGGTATCTGTCCCATAAAAGTTTTAAAAAACGCTTGGATTGGAAAAGGATCGTATAAGCCGGGTTTAAAAAAATCGTGTTTTTATTTTCCATCATGCCTTGCATCAAAAGGGCTAATTCTGGCTCATCAATAGCGATGTTTTCCCATGGGATCAGTTTGAATAAAAACTCAAAATTTAAGCCGTTTTTAAACACGCCCTCTTCTACATTAAACTCTACTTCATCAATGTAAGAAAAATCCGTTTCAAACCCCACGCTTTGAGCAGCGTCTTGCAAAAAACGCATGGTACGCTCTTCTTCAATATTCCCCCTAACGCTTGAAAAAAGGATTTTCCACCCCTCATACATTTCCTCAAAACGGCTCGTGTCTTCACCCAAAGTAACTAGGCGTTTAAAATTCTCGCCAAGCGCTTCATAAAGGTTATTGAATTGCTTGTTTTCATCATAGCCATTGGCTTTGAGTAACGCCCACTGAATCACCGCGGTTTCATAGAGCATGGTGGGGGTATCAGCGTTAAATTCCAGCAATTTAATAGGCTTGCCATCAAGCCCCCCGGCCAAATCAAAACGCCCGTAAATATGCCAATGCACTTCTTCTTCAAAACTCTGTTTGATCATAGGAATGAGCGCGTTAGGAATATCCAATTCAAAAAAGCGATCGTTTTTAATGGCCTCTTCAGCCGTCTCCACAAACATGTCATAAAGCTCATTGCAAGCGTCATAATAAGCGTCCGCTTCTTTTTGAGAGACAACCACCATTTCATCAGCGATATAAGATGACATGTCATCGTTAGTGTGCCAATCTAAACCGATTTCTTCTAAAGTCTTATTGTCTAAAGGTTTTAAAGGAATCACTTGCATTTTTTAACCTTAAAATAGATTTTATGCGTTAAAGCCCCTTGTCCCAGAGCTTACCGCCGGCGAGCTAGTAGGCCTACTAGAGCCAAAAAACCCGCTCTGTCCCTTACTCGCTCCGCCCATGCTTGAAGCACTAGGCACGCTTTTAGAAAAGGAATTTTGAGAGCGTTGGTAAGCTTGCGGGGATTTGTAGGTCCGTTGGGCGTTTTGCTGATAATTAGGGTTATTGAAAAGCTTATTGCCAATATAACTCCCTAAAATCGCCCCCGCCGCGCTCCCTAAAATCGCGCTCCCCAAGCCAAAGCCTGAGCTTTCACTCCCCCCACCCCCATTATTAGGCTGGATAAGCTTGCTCGTGCCGTTGTCAATTTTGGCTTCTTCTTCTTTGATGAGCTTTTGAATCTCTTCATTGCTGAGCACTCGTTCATTGCCTTGCAAATCGCGCACTATAATGTGGGTTCTTGAACTGGGGTATTCTTCAACCACCTTGTAAGATTTATCCTTTTGCTCTTCTAAAATCACGAACGCGCCTTTTTGAACGCTTTGGCTTAAAGAGCTTTGCTCTTTGGGCTTGTCATCAGCATTGCTCTTACACCCCACAATGCTCACCATCACTAACGCGCTCAAACCACCCACGATCGCATAATCAGAAATCTTTCTGTAGGGTTTTTTCATGAGAGTAACCTTATATCATGCCTTATAGTGGTATAAGAAAGGCACGCCCTTAATCACGCCAGATTCAAAAATCTTTTTCGTAACATTTTCCACTTTGGTGCGTAAATCTTCAGGCTCTTTTTGGGCGTTAATATCGTATTGGGTGGAATAAATCTTTTCAAGAATAGAGATTTTATCTTCCACGCTCGCTCCCCTAGCCCTAGCCTTCGCCATTTCTTCTTGGATTAAAGCCGCTTTTTTAGCCGAATTGACCCCAAGCCACCCCACTACAACCATTCTCACGGTGTTTTCTTTCAAGTGATCCCTGAGTTTAGTGAGCTCTTTTTGGCAATGAGGGCACATGGGATCAGAGACAATATAAAGGATTTTATCCTTATTTTCAGCGTTAGTAGAGGGCAACTCTATCACATAATCAGCCGGCACTTCATCAAAAATAGCGTTCAACTTCGCGCTGTTTTGCTGGGTGGTGTTAAGGGCTAGGATTTTTTGATTGGTCTCTGTAAGCAATTTCACGTCTTCGCTATTATTGCTAAAAAAGATACCGCCAAGCCCTATGACTAAATTACCATCCTTACTCACTACAAGCGGGATATTGTATTTAGTGTCCGGATCTTCAATAACGACCATTTTTAAATCCTGGCTGGATTTTAAAGGTTTGACTTCTAAAATACGCACCTTTTTATTGGTTTGTTTTTCAATCACGCTCACTAAATTATCCTGCATCCGTTTGTCATTAGCTGAAACTGAATGTTTAGGGGCTGCCCCTAAGCTTACAAGAAGTAACGCGCTCAACACACTCGCTCTTAATATCATTAAAAACTCCTAAAGTTCAATAGCCTAAATCCTTACAATAAAAGGAATAAGCTTTTAATGGGTATAATACCATAAAAATCCCCTATTTTCATAAGGCTTAAAAAGGTTTAAAGATGATTATCATTCCTGCTAGATTAAAATCCAGTCGTTTTGAGAATAAAGTGCTAGAAGACATTTTTGGCCTGCCTATGGTAGTGCGTTGCGCTAAAAATGCGAATCTAGTAGATGAATGCGTAGTCGCTTGCGATGATGAAAGCATCATGAAAGCGTGTCAAAAATTCCACATTAAAGCGGTGCTAACCTCCAAACACCACAATAGCGGCACAGAACGCTGTTTGGAAGCGGCGCAAATTTTAGGGTTAAAAAACGATGAAAGGGTTTTAAACTTGCAAGGCGATGAGCCTTTTTTAGAAAAAGAAGTCATTTTAGCGTTATTAGAAGCCACCCAAAACGCCCCTTTCATGGCGACTTGCGCTAAAGTCATTGATGAAGAGCAGGCCAAAAGCCCTAATTTAGTCAAGGTGGTTTTAGATAGCCAAAATAACGCTTTGTATTTTTCGCGCTCCCTTATCCCCTTTTTACGAGATTTTGATGCGAAACGCCAAACCCCCCTTTTAGGGCATATCGGTATTTATGGCTTCCACAATAAAGAAATATTAGAAGAATTATGCGCTTTAAAACCTTGCGTTTTAGAGGAAATAGAAAAATTAGAGCAGTTAAGGGCTTTGTATTACCAAAAAAAGATTCTAGTAAAAATCGTTCAAAGTGAAAGCATAGGCATTGACACCAAAGAAGATTTGCAAAACGCTTTGAAAATTTTTAGCCCCGATCCCCTTGAGCGGTGAAATTTAAAAATACTCAAAACATTTTTCACTATCAAAAACCTTTTTTTAAATCCAAAAAAAAGCAAAATTTCTTAATTTTTGCTCAATTTTATTAAAAATTCAATAAATTTATGGCACAATTTAAATGCATTGTAAATAAAGTTTCAATTTGATACGATTTTACAAATAAAACATTACTTTAAGGAACATTTTATGAAAAAAACGATTTTACTTTCTCTTATGGCGTCATCGCTCCTCGCTGAAAATGACGGCGTTTTTATGAGCGTGGGCTATCAAATCGGCGAAGCGGTTCAACAAGTGAAAAACACCGGCGAAATCCAAAAAGTCTCCAACGCTTACGAAAATTTGAACAATCTTTTAACCCGCTATAACGAGCTCAAACAAACGGCCTCTAACACTGATTCAAGCACCGCTCAAGCGATTGACAATCTAAAAGAGAGCGCTAGCCGATTGAAAACGACCCCTAATAGCGCTAATCAAGCCGTGTCCTCAGCGCTCAGCTCTGCGGTGGGCATGTGGCAAGTGATAGCCTCTAATTTAGCCAGTGGCACGCTATCCACTAGCGAATACGACAAAATCAAAGCGACTTCTCAATTGCTCCAAAACACCCTAGAAAATAAAAATACAGCCAACAATAATACCACCATTGATAATGATGCCTCAAAACTTTTAGATGACGCTAAAACCATTATTAATACCCTTCAAAACCAATGCCCAGGAATAGACGGAGGCAATGGCAAACCATGGGGCATTAATGCAAGCGGGAACGCATGCAATATTTTTGGCAACACCTTTAACGCCATCACTAGCATGATTGATAGCGCTAAAAAAGCCGCCGAGCAAGCCCGAAGAACTGACCCAGAAAGTCCAAACCAACCAAGCGCATTTAACAACGCTGATTTCAATAAAAATCTCAATCAAGTCTCAAGCGTTATTAATGACACGATCTCTTACCTCAAAGGGGACAATTTAGCAACCATCTATAACACCCTTCAAAAAACGCCTAATTCTAAAGGGTTTCACAGTTTGGTGAGCCGATCTAGCTATAGTTATTCCCTCAACGAAACCCAATATTCTCAATTCCAAACCACCACCAAAGAGTTTGGCCATAACCCCTTTAGAAGCGTGGGTTTAATCAACTCTCAAATCAATAACGGCGCGATGAATGGCGTGGGCGTGCAATTAGGCTATAAGCAATTTTTTGGGAAAAATAAATTTTTTGGGATCCGGTATTATGCCTTTTTTGATTACAACCATGCCTATATCAAATCCAACTTTTTCAACTCCGCTTCCAATGTTTTCACTTATGGCGCGGGCAGTGATCTTTTATTGAATTTCATCAATGGCGGATCCGATAAAAACCGCAAAGTCTCTTTTGGTATTTTTGGGGGCATCGCTCTAGCGGGAACGACATGGCTTAATAACCAATCTGCGAATTTAAAAATCACCAATAGCGCCTACAGCGCCAAAATCAACAACACCAATTTCCAATTTTTATTCAACACCGGCTTAAGGCTTCAAGGGATCCATCATGGCATTGAATTAGGCGTGAAAATCCCTACGATCAACACCAATTACTATTCTTTCATGGGCGCTAAATTAGCCTATAGAAGACTTTATAGCGTGTATCTCAATTATGTTTTGGCTTATTGATATTGAATTGGTTCTCATTACTAATGAGAACAAAGCCAACTTTTTGGCTCTCAAGTGAATAACGGCATCATTTTACTTGACTTTTTACAAAAAACACACTAAAATTTATTTTTATTTTTTGAGCGAAATTCCAGATTAGCTCAGCGGTAGAGTAGGCGGCTGTTAACCGCTTGGTCGTAGGTTCGAATCCTACATCTGGAGCCATACTTTTAACTCATCTTTTTTATAGCAAAATTCACGCAATCCCTTTAGATTTGATCCATAACGCATTGACTAACACCCCCACCACAACCCCTATCGCTAAATTATGCGTGTATAAAACCACAGCCACGACTAAAAGCATGTTCAGCGTGTCATAGAGCTTGATTGTTTTAATGTTCATAACGGATTGGAAATTAAAAGTGGTGAAAGAAATCATCACCATCACCGCCACAACCGCCACAATGGGAATCTTAACCACGTATTCATTAAACACTAATATTAGCACCATTAAAGAAAAGCCGGCAAAAAAAGTAGAAAGCCTTGTTTTGGCCCCGGATTTTGCGTTAATGATAGACTGCCCCACTAAAGCGCACCCTGTCATTCCCCCCAAAAGCCCTGAGATGATATTCCCCAAGCCTTGCGCTTTAGTTTCTTTATTTTTATCGCTCACGCCATCTTTTAAAATGACATCTAAAGTTTTAGCCGTCAATAAGCTTTCTATCGTGCCAACTAGCGCTAAAGAAAGAGCGTAAGGCAACAATTCTATAACGATTTTAAAATCCAAATTTTTGGGGATAATGATGAAATGAAAGCCTGAAACCCCTTGCTCAATACTCCCCAAATTCGGTGCATGCATATCAAAAATTAAAGCGATTGCACTCACTGCAAGGATACAAATCAGATTAGAGGGGATTTTTTTAGTGATTAAGGGGAAGAGGTAAATGATGAGTATCCCAATAGCGAGCAAGACAAACACCCCTAAATTTTGGTTTTGAAGGAATTTGAATTGCTCTGTTAAAAGCAAAATGCCTAGCGCGTTCACAAAGCCATACATCACTGATTGGGGGATAAATTTTAAAAGATTCCCTATTTTCAAATAGCCTAAAAGAATTTGCAACACCCCTGCCATAAGAGTCGCCACGCCCGCGTATTCAAGCCCATAGTTTTTAACCACGCCCACTAAAATGAGCGCCACTGAGCCAGCCGCTGCGCTAATCATCGCCTTTCTAGCCCCAAAAAGAGACAACACAAAAGCCATGTAAAAGGTCGTATAAAACGCCACGCCCACATCTAAACCCACCATGATCGCAAAGCCAGCCGTCTCTGGGATCACAGAAAGCCCCACCACAAAACCAGACAACAAATCTTTTTGAATGTTGCTCAACCATTCTTTTTGTATCTTTTCAAACATGCCACTCTTTTCAATTCAAATCGCTTTCATTATAACCAAAGGTTTAAAAACCAATTTCAAATAACTCCCTAAGAGCGCTTTTAATAAAACTCTCGCTCGCCTAAAATCAAGCTCTATGATATTTTATTGTAAAAAATACTTAAAATTGTTTTTTTTTTTTTTCAAAATATAAATTTTAAGTTAAGAATAAGCATTTTATGGTAAAATGGCGAAATCTCATAAACATGACTATCATGGGAATGCGAAACCAACAAAAATCTAATAAAAGGAGAAAACATGAAAATCAAAAAATCTCTCTTGCTCTCTCTTTCTCTCATGCTCTCATTATCAAGAGCTGAAGACGACGGATTTTACATGAGCGTGGGCTATCAAATCGGTGAAGCGGTTCAAAAAGTGAAAAACACTGGAGCATTGCAAAATCTTGCGGACAGATACGATAACTTGAGCAACCTTTTAAACCAATACAACTACCTTAACTCTTTAGTCAATCTAGCCAGCACACCGAGTGCGATCACAAGCGCAATTGATAATTTAAGCTCAAGCGCGATTAACCTCACTAGCGCTACCACCACTTCCCCCGCCTATCAAGCTGTGGCTTTAGCGCTCAATGCCGCTGTGGGCATGTGGCAAGTCATAGCCCTTTTTATTGGCTGTGGCCCTGGCCCTACCAACAATCAAAGCTACCAATCGTTTGGTAACACACCAGCCCTTAATGGGACAACCACCACTTGCAATCAAGCGTATGGGACAGGCCCCAATGGCATTCTATCCATTGACGAATACCAAAAACTCAACCAAGCTTATCAAATTATCCAAACCGCTTTAAACCAAAACCAAGGAGGCGGGATGCCTGCCTTGAATGACACCACCAAAACAGGGGTAGTCAACATACAACAAACCAATTATAGAACCACTGCACAAAACAATATCATAGAGCATTATTATAAAGAGAATGGGAAAGAGATCCCAACCTCTTATTCAGGCGGATCAGCACTCCCACTCTCAATAAAATTCACATTCAATAATAACGCTGAATACCTTTTGCAACAAGCCGCCACTATCATGCAAGTCCTTACCACTCAAAACCCCCATGTGCAAACGAGCAATGGCGGTAAAGCGTGGGGGTTGAGTTCTACGCCTGGGAATGTAGTGGATATTTTTGGCCCTTCTTTTAACGCTATTAACGAGATGATTAAAAACGCTCAAGCCGTTTTAGAAAAAACCAAACAGCTTAACGCTAATGAAAACACCCAAATCACGCAACCAGACAATTTCAACCCCTACACTTCTAAAAATAAGCAGTTCGCTCAAGAAATGCTCAATAGAGCCAACGCTCAAGCAGAGATTTTAAATTTAGCTAAGCAAGTAGCGGACAATTTCCACAGCATTCAAGGGCCTATTCAAGGGGATTTAGAAGAATGTAAAGCAGGATCGGCTGGCGTGATCACTAATAACACTTAGGGTTCAGGTTGCGCGTTTGTGAAAGAAACTTTAAACTCTTTGGAGCAACACACCGCTTATTATGGCAACCAGGTCAATCAGGATAGGGCTTTATCTCAAACCATTTTGAATTTTAAAGAAGCCCTTAACACTTTAGGGAAAGATTCTACAGCAATCAATAGCGGTATCTCCAACTTGCCTAACGCCAAGTCTCTTCAAAACATGACGCATGCCACTCAAAACCCTAATTCCCCAGAAGGTTTGCTCACTTATTCTTTGGATACCAACAAATACAGCCAGCTCCAAACCATCACGCAAGAATTAGGCAAAAACCCCTTTAGGCGCATCGGCGTGATTGACTATCAAAACAATAACGGGGCGATGAATGGGATCGGCGTGCAAGTGGGCTATAAGCAATTCTTTGGTAAAAAAAGGAATTGGGGGTTAAGGTATTATGGTTTCTTTGATTATAACCATGCTTATAT
>NZ_MVYP01000006.1:0-99376 GCF_003638305.1 Helicobacter pylori | reverse complement strand
TAAGCGAAAAACAAACGCAAGCGATAACTAACATTAACGAAGCTAAAGAAAACGCTAACAATGAAATAAGCAACGAAAAAACGCAAGCGATAACTAACATTAACGAAGCGAAAACAACCGCTAACAATGAAATAAACACGAACAAAACCGCAAGCCTTGAAGCGCTAAAGCAAGAAAAGCAACAAGCCACAAGCGAGATAACCGAAGCGAAAAAAACCGCATTTAACGAACTTTTAGAAACACTAAAGCCGAAGTTTAGCGGCTTATTTGCGGGCGTTTATTATATTAGGAATGTGATCTATATTCAAGGCGGATGGGAGCAAAAAATCAAGGATTTAAGCGATTATGCGCTAGAGAAAAGCAAAAAATACGAAATAGAGGTTTTTTTTAGTTTTGTTACTTCTCAAAAAACAGAAAACAGCGCGTTTTTTGGGTTGAAAACGACCGAAGGCTTTTTGAAAGAAAGCATCCAAAAGATCATATACAAATACACATCTCAAATTTATTATACAAAGCTTTTAGTGGAGAATGTGAGCGGTGTTTTAAGTTTGTATCATGGGTATTTTTACGGCAATATCAATTATTTCAATGAAGCGATAATAACGAGCATATCAACAATGAGGGCTTTAAAAGGGTTATAACATTAACTCCCATTGAGTGTATGGGTGTGAGAAAAATAAGCCCAAAATCCGTTTAAATCTTGGATCTATTCTAATTAAACATGAATGACTAAAGCTTTTTGGCTAACGCCAAGCTCTTTGCTATTAATTGTAAAAAATGTTTTTAGTATTTTTTAGATTTTATTATCCATATTTGATGAGATCCAAACCTTTTTTATTTTATAAAAAGGGCTGTGTGAGATCACAATGAAATGTAATCCACTTCTTTGGGTTTTTGGTGGCTAGTAATGAGTTGCTTACAGGTCGCAACGCCTTCTGAAGTGCCAACCATTAATAGCTTGGATTCGCTTGCAATAACCGTTTCCCCGTCAGGCATGGGGATGTATTTGCCATCTTTTTGAGTGATACCAATCACAAAGGCTTTGGCGATCTCTCTAAAATGGGCTTCTTTTAATTTCCTTAACACAAGCCAGCTGGTTTTGGGGACAATCACTTCTTCTAAGTCTAAAAGCGTGTCTTTTTTATTGATAAAACGCTCTAAGATATTTTCCATATCCGGACGCACTGCCATCGCGCTCACTCTCTGCGCCATGAGTTTTGTAGGGGAAACCACCATGTCAGCCCCTAATTTTTTTAATTTTTCTAAACCTTCATCGCTATGCGCGCTCGCAATGATGTAGTAAGGTTTGCGCTTTAATTCCTTTTCAAACAAGCGCACGCTCACCATTAACGCCACATTCACCGGTAAAATCTTAGACAACGCCACAACGCCCCTAGCGCTGCTTAAGTGGGTTTTTAGCATGGCTAAATTGGTGTGTGGATCGCCTATGATATAGTAGGGGTATTTGTGCTTAATAGCTTCTTCTTCAAAACTAGGGTCATTATCCACAACCACAAAAGGGATTTGAGCGGAGCGGAACTGCTTGCTCAATTCAATGGTGTATTCGTTGTGGTAACAAATCACATAATGATCCTTAAGGCGCGCGATTTTATAAATCATACCTTTCTCCTTAATCAATCTGGTAAGCGTGCCTTTATTGACCACGCTAACTAAAATAGCCACGCTAAAGGCAATAATTCCTGCCCCAAAAAACATTAAAATGGAAGTTAAAAAAATACTTATAGGCCCAAACTGGCTTTCATTTAAAGCGCCAAACCCTGTAGCTGTCATGGTGTAAGTCGTTTGGAAGAAGGCTTGCATAAGGCTATAATTTTCTAGGGCGAAGTATCCCAGAGTGCCTAAAAGCACAAGCAATTGGATTAAAATAAGCGGGAGTCTAAAGACCTTAAATTGCTCATAGATTTCAGAATTTAAATTGACTTCTGGTTGATTTTCATCGTCTTTTTTGATTTTAAAAAATTTCAACTTTTCAAACAAAACCAATTCCTAGATCAAAATAAATTCTTTTGAAAGCGTTCACCTCTAAATTTAATCAAAACGCTAACCTAATTTAGGCTGTGTTTTAATCTCAAAAAGAAGTTTAGTTTTAAGGGGAGTTTCAAAAAGGTTATCAAAAACATCAAAACCACCCCTGCAATCAAAATGGATAGAAATTCTAAAAACTAAGCCCCTTTACGCATGGTTCTTAAAGTGGAAGCAGCCACCTTAATGCGTTTAGTCGTGCCGTCGTCTAATTGGATCTTAATCGATCGCAAGTTAGGGAGTAAGCGGCGCTTGTTTTTGTTGTTCGCATGACTGACATGATTGCCTATCATAGGCCCTTTGAAAGTTAAAGCGCATCTTTTTGCCATTGTGTATCCTTAAATATTGAAATGAATTTGACACTATACCTAAATTAGCCTTTAAAAAGACTGATTTTAAGGCTAATTTTTAAATGGTTCGTTTAAGAACTACTTTTTTTGAGGCATAGAACTTTTAAAGCCCTTCATTCTATCAATAGCGTCTCTGTATTTGGCGATATTTTCTTCTGTAAGTTCTGTTACAGCCTTTTTCATGACAACCGCATACATTCTGTTTAAAATCTTGTGTATCGCATCTTCTCTATTCTTATCCAAATTTTCATGGATAACGCTTTTTGAAGAATTAAACCCTCCTGAAGCGTTATTAGTAGAGGTGTATGTGTATGTTATTGCTTGAAAAGTTCCTACTTCCACAGCAAAATCATGGACGACACGATTGCTTTCTGGCTCATAAAAATTAAACCATACAGAGCCTGAGCTTTGATCCACTAGCGTGTCTAAATTGGGATTATTGGGGTCTTTTAAATTCATTTTCAAATCTTCTAAGATTCCTACCCACCCTTTCACATCTAAAACGGAAAAAATCTTTCTTTTATCTTGCGCATTTAAAGCTTTTTCATCTTGAAAACGCAACACCTGATAGCCTCTTTTTTCAAAAATAGTTTGGATTTGATTGGCTAAAGCGTCTTGAAACTTATCAATATAGGGCTTTAAATTATCGCTCACTTGAATGTGTGGCATTAAAATACCTACAACATGATGGTTTTGTGGGGCTTGAACAATATGCACCGGGTAATTAAAATCTAGCGGCGTAACATGTTCAGAGCTTGTTTTCATTCTTTCATGAGTTTGAACTGGTTGTTGGTTTTTGGCGTCATTTGGTTTTTTTGTCTCAGTGCTTGGATTCATCGCGCAACCGATCAACACGCTTGAAAGCCCTAAAGCCACCAACATTTTAGAATAAACCCTAACTTTTTTAAAAATAAACGAACACTCCATAAAAGACTCCTAAAAATAAAAATTGAAATTATAATTATACTATTTTTAAGTAAATCAATTTGCGCTACAATTTTACTTTTTCTAATTTCAAGCATGGCGATTTTAGGGGATTTTATGCTCTATTCTTTACTATATGGCTATTTTAATATCAATCTTTTCCAATATTTGACTTTTAGAGCAGGGTTAGGGTTTTTCATAGCCTTTTTTCTCACGCTTTTTTTAATGCCTAAATTCATTCTATGGGCCAAGGCTAAAAAGGCTAACCAGCCCATTTCTAGCTTCGTGCCAAGCCACCAGAATAAAAAGGATACCCCTACGATGGGGGGGATTGTGTTTGTTTTTGCAACCATTGTTGCGAGCGTGTTGTGCGCGTCTTTGGGCAATCTTTATGTGTTGTTAGGGATAATCGTGTTAGTGGGCTTTAGTTTTGTGGGTTTTAGAGACGATTACACTAAAATCAACCAACAAAATAACGCCGGGATGAGCGCGAAAATGAAATTTGGCATGCTGTTTATCCTTTCGCTTGTGGTGTCTGTTTTATTGAGCCTTAAGGGGTTAGACACTTTTTTATACGCGCCGTTTTTGAAAAACCCCTTGTTTGAAATGCCCACGATGTTAGCGGTTGGTTTTTGGGTGTTGGTTTTTTTATCCACGAGCAATGCGGTGAATTTAACCGACGGCTTAGACGGATTAGCGAGCGTGCCTAGCATTTTCACCCTCTTAAGCCTTTCTATCTTTGTGTATGTGGCAGGGAATGCGGAATTTTCTAAATACTTGCTCTATCCTAAAGTCATAGATGTGGGGGAATTGTTTGTGATTTCGCTAGCGTTAGTGGGATCGCTCTTTGGCTTTTTGTGGTATAACTGCAACCCAGCAAGCGTGTTTATGGGCGATAGCGGGAGTTTGGCAATAGGAGGGTTTATCGCTTATAACGCTATTGTTTCGCACAATGAAATCTTACTCGTTTTAATGGGGTCTATTTTTGTGGTAGAAACTCTGTCGGTGATCTTGCAAGTAGGGAGCTATAAAATCCGTAAAAAACGCCTTTTTTTAATGGCGCCCATCCATCATCATTTTGAACAAAAGGGTTGGGCAGAAAATAAGGTGATCGTGCGTTTTTGGATCATTTCTATGCTGAGTAATTTAGTCGCTCTTTTGAGCTTGAAGGTGCGTTAAAATGAAAATCTCTTTATTGGGGCATGGCAAAACCACTCTAGCCCTAGCGCGTTTTTTTAAAAAAAACCATAATGAAGTCAAATTTTTTGATGATAAATTCCCTTCATTTCATAAAGATAGCGAGGGTTTTCTTTGTTATCCCAGTAAGGATTTTAACCCTAATGATTCCCAACTAGAGATAGTCAGCCCTGGTATTAGCTTCACGCACCCTTTAGTCATAAAAGCCAAGCATTTAATGAGCGAATACGATTATATTGATAGCTTGTTTGATTATTCTTTCACGCCTACGATGATAAGCATTAGCGGCACTAATGGTAAAACCACCACGACAGAAATGCTCACCACGCTTTTAGAAGATTTTAAGGCTGTGAGTGGGGGGAATATCGGCACGCCCCTGATTGAATTGTTTGAAAAACAATCGCCCTTGTGGGTGCTAGAAACAAGCTCCTTTTCTTTGTATTACACGAATAAGGCTTACCCTTTAATCTACTTGCTCATCAATGTAGAAGCCGATCATTTGACTTGGCATTGCAATTTTGAAAATTATTTGAACGCTAAACTCAAGGTTTTATCGTTGATGCCTAAAACTTCGCTCGCTATCCTCCCTTTAAAATTCAAAGAACACCCTATTATTCAAAACTCGCAAGCGCAAAAAATCTTTTTTGATCACAGCGAAGAAGTTTTAGAGTATTTAAAAATCCCTTCTAACGCTCTTTTTTTTAAGGGAGCGTTTTTACTAGACGCTGCCTTAGCCCTTCTAGTTTATGAGCAATTTTTAAAAATAAAGAATTTAAAATGGCAAGACTATAGAGAAAACGCCCTTAAAAGACTGAACGCTTTTAAAATCGGCTCGCATAAAATGGAAGAATTTAGGGATAAAGAAGGGCGTTTGTGGGTAGATGACAGCAAAGCCACGAATATTGATGCCACCTTACAAGCCCTAAAAACCTTTAAAAACCAAAAAATCCATTTGATTGTAGGGGGCGATATTAAAGGGGTTAATTTAACCCCCCTTTTTGAAGAATTTAAAAACTATGAAGTAAGCCTTTATGCCATAGGATCAAGCGCTTCTATCATCCAAGCCTTAGCGTTAGAATTTAATGTTTCTTGTCAGGTTTGTTTAAAGTTAGAAAAAGCGGTTCAAAAAATTAAAAGCGTTTTATTACAAAATGAAATCGCTTTGCTTTCACCCAGCGCGGCCAGTTTGGATCAATTTTCTTCGTATAAAGAAAGGGGTGAAAAATTCAAGGCGTTTGTTTTAAGAGATTAAAAGATAGATTAAAGCGCATGCGCCACGACCTCTAATTGTGAGATTTTTTGAAAAATCTCGTTCCGTTCCGCTTCGTTTGAAACTTCCATAGAAACATTAAAGCTATAAAATTTAGCGTTTTTAGAAGTGTTTTTAAATTCCAATTTAAAGGGGCGTTGGTAGGTTTCTAAAAGCTCTTTTAACGCGCTTGTATCTTTAGTGGTCATAATCACTCTATAATCCCAAAGGCAAGGGTAAATAATGGTGGGTTTTTCTGAATCAGACGGCACTAAGAAGCTCCTTAAACAATTTAGGAATGGCAATAGGGCTGTATGTAGAGCGGTTGACAAAGCCAAACTTGATTTCTGAAGCAAAGACTTTGAAAGGCTTCATAGGCTCTAAAGAAGCGTTTTGGATACAATAAATTTCTTGAAAAAGCACCACAAAAACCTTTCTTAATTCTTTAATTTGCGTTCTTATCTCTAAGACTTGTCCCAAACTCGCAGGGGTGAAAAAATCCGCTTTGATAGAGCGGATAACAAACACGCCTTCTTCATTTTCGGGCAAGACATTTTGTTTAAAAAAAAACTCGCTCCTAGCCCTTTCGCAATATTTCAAATAATTCGCATGATAGACCACGCCTTCAGAGTCGGTATCTTCGTAATATACCCTACAGCGCATTAATTCCCCTTACTTAAATAATGAAACTTTCTTAAAATTATACAATATGTAACTTAACTATAGTATAATCTAGGGGCGTTGCTTTATATTTTTAGGTATTTTTGAAGTGGGTTTTTTCTTAAATCTTAAGATCTTTAAAGATTTTAAAAAAACTAATACAGCAATAGTTAAACGATTAAGGACATAGCTCTTTAATTTTAATCATTGACAAGGAGTCTGGTAATTAAGATATGGGTAATCATTTTTCTAAATTAGGATTTGTTTTAGCGGCTTTAGGGAGCGCGATAGGTTTAGGGCATATTTGGCGCTTTCCTTACATGACTGGGGTGAGCGGTGGGGGTGCTTTTGTTCTATTGTTTTTATTTTTATCCTTAAGCGTTGGTGCGGCGATGTTTATCGCTGAAATGCTATTAGGGCAAAGCACTCAAAAAAATGTAATAGAAGCTTTTAAAGAGCTTGACCTTAACCCCAAAAAACGCTGGAAATACGCAGGGATTTTGCTTATTTCTGGGCCATTAATACTGACTTTTTATGGCACTATTTTAGGTTGGGTGCTTTATTATTTGGTGAGTGTTAGTTTTAATTTGCCTAACAATATCCAAGAATCTGAACAAATTTTTACTCAAACTTTGCAGTCTATAGGGCTACAATCCATAGGGCTTTTTAGCGTTTTATTCATAACCGGATGGATTGTTTCTAGAGGGATTAAAGAAGGCATTGAAAAACTCAATTTGGTTTTAATGCCCTTACTCTTTGCCACTTTTTTTGGTTTGCTTTTCTATGCGATGAGCATGGATTCTTTTTCTAAAGCTTTCCATTTCATGTTTGATTTCAAACCAAAAGATTTGACTTCTCAAGTGTTCACTTATTCCTTGGGGCAGGTTTTCTTTTCTTTAAGCATCGGTTTAGGGATCAATATCACTTATGCTGCGGTTACGGATAAAACGCAGAATTTGCTTAAAAGCACGATTTGGGTGGTTTTATCAGGGATTTTAATTTCTCTTGTGGCAGGGCTTATGATTTTCACTTTTGTGTTTGAATATGGGGCGAATGTCTCACAAGGCACAGGGTTAATTTTCACTTCTTTACCGGTGGTTTTTGGCCAAATGGGAGCGATAGGCATTCTTGTTTCAGTTCTTTTCTTGCTCGCGCTCGCTTTTGCTGGCATCACTTCTACGGTGGCTTTATTAGAGCCAAGCGTGATGTATCTTACCGAAAAGTATCAATACTCTCGTTTTAAGGTTACTTGGGGTCTTGTAGCGCTAATTTTTATCGTAGGCGTGGTGTTGATTTTCTCGCTCCATAAGGATTATAAAGACTATCTCACTTTCTTTGAAAAAAGTCTTTTTGATTGGTTGGATTTTGCCTCAAGCACCATTATCATGCCTTTAGGCGGGATGGCAACCTTTATTTTTATGGGTTGGGTTTTGAAAAAAGAAAAATTGCGTCTTTTAAGCACGCACTTTTTAGGCCCTAAATTGTTTGCAACTTGGTATTTCTTGCTTAAATACATCACCCCTTTAATTGTGTTTTCCATTTGGTTGAGCAAGATTTATTAAAATATTTGGCATGGGAAAATTTTCTAAATTAGGCTTTATTTTAGCCACTTTGGGTAGCTCTATCGGTTTAGGGCATATTTGGCGCTTTCCTTATATGGTAGGTCATAATGGGGGGAGCGCGTTTGTGCTTTTATACCTAGTGCTAACCTTGAGTTTAGGCATTGCTATGCTTTTAGTGGAAATGCTGATTGGGAATTTGGGTAAAAAAGACGTTGTTTCTAATTATCAAATCTTAGATCCTAAAAGGAAAAAATATTACCCTTTCACTTCTTTTTTTATTTTAGGCGGCCCTCTCATTCTATCCTTTTATGCGGTGGTGTTAGGCTGGGTGCTTTACTATCTTTTTGTAGTAACTTTTGATTTGCCTAAAGATTTAGAGCAAGCTAAAATGCAATTTAGCATGCTCCAAAATGGCAGTTTAATCTGGCCTGTTATTGGCTTTAGCGCATGCTTATTGCCGACAATATGGTTTGTTTCTAGGGGGATTGAAGAGGGGATTGAAAAATTAAATGTCGTGCTGATGCCCTTATTGTTTGTGATTTTCATAGGGCTTTTAATCTATGCGATGACTTTAGAAAGCATGCCTAAAGCTTTGCACTTTTTATTTAATTTTGAGATTCAAAAGATTGATTTTAAGGTTGTTATGGATGCTTTAGGGCAGATGTTCTTTTCTTTGAGTTTGGGGGTCGGCACGATTATTACTTATTCAGCTTTTACGCCCAAAAGAGAAAACCTATTCAAAAGCTCTTTATTTATTGTCTTGCCCGGTATTTTAATCTCTTTGATTGCTGGGGTGATGATTTTTACCTTTGTGTTTGAATACCATGCAGATGTGTCTCAAGGGCCAGGGCTTGTTTTTATTTCCTTGCCTTTGACTTTCGCTAAAATGGGAATCAGTGGGCAGATCGTTTCGCTTTTCTTCTTTATGGCGCTTGTTTTTGCCGGGATCACTTCTATGGTTTCTTTGGTAGAGCCTTTAGCGCTTTATCTTATCAATCGTTTTAATTTCTCACGCCTTCAAGCGTCGCTATGGATAGGGGTTGTTGTGTATGTTTTAGGCGTTTTAGTCATTCTTTCTATGAATGAACGATACGCTAAGTTTTTGAGCTTCGCTCATAAGAGCGTGTTCGGGTGGTTGGATTTCATCACTTCTTCGTTTTTAATGCCTTTGGGAGGCTTGTTTTCAGTCTTATTTGTGGGGTGGGTTTTAAATAAAAAGCGCTCTTTTTTAGCCACGAAGCATTTCTTTAACGCAAACGCTTTTAAAGCGTGGCATTTTAGCGTTCGTTTTATCGCGCCTGTAGTGATTTTAGCGATTTTTATCTTGCAATTTAAATGAAAATAAGAAGTCTTGATGAAAAGCATTTGGCTCTTTATGATTTTTGTAGTTTGTCAGTTAGAAGGCAAAAAATTTTCACAAGATAATTTTAAGGTGGATTATAACTACTATTTGCGCAAACAGGATTTGCACATTATTAAAACGCAAAACGATTTGTCTAATGCTTGGTATCTCCCTCCACAAAAAGCCCCCAAAGAACATTCTTGGGTGGATTTTGCTAAAAAATATTTAAACATGATGGATTATCTAGGCACTTACTTTTTGCCTTTTTATCATAGTTTCACCCCCATTTTTCAATGGTACCACCCTAATATCAACCCCTACCAACGCAATGAGTTTAAATTCCAAATCAGTTTTAGAGTGCCTGTATTTAGGCATATTCTTTGGACTAAAGGCACGCTTTATTTGGCTTATACCCAAACTAACTGGTTTCAAATTTATAATAACCCCCAATCCGCTCCCATGCGAATGATCAATTTCATGCCTGAACTCATTTATGTTTATCCTATCAATTTTAAACCTTTTGGGGGTAAAATAGGGAATTTTTCTGAGATTTGGATAGGTTGGCAGCACATTTCTAATGGCGTGGGAGGCGCGCAATGCTATCAGCCTTTTAATAAAGAAGGCAATCCTGAAAACCAGTTTCCAGGAGGGCCTGTAATCGTTAAAGATTATAACGGGCAAAAAGATGTGCGTTGGGGGGGGTGTCGCTCGGTGAGCGCGGGGCAACGCCCTGTGTTTCGTTTGGTGTGGGAAAAGGGAGGCTTGAAAATCATGGTCGCTTATTGGCCCTATGTCCCTTATGATCAATCCAACCCTAATTTGATTGATTACATGGGGTATGGTAACGCTAAAATAGATTACAGGAGAGGGCGCCACCATTTTGAATTGCAACTTTATGATATTTTCACGCAATACTGGCGTTATGATCGCTGGCATGGAGCTTTCCGCTTAGGCTATACCTATCGCATTAACCCTTTTGTGGGGATTTATGCGCAGTGGTTTAACGGCTATGGCGATGGCTTGTATGAATACGATGTTTTTTCCAATCGTATAGGGGTAGGAATACGCTTGAACCCTTAAAAAAGCGTTCTTTTATGCTATAATAAGACTAAAAATTCAAGGGGATTATTCAGCTATGAAAATCAGTGTTAGTAAAAACGATTTAGAAAATGCTTTGCGCTACTTGCAAGCTTTTTTGGATAAAAAGGACGCTTCTTCTATCGCTTCACACATCCATTTAGAAGTCATTAAAGAAAAGCTTTTTTTAAAAGCCAGCGATTCAGATATTGGGCTAAAAAGCTATATTTTTACGCAATCTAGCGATAAAGAGGGCGTAGGCACGATCAACGGGAAAAAGTTTTTGGATATTATCTCATGTTTAAAAGACTCTAATATTGTTTTAGAGACTAAAGATGATAGCTTGGTGATCAAACAAAATAAAAGCTCTTTCAAACTCCCCATGTTTGACGCTGATGAGTTCCCTGAATTCCCTGTTATTGATCCCAAAGTGAGTATAGAAGTCAATACCCCCTTTTTGGTAGATGCGTTTAAAAAGATCGCTCCTGTGATTGAGCAAACCAGCCATAAAAGGGAATTAGCCGGTATTTTAATGCAATTCAATCAAAAACATCAAACCCTTTCGGTGGTAGGCACGGATACCAAAAGGCTTTCTTACACGCAGTTAGAAAAAGTCTCTATCCACTCCACTGAAGAAGATATTTCTTGCATTTTACCTAAAAGGGCTTTATTGGAAATCCTTAAGCTTTTTTAT
Organism: Helicobacter pylori; assembly: GCF_003638305.1. GTDB lineage: Bacteria > Campylobacterota > Campylobacteria > Campylobacterales > Helicobacteraceae > Helicobacter > Helicobacter pylori_DJ. Next base: position 88,278 of record NZ_MVYP01000006.1, on the reverse strand, counting down.
GAAAATTTCAGTTTTAAAAGCGATGGCATGCTAGCGGTGGTTGAAAACGAAACGCACGCTTTTTTCACCAAGCTCATTGATGGGAATTACCCTGATTATCAAAAAATCCTCCCTAAAGAATACACTTCTTCTTTCACTTTAGGCAAGGAAGAATTTAAAGAGAGCATTAAGTTGTGCAGTTCTTTAAGCTCCACCATTAAACTCACTTTAGAAAAAAATAACGCTTTGTTTGAATCTTTGGATTCTGAGCATAGCGAAACGGCTAAAACCTCTGTTGAGATTGAAAAAGGTTTGGATATTGAAAAAGCCTTTCATTTGGGCGTGAACGCTAAATTTTTCCTTGAAGCCTTGAACGCTTTGGGGACAACGCAATTCGTTTTAAAATGCAATGAGCCTTCATCGCCTTTTTTGATCCAAGAACCCCTTGATGAAAAGCAAAGCCACTTGAACGCTAAAATTTCCACTTTGATGATGCCAATCACATTATAAAGGCTGATTTGAATGCAAAATTACCAGAGCCATAGTATTAAGGTTTTAAAAGGCTTAGAGGGGGTTAGGAAACGCCCTGGAATGTATATTGGCGATACCAATATAGGCGGGTTGCACCACATGGTGTATGAAGTCGTGGATAACGCTGTAGATGAGAGCATGGCGGGCTTTTGCGATAGGATTAATATCACTTTGACTGAGGAGGGGTCATGTATTGTAGAAGATAACGGGCGAGGCATTCCTGTAGATATCCACCCTACGGAAAAAATCCCCGCTTGCACCGTGGTTTTAACGATTTTGCATGCGGGGGGCAAGTTTGATAACGATACTTATAAAGTTTCAGGCGGTTTGCATGGCGTGGGCGTTTCGGTTGTGAACGCTTTGAGCAAACGCTTGATTATGACCATTAAAAAAGAGGGTCAAATCTATCGCCAAGAGTTTGAAAAGGGTATCCCTATTAGCGAGCTTGAAATCATTGGCAAGACTAAAAGCGCTAAAGAAAGCGGCACGACTATTGAATTTTTCCCTGATGAAAGCGTGATGGAGGTCGTTGAATTTCAAGCGGGTATTTTACAAAAGCGCTTCAAAGAAATGGCGTATCTTAATGATGGCTTAAAAATTTCTTTCAAAGAAGAAAAAACCCAACTGCAAGAGACTTATTTCTATGAAGACGGCTTGAAACAATTCGTTAAAGACAGCGCTAAAAAAGAATTGCTCACCCCCATTATTTCGTTTAAAAGCATGGATGAAGAAACGCGCACTTCTATAGAAGTCGCTCTAGCGTATGCTGATGATTACAATGAAAACACCTTAAGCTTTGTGAATAACATTAAAACTTCTGAGGGCGGCACGCATGAGGCGGGCTTTAAAATGGGCTTGTCTAAGGCGATTTTACAATATATTGACAATAACATTAAAACCAAAGAGTCGCGCCCCATTTCTGAAGACATTAAAGAGGGTTTAGTGGCTATTGTGAGCTTGAAAATGAGCGAGCCTTTGTTTGAAGGGCAGACTAAATCCAAACTCGGCAGTTCGTATGCGCGCGCGTTGGTTTCAAAATTAGTCTATGATAAAATCCATCAGTTTTTAGAAGAAAACCCTAACGAAGCTAAAATCATCGCCAATAAAGCCCTACTAGCTGCAAAAGCCAGAGAAGCCAGCAAGAAAGCCAGAGAGCTTACAAGGAAAAAGGATAATTTGAGTGTCGGCACTTTGCCTGGAAAATTAGCCGATTGCCAGAGTAAAGACCCCTTAGAGAGTGAAATCTTTTTAGTGGAGGGCGATAGCGCGGGCGGGAGCGCTAAACAAGGGCGCGATAGGGTTTTCCAAGCGATCTTGCCTTTAAAGGGTAAGATTTTAAATGTGGAAAAAAGCCATTTGTCAAAGATCCTAAAATCAGAAGAAATTAAAAACATGATCACGGCTTTTGGGTGTGGCATTCAAGAGAGCTTTGATATAGAAAGATTGCGCTATCATAAAATCATTATCATGACCGACGCTGATGTGGATGGGAGCCATATCCAAACCTTGCTGATGACTTTTTTCTATCGTTATTTACGCCCATTGATTGAACAAGGGCATGTTTTTATCGCTCAAGCCCCTCTTTACAAATATAAGAAAGGCAAGACAGAAATTTATCTTAAAGACAGCGTCGCTTTGGATCATTTTTTAATTGAGCATGGCATCAATTCGGTGGATATTGAAGGGATTGGCAAGAACGATTTGATGAATTTGTTAAAAGTGGCACGCCATTACCGCTACGCGCTTTTGGAATTAGAAAAACGCTACAACTTGCTAGAAATTTTACGCTTTTTGATTGAGACTAAGGACGCTTTAAGCCTTGATATGAAAGTTTTAGAAAAAAGCATTTTAGAAAAATTAGAGGGCTTGAATTATCAGATCTTACGCTCTTTTGCTACTGAAGAAAGTTTGCATTTGCACGCGCAAACCCCTAAGGGCTTGGTGGAATTTAACCTAGATGACAATCTTTTTAAAGAAGTGTTGTTTGAAGAAGCGAATTACACTTATCAAAAGCTTATGGAATACAATTTAGATTTCTTAGAAAATAAGGATATTTTGGCGTTTTTAGAAGAAGTGGAAAATCACGCTAAAAAGGGAGCGAATATCCAGCGCTATAAGGGGCTAGGCGAGATGAACCCTAATGATTTATGGGAAACGACCATGCATAAAGAAAACCGCAGCTTAATCAAACTCAAAATTGAAGATTTGGAAAAAACCGATGCAGTCTTTTCGCTTTGCATGGGCGATGAAGTAGAGCCTAGAAGAGCCTTTATCCAAGCGCATGCTAAAGATGTGAAACAGCTAGATGTGTAAGGGATTTTGATTAGAACCCCTAAACATTTAACCAAACGAGAGAGCGTGAATTTAGGGGCTTACTACACGCCCCCTTATTTAGTGGATTGTGCTTATAGGCTTTTAAAAAAGCATGTTGGTATTGAAAACTACACGCTTTTAGACACCGCATGTGGTAATAAAGAGTTTTTAAAACTCCACCACCCTAAAAAAATAGGAGCGGATATTGACCCTGAGTGTGGTGCTTTAATGATAAACGCTTTAGCCAATCCTAAAAGAGAAAATTATGGCATTAGCCAAGATGAGCCTTTGATCATTGTGGGCAATCCCCCCTATAACGATAGAACTTCCTTTATCAAACAAAATATTAAAAATAAAGATTTCATTTTTGAGATAGACAACGATTTGAAATCTAGGGATTTAGGGATAAGTTTTTTAAAATCTTTCGCAATTTTAAAGCCGGCGTTTATTTGCGTGCTACACCCTTTATCTTATCTCATCAAAGAAGCTAATTTTAAGCAATTAAAGCTATTTAAGGATCATTACAGGCTTTTAGACGCTTTGGTTGTTTCTTCTAAATCTTTCACTAAAAGTAACGAATTTCCTATTGTGATAGCTTTATATGAGCGAGGGCGAATGGACTATGCAGATATTAGGCGTTTTGTTTTTCCAACTGATTGCGATACGACGCTATGTTTAAATGATTTTGATTATATAGCCAATTATGTGGATAAATACCCTAACGCTAAAAAGGTTGGGGCATGTGTGGGCTATTTTTTCCCTATGCGAGACATTAACGCTCTCAAACGCAACAAAACTTTTTTAAACGCGCCAAGCGCTAATGCGGTGCGTATCAGCCAAGATAAATTGATTTATTACCAATATATCCATTATTTTAAGGAAATCGCCCCTAAAATCCCTTATTATTTTGGTAATTTAGATATTATCATCGATCATTTTGCTTTTTTAGAAATTAAAGACACTTTTTTAAAAGATAAACGAGCGCGTTTAGAATATTTTAAAAAATTGTTTCAAGGACACCCTTGTGAATTTGATTAAGATTGATAATAATAAAAAAGTAATTGAGATTTCTATTCCTTTAACTTCCATTTCAGGCAAAGCGCGTGTGAAAATCAGGCATGCCTTTAGCGATTATGGCATTTCAACAGCGACCAGAAAAATCCCTTTTAGTTTAAAACATTATGTAGAGTGGCAAATCGGGTATGATGTCCCCATTAAAGATAAAGAAAAATTTGAACTCACTACCCTAAAAGATGAAAAATATCATTTTTTAGGGACTAATAATAAAGTAAAGACTCTTTATGAATTGAGTGAAATAATTGATTACGCTAAGCGATTAGGTTTAATCAGTTTAGAAAATTTAGAAAATACTTTAAAATATTTAGAAAAACAAAAACAATTCATAGAAGATAATTTCACGATCACAAGAGAAAGATTTAGATCGCATCAATTTGGGGGCATGGATTTTGAACTTTCACGCATTTCTTATCCCTTACTCATTCATTCTTTTAATGATAATCAGTTGAGCGAAATCGTTATTAGAGAGCAACAATATGGCTCTAAAACCCATGCTGTATTTTTGCTTTTCTATTTTGGAGTTAAAAACCACTACCCCCTTATTAAACAGAACGGCTATGCTCAAAGAGCATGCCCTTTTAACTATCCATAAAACCAACGCTCTTGTGTTTTTAGAAATGCTTAAAATTTTTGGACTTTTAAGCCAAGCGCACCATAACGATGTGTTAAAGATTTTAGAAAAAATACTTCAAAATTAACAATGATACGAATTGTTAGAAAGGGAATATCCAACGCTATAAGCTTTAGGCGAGGTAAACCCGTTTATGGGGAATAACCATGCATCAATAAAATGCGCTTCATAAAGCCATAAAAACAAGGCTGGGCTTTAAACTTGTATCGTTTTTCTTTAATGGCTTATGTTATACTAATAAAATACAGATTCAATTGAAGGCATTAAACAACTGCATGGTATTTTTTCATAAGAAAATTATTTTAAATTTTATCTATTCTTTAATGGTTGCTTTTTTATTCCATTTATCCTATGGGGTTCTTTTAAAAGCCGATGAAATGGCTAAAAAGCAAACTTTATTAGTGGGTGAAAGGCTTGTGTGGGATAAGCTCACGCTGTTAGGGTTTTTAGAAAAAAACCATATCCCCCAAAAACTCTACTACAACCTAAGCTCTCAAGATAAAGAATTGAGCGCTGAAATCCAAAGCAATGTTACCTACTACACTTTAAGAGATGCAAATAACACGCTCATTCAAGCCCTTATCCCTATAAGCCAGGATTTGCAAATCCATATTTACAAAAAAGGGGAGGATTATTTTTTAGACTTTATCCCTATTATTTTCACTCGTAAAGAAAAAACCTTGCTTCTTTCTTTACAAACTTCGCCCTATCAAGATATTGTCAAAGCCACCAATGACCCCCTTTTAGCCAACCAATTGATGAACGCATATAAAAAAAGCGTGCCTTTTAAACGCTTAGCAAAAAACGATAAGATCGCTATCGTTTATACAAGAGATTATCGTGTGGGGCAAGCGTTTGGCCAGCCGACTATCAAAATGGCAATGGTTAGCTCTCGCTCTAACCAATACTATCTCTTTTCCCATTCAAACGGGCGTTATTACGATTCAAAAGCACAAGAAGTGGCAGGGTTTTTACTAGAAACCCCGGTGAAATACACCCGCATTTCTTCGCCTTTTTCTTATGGGAGATTCCATCCTGTTTTAAAAGTCAGACGGCCTCATTACGGCGTGGATTATGCGGCTAAACATGGCAGTTTGATCCATTCTGCTTCAGATGGCCGTGTGGGTTTTATAGGGGTTAAGGCGGGGTATGGGAAGGTGGTTGAAATCCATTTGAACGAATTGCGCTTGGTGTATGCTCACATGAGTTCTTTTGCTAAGGGGTTGAAAAAAGGCTCGTTCGTTAAAAAAGGGCAAATCATAGGCAGAGTGGGAAGCACCGGTTTAAGCACCGGACCGCATTTGCATTTTGGCGTGTATAAAAACTCCCGCCCCATTAATCCTTTAGGCTATATCCGCACCGCTAAAAGCAAATTGCATGGCAAACAAAGAGAGGTTTTTTTAGAAAAAGCTCAGCATTCTAAGCAAAAATTAGAAGAACTTTTTAAAACCCATTCTTTTGAAAAAAATTCATTTTATCTTTTAGAGGGTTTTTAATGTCTTATTTTAAGAATGCTTTCAACCAAAAATCTTTAATAGATGATTCCAGTGTGTATTTAGAGCCTTGTTCTAGCTCTAATTTCATAGAATTAAAACGCATGCATTATAATGAAGAGAATACTAAGAAAACATGGGATATTATTAAGTCTTTAGACAGCGTGGCGGTTTTACTCTATGAAAAAGAATCCGATTGCTTTGTGATTGTGAAACAATTCCGCCCAGCCATTTATGCGCGCCATTTTCATTTTAAGCGCGATCAAGATCAAACGATTGACGGATACACTTATGAATTGTGCGCGGGGCTTGTGGATAAGGCTAATAAGAGTTTAGAAGAAATCGCTTGCGAAGAAGCGCTAGAAGAATGCGGTTATCAAATTAGCCCTAAAAATTTAGAAACCATAGGCCAATTTTATAGCGCAACCGGGTTGAGCGGGAGTTTGCAAACGCTCTATTACGCTGAAGTGTGCGCGCATTTGAAAGTTTCAAAGGGTGGGGGGATTGATGCCGAAAAGATTGAAGTGCTGTTTTTAGAGCGATCAAAAGCTTTTGATTTTATAATGGATTTTCAATACGCTAAAACCACCGGATTGTCTTTAGCCATTTTATGGCATTTAAAAAAGTTTAAAAATGTTTAAAAGGAATTGTATGTTAAGGCTTTTGATGGGACTTCTTTTAATGAGTTTTATAAGCTTGCAATCAGCCTCTTGGCAAGAACCCTTAAGAGTGAGTATAGAATTTGTGGATTTGCCTAAAAAAATCATTCGTTTTCCGGCTCATGATTTGCAAGTGGGGGAGTTTGGTTTTGTCGTTACTAAACTTTCAGATTATGAAATCGTTAATTCTGAAGTGATCATTATTGCCGTTGAAAATGGCGTCGCAACGGCTAAATTCAGAGCGTTTGAGTCTATGAAACAAAGCCATTTACCCACTCCAAGAATGGTCGCTAGAAAGGGGGATTTAGTTTATTTTAGGCAATTCAACAACCAAGCGTTTCTAATCGCTCCTAATGATGAACTCTATGAGCAAATCAGAGCGACTAACACCGATATTAATTTTATTAGCTCTGATTTGTTGGTTACTTTTTTGAATGGGTTTGACCCAAAAATCGCTAATTTAAGGAAAGCGTGTAATGTTTATAGCGTGGGGGTGATTTATATTGTAACCACGAACACGCTCAATATTTTAAGCTGTGAGAGTTTTGAAATTTTAGAAAAAAGAGAGCTGGATACAAGCGGCGTTACTAAAACTTCTACGCCGTTTTTTTCTAGGGTTGAGGGCATTGATGCAGGCACGCTAGGGAAACTTTTTTCAGGCAGTCAATCTAAAAATTACTTCGCTTACTATGACGCTTTAGTCAAAAAAGAAAAACGCAAAGAAGTGAGGATTAAAAAGCAAGAAGAAAGGATTGATTCCAGAGAAATTAAACGAGAAATCAAGCAAGAAGCCATTAAAGAGCCTAAAAAAGTCAATCAAGGCGCAGAAAACGCTCCCACTTTAGAAGAGAAAAACTACCAAAAAGCAGAGCGAAAACTTGACGCTAAAGAAGAAAGGCGCTATTTAAGAGATGAAAGGAAAAAAGCCAAAGCCACCAAAAAGGCTATGGAATTTGAAGAAAGAGAAAAAGAGCATGATGAAAGAGATGATAGGGAGACTGAAGAAAGAAGAAAAGCTTTAGAAATGGATAAAGGCAATGAAAAAGTCAATGCCAAAGAAAACGAGCAAGAAATCAAGCAAGAATCCGCTAATGAGCCAAGTAGTGAAAATAACGCCACTCCAAAAGACACAGAAAACACTCCTATCTTAAAAGAGAGTGCCATTAAAAAAGAAGCGTCAAAACCAAATTCTAAAGAAGAAAAACGCCGCTTGAAAGAAGAAAGGAAAAAAGCCAAAGCCGAACAAAGAGCGAGGGAATTTGAACAAAGAGCGAGAGAGCATCAAGAAAGAGATGAAAAAGAGCTTGAAGAAAGAAGAAAAGCTTTAGAAATGAATAAGAAGTAGGCCCATGTTAGAGAAGCAACACATCCAATATTTTAAAAACTTGGTAGGGGGAGAGGATTTTTTCACCGATTTAGCGCATTTGAACGCTTATTGCTATGACGCTACCAAAGAAAGGCATTTGCCTAGCGGCGTGATTTTCCCTAAAAACGAGCGAGAAATCAGCCAGATTTTAAAATATTGCAACGAGCACCGCCTTATCGTTGTGCCTAGGGGGGCTGGGAGCGGTTTTACAGGGGGGGCGTTGAGTGTGAGTGGGGGGCTAGTTTTAAGCGTAGAAAAGCATTTGGATAAGATTTTAGAGATTGACACTAAAAATTTAATCGCTAGAGTGGAGCCGGGCGTGATTAACAAGCATTTCCAAAATGAAGTGGAAAAATTGGATTTATTCTACCCCCCAGATCCAGCGAGTGAAAATCAAAGCACTTTAGGGGGGAATGTCGCTGAAAATGCCGGCGGCATGCGCGCGGCTAAATACGGCATCACTAAAGATTATGTCATGGCTTTAAGGGTGGTTTTAGCGAATGGCGAAATCATAAGGGCAGGCAAAAAAACGATCAAAGATGTCGCCGGCTTTAATATTGCAGGGCTGATGATCGCTAGTGAGGGGTGTTTGGGCGTGATTTCTGAAATCACTTTAAAACTTTTAGCCAAACCGCCCCTAAAACAAAGCGCGATGGGGGTTTTTAATCATATTGAAGACGCCATGAACGCTGTTTATAAGACAATGAGTAGCGGCGTTACGCCTGTGGCGATGGAATTTTTGGATAATTTGAGTATCCAAGCGGTTGAAGAACGATTTTCTAAAGGCTTACCCAAAGATGCTGGAGCGATACTCATCACTCAAGTGGATGGCGTGGTGAAAGAGCAGATTGCATGGCAACTCAATGAGATAGAAAAGCACTTCAAAGCCAATGGTTGCGTTGGTTTTAAGGTGGCTCAAAACGAACAAGAAGAGCAGGATTTATGGTTTTCAAGGCGTAACGCTTCCCAAAGTATTAGCGTTTATGGTAAAAAGAAATTGAATGAAGATGTGACCGTTCCTAGGGCGAGTTTGCCGAGTTTGTTGCAAGAAGTCGCCAAAATCAGCCAAAAATACGGCTTTAAAATCCCTTGCTTTGGGCATACGGGCGATGGTAATGTGCATGTGAATATCATGCTAGAAGATCCTAAAAAAGATTTAGAAAAAGGCCATAAGGCTATGGAAGAGATTTTTCAGGCTGCTATTAGTTTGGAGGGGACTTTAAGCGGGGAGCATGGCATAGGCTTGTCTAAAGCCAAATTCATGCCTTTAGCGTTTAATCATAGTGAAATGGAGCTTTTTAGGAACATTAAAAAAGCCCTTGATCCTAATAATATTTTAAACCCTTTTAAAATGGGGCTATAAAGTTTAAAGGCAAGGAAAGTGCATGAAAATCGGTGTTTATGGGGCGAGCGGTCGTATAGGGAAATTACTTTTAGAAGAATTAAAAGGGGGGTATAAGGGATTAGAGCTGTCTAGCGTGTTTGTCAGGCAAAAATGCGAAACGGATTTCAGCTCTTTTTCGCACGCCCCTTTAGTAACCAATGATTTAAAAGCGTTTGTGAGGGCATGCGAATGCGTGATTGATTTTTCTTTACCTAAAGGCGTGGATCATTTGCTAGAGGCTCTTTTAGAATGCCCTAAAATTTTAGTTTCTGGCACGACCGGTTTAGAAAAAGAAACGCTAGAAAAAATGCAAAAATTAGCCTTAAAAGTGCCGCTTTTGCATGCGCACAACATGTCTATAGGGATTATGATGCTCAACCAATTAGCCTTTTTAACTTCTTTGAAATTAAAAGATGCGGATATTGAAATTATAGAAACGCACCACAATCTCAAAAAAGATGCTCCGAGCGGCACGGCGTTGAGTTTGTATGAAACTTGCGCTAAGGCTAGGGGGTATGATGAAAAAAACGCTCTCATCACCCACAGAGAAGGTTTGCGCTCTAAAGAAAGCATTGGTATAGCCGCTTTAAGGGGGGGCGATGTCGCCGGGAAGCACACGATAGGGTTTTACTTAAAGGGCGAATACATAGAGCTTAGCCATACGGCGACTAACCGATCTATTTTTGCTAAAGGGGCTTTAGAAGTGGCTCTATGGCTTAAAGATAAGGCCGCTAAAAAATATGAAATTAGCGAAATGTTTGGTTGAATGTTTGAACCTTTTTTATATAGATAGTTCATGCTTCTATAATGGAATACCGCTCTTTGTTAGCCTTATTAAAGGGCTTTTACTGCTATAAGGGATATTGATGACAATCAAGCTGTATTGGAAGGGTTTGTTTTTTTAAGGATTGATCTTGCCTTGGGTTAGTAACATATTTGGCATTTTTTCATTAATATTGAAAAAAGCCCGATCGTTGCAAGCGTCTAAAGGCTAGGAATGATTCACATTTTTACCCACAATTAACAAAAATTTGCTAAAATAGAAAAATTTTAACAAGAATAAGAAATAAGAAATAAGAAATAAGAAATAAGAAATAAGAAATAAGAAATAAGAAATAAGAAATGAGCCTTTTTGAAGAAATCAAATGCAACGCTAAAGATGGTTGGAGAAATGGTTGGAAGCAAGGTGGGTGCATGAAGCGTTCTAAAAATAGTTTGGTTTGTGTGTGTCATACTTACCATTAAGTATATATTTGCAATTAAGCGTTTGTGATTCACATGGAAAACAAATCAATAGGACAGATTTTCAAAGACAGTCTCAAAAAAAGTTTCTTTAGTGGTCTATGGAGTTGCTTAAAATGGAGCTTTATTCTCACTCTGATCAGCTTGGGTTTGTTTCTGCTTGTTTTTAGGTTTCAACCTGAGACGATTAAAAAATACATCAAAGATCCTAAAGATCTACAATTCTACAACGACTTGAGAAAGAAAAATGGCTGGGACAAGTAGGTTTATTGTTCCTAAATTATGTCAGTTGCCAAACAAAAGCGTCGGTTTTGATTTAAATTATAAAGTAGCGCTTGTATGAATAGTATAAAAATACTTTTTTTTGATATACTCAAACGATTGATTTCAATTTGAAAGGAAACGCATGAAATTTTTTACAAGAATCACTGACAGCTACAAGAAAGTTGTAGTAACTTTAGGGCTAGCGATAACGACTAATCCTTTAATGGCTGTCGGCAGTCCTGCAACAGGCATTACTGAGACTAAAAATTTGGTGGTTCAGATCATTTCTGTTCTAGCGATCGTAGGTGGTTGCGCTCTAGGGGTCAAAGGCATAGCGGATATTTGGAAAATCTCTGATGACATCAAAAGAGGTCAGGCGACTGTTTTTGCTTACGCGCAACCCATAGCTATGTTAGCGGTGGCGGGTGGCATTATCTATTTGAGCACTAAGTTTGGCTTCAATATTGGCGAGAGTGGAGGAGCTAGCTAAATTGATCAACAATAATAATAGTAATAAAAAACTAAGAGGCTTTTTTTTGAAAGTTCTCTTAAGTCTCGTCGTTTTCAGTTCGTATGGGTCAGCAGATGATGACAAAGAAGCCAAAAAAGAAGCGCAAGAAAAAGAAATAAACACTGGGCGTGTTTATACGAATTTAGATTTTGATAGTTTCAAAGCGACTATCAAAAATTTGAAAGACAAAAAAGTAACTTTCAAAGAAGTCAATCCTGATATTATCAAAGATGAAGTTTTTGATTTCGTGATTGTCAATAGAGTCCTTAAAAAAATAAAGGATTTGAAGCATTACGATCCCATTATTGAAAAAATCTTTGATGAAAAGGGTAAAGAAATGGGACTGAATGTAGAATTACAGATCAATCCTGAAGTGAAAGACTTTTTTACTTTCAAAAGCATCAGCACGACCAACAAACAACGCTGTTTTCTATCATTGCGTGGGGAAACAAGAGAAATTTTATGCGATGATAAGCTATACAATGTTTTATTGGCCGTATTCAATTCTTATGACCCTAATGATCTTTTGAAACACATTAGCACCATAGAGTCTCTCAAAAAAATCTTTTATACGATTACATGTGAAGCGGTATATCTATAAAGAGAGGGGTGTTTGTGGCAAGCAAGCAGGCTGATGAACAAAAAAAGCTAGTTATAGAGCAAGAGGTTCAAAAGCGGCAGTTTCAAAAAATAGAAGAACTTAAAGCAGACATGCAAAAAGGTGTCAATCCCTTTTTTAAAGTCTTGTTTGATGGGGGGAATAGGTTGTTTGGTTTCCCTGAAACTTTTATTTATTCCTCCATATTTATATTGTTTGTAACAATTGTATTATCTGTTATTCTTTTTCAAGCCTATGAACCTGTTTTGATTGTAGCGATTGTTATTGTGCTTGTAGCTCTTGGATTCAAGAAAGATTACAGGCTTTATCAAAGAATGGAGCGAGCGATGAAATTTAAAAAACCTTTTTTGTTTAAGGGCGTGAAAAACAAAGCGTTCATGAGCATTTTTTCCATGAAGCCTAGTAAAGAAATGGCTAATGACATCCACTTAAATCCAAACAGAGAAGACAGGCTTGTGAGCGCTGCAAACTCCTATCTAGCGAATAACTATGAATGTTTTTTAGATGATGGGGTGATCCTTACTAACAACTATTCTCTTTTAGGCACAATCAAATTGGGGGGTATTGATTTTTTAACCACTTCCAAAAAAGATCTCATAGAGTTACACGCTTCTATTTATAGCGTTTTTAGGAATTTTGTTACCCCTGAATTCAAATTTTATTTTCACACTATTAAAAAGAAAATCGTTATTGATGAAACCAATAGGGATTATAATCTTGCTTTTTCTAATGATTTCATGCGAGCCTATAATGAGAAGCAAAAGAGAGAAAGTTTTTATGATATTAGTTTTTATCTCACCATAGAGCAAGATTTATTAGACACTCTCAATGAACCCGTTATGAATAAAAAGCATTTTGCAGACAATAATTTTGAAGAGTTTCAAAGGATTATTAGAGCCAAGCTTGAAAACTTCAAAGATAGGATAGAACTCATAGAAGAGCTACTGAGTAAATACCACCCCACTAGATTGAAAGAATACACTAAAGATGGCATTATTTACTCCAAACAATGCGAGTTTTATAATTTTTTGGTGGGAATGAATGAAGCCCCTTTTATTTGCAACCGAAAAGACTTGTATCTCAAAGAAAAAATGCATGGAGGGGTGAAAGAAGTTTATTTTGCTAATAAGCATGGAAAAATCTTGAATGATGATTTGAGTGAAAAATATTTTAGCGCTATTGAAATTAGTGAATACGCCCCTAAATCACAGAGCGATTTGTTTGATAAAATCAACGCTCTAGACAGCGAATTTATCTTTATGCATGCTTATTCGCCTAAAAACTCACAAGTTTTAAAGGACAAACTAGCTTTCACCTCTAGAAGGATTATTATTAGTGGAGGCTCTAAAGAGCAGGGTATGACTTTAGGTTGCTTGAGCGAATTAGTGGGTAATGGTGATATTACGCTAGGCAGTTATGGTAATTCTTTAGTGCTGTTTGCTGATAGCTTTGAAAAAATGAAACAAAGCGTTAAGGAATGCGTCTCTAGTCTTAACGCTAAAGGTTTTTTAGCCAACGCAGCGACTTTCTCTATGGAAAATTACTTTTTTGCCAAACATTGCTCTTTTATCACGCTTCCTTTTATTTTTGATGTAACTTCTAATAATTTTGCTGATTTTATTGCGATGAGAGCGATGAGTTTTGATGGCAACCAAGACAATAACGCTTGGGGCAATAGCGTGATGACGCTAAAAAGCGAGATCAATTCGCCTTTTTATTTGAATTTCCACATGCCTACTGATTTTGGTTCAGCTTCAGCAGGACACACTTTGATACTTGGCTCAACCGGTTCAGGTAAGACAGTGTTTATGTCCATGACTCTAAACGCTATGGGACAATTTGCCTATAATTTTCCTGCTAATGTCAGCAAAGACAAGCAAAGGCTCACTATGGTCTATATGGATAAAGATTATGGCGCTTATGGGAATATTGTCGCAATGGGTGGGGAGTATGTCAAGATTGAGCTAGGGACAGATACAGGATTAAATCCTTTTGCTTGGGCGGCTTGCGTGCAAAAAACAGATGCAACAATGGAACAAAAACAAACGGCTATTTCTGTTGTCAAAGAGCTTGTGAAAAACCTAGCGACCAAAAGCGATGAAAAAGATGAAAATGGCAACAGCATCTCTTTTAGCCTAGCCGATTCTAACACGCTTGCAGCGGCAGTAACCAACCTTATTACAGGAGATATGAACCTAGATTATCCCATCACTCAACTTATTAATGCTTTTGGAAAAGACCACAATGATCCTAATGGGCTTGTCGCGCGATTAGCGCCTTTTTGCAAATCAACCAATGGTGAATTTCAATGGCTTTTTGATAATAAAGCAACAGATCGCTTAGATTTTTCAAAAACGATTATTGGCGTTGATGGGTCAAGTTTCTTAGACAATAATGATGTTTCGCCCTTTATTTGTTTTTACCTTTTCGCTCGTATCCAAGAAGCAATGGATGGGCGTAGATTTGTCTTAGATATTGATGAAGCGTGGAAATATTTAGGCGATCCAAAGGTCGCTTATTTTGTGAGAGACATGCTAAAAACTGCAAGGAAAAGAAACGCTATTGTTAGACTTGCGACTCAAAGCATCACTGATCTTTTGGCTTGCCCTATTGCTGATACGATTAGAGAACAATGCCCTACAAAGATTTTTTTGAGAAACGATGGGGGTAATCTTTCTGATTACCAAAGATTAGCTAATGTTACAGAAAAAGAATTTGAAATCATCACTAAGGGGCTGGATAGGAAAATCCTCTACAAACAGGATGGAAGCCCTAGCGTTATCGCTAGTTTTAATTTGAGAGGCATTCCTAAAGAATATTTGAAAATTTTATCCACAGATACTGTATTTGTCAAAGAAATTGACAAGATTATCCAAAACCATAGTATCATAGATAAATATCAGGCCTTGAAGCAAATGTATCAACAAATAAAGGAGTATTAAAATGAAACAAAGTTTGCGCGAACAAAAATTATTGAAAATTTTGGAAAATGATGTCCTGACGATTTTGGATAGTTTTTCTAATTACCTTTTTGAACTGAGAGAAGAATTGGACTTCATAGAAGAAGAAATGGAAGGTGAAATCACTGAACAAAACCTTACCGCTCTTTATGATTTTTCTAATTTCTTAGAAGACCATGTCAATGTGTTTTATGAGAATGTTTTGAATATAGATGATGTCAAAACGGAACACCTTTATTCAGGTCTCATAGATAGTCTTAACGCTAATCTTCACTTTGTCAAGTCATTTCTTAGTAATCAGGATTTAGACTTCCGCTTTTTTAAAGAAATAAACGAAGGGCAAGATCCCCAAAAAACATTATCAAGATTAATTCCTCTTCAAAGTGGGAAAAATGATGCAAGCTCGTTTAAAGCCAATAATTCTTTTGTTTCATTAGTTTATGTTTATGCTTACTTCATGCTAGAAACTATCAGGCAGTCGTATAGGATTCTCAGATTACTAGAAAAACCTATCAATAACAACATAAGCGAGGATATGCAGAGCGATATAGAGAATTTTTTTGTTCAAGCGAATTTTTTAGAATACTATGTTCAGAACAAAATATACCCAACCAATCATGCCTATGACTTCACGCATTTGATCATGGACTCCATTATTCCTAATTGGATTCAGACTGATATGAGCGTTGAAGCTAAAAAGAAAGAGCTTTTTGAAAAATATTTTCAAAACATTGATGAAGTAACAAACAAAATGCTCGATCAAGAAAATCAAAACAAAAACAGCGATTGAGTCGTGTTAATGCGCTAGAATAATGCTAAAAATAAGAATAAAGGAGTCAAAAGTATGAAAACGAATTTTTATAAAATTAAATTACTATTTGCTTGGTGTCTTATCATTGGCATGTTTAACGCTCCGCTTAACGCTGACCAAAACACGGATATAAAAGATATTAGTCCTGAAGATATGGCGCTAAATAGCGTGGGGCTTGTTTCTAGAGATCAGCTAAAAATAGAGATCCCTAAAGAAACCCTAGAGCAAAAAGTGGCCATACTCAATGACTATAATGATAAGAATGTTAATATCAAGTTTGACGACATAAGTTTAGGGAGTTTCCAACCTAATGATAATCTAGGTATCAATGCGATGTGGGGCATTCAAAATCTTCTCATGAGCCAAATGATGAGCGATTACGGTCCAAACAATTCTTTCATGTATGGCTATGCGCCAACATACCCAGATTCATCGTTTTTACCACCGATCTTAGGGTATTAACTAGGGGGTATTAACATGGCAGGCACACAAGCTATATATGAATCATCTTCTGCAGGATTCTTATCGGAAATCTCCTCAATCATCTCAAGCACAAGTGGTGTCGCAGGGCCATTTGCAGGAATAGTAGCGGGTGCTATGACAGCAGCGATTATTCCTATTGTTGTGGGATTTACTAATCCGCAAATGACCGCTATCATGACCCAATACAATCAAAGCATCGCTGAAGCTGTAAGCGTGCCTATGAAAGCCGCTAACCAACAATACAACCAATTGTATCAAGGTTTTAACGATCAAAGCATGGCTGTAGGGAACAATATCTTAAATATCAGCAAATTAACAGGGGAATTTAACGCGCAAGGCAACACGCAAAGCGCGCAAATTGGTGCTGTTAATAGTCAGATTGCAAGCATTTTAGCGAGTAACACTACCCCTAAAAATCCTAGTGCTATTGAAGCTTATGCGACGAATCAAATCGCTGTTCCTAGCGTGCCAACAACGGTTGAAATGATGAGCGGTATATTAGGCAATATTACAAGCGCAGCACCAAAATACGCCCTAGCTCTACAAGAGCAACTGCGTTCTCAAGCAAGCAACAGCTCAATGAATGATACAGCCGATTCCCTTGATAGCTGTACCGCTTTAGGTGCGCTTGTTGGCTCATCAAAAGTGTTTTTCAGTTGCATGCAAATTTCTATGACGCCCATGAGCGTTTCTATGCCCACTGTTTATGCCAAATACCAAGCGTTAGCCACTAATGCCCTAACTTCAGGCGTTAATCCTATGACCACTCCTGCATGCCCTATTGGGGACAAGGTTCTTGCTGTTTATTGCTATGCTGAAAAAGTAGCAGAAATTTTGAGAGAATACTATATAGAATTTGTGAAAAACAATACTAATTTGTTGCAGAACGCTTCTCAAATGATACTCGGTCAATCAGGATTAGCTACTAGCACCTATGACACTCAAGCGATTTCTAACATAAGCTCGCTATATAATTACAATATAGTAGCGAATAAATCTTTTTTGAAATCGCATTTGACTTACCTTGATTACATCAAAGACAAGCTTAAGGGGCAAAAAGATAGCTACTTAACAGAAAGGGTGCAAACTAAAATAATCGTGAAGTGAGGAAAGAGATGTGAAATGTTTTTTAAACATATTTTCTTTCTTGACTTTTTGTGGCTTGTCTCTGAATGGTGCAGAGGTAGTAATGACGCTTGAACCTGCCTTAAAAGCTATTCAGGCGGACGCACAAGCCAAACAAAAAACCGCTCAAGCCGAATTAAAAGCCATAGAAGCTCAATCTAGTGCCAAAGAAAAAGCCATTCAAGCGCAAATAGAGGGAGAATTGAGGACTCAGCTTGCAACCATGAGCGCTATGTTAAAAGGGGCTAATGGCGTTATTAATGGTGTCAATGGCATGACAGGGGGGTTTTTTGCAGGTTCAGACATCTTGCTTGGCATCATGGAAGGGTATTCAAGCGCGCTTAGCGCATTGGGGGGGAATGTTAAAATAATCGTGGAAAAACAAAAAATTAATACCCAAACAGAAATCCAAAACATGCAAATCGCGCTCCAAAAAAATAACGAAATAATCAAGCTCAAAATGAATCAGCAAAACGCTCTCTTAGAAGCGTTAAAAAACAGCTTTGAACCGAGCGTTACTCTAAAAACACAAATGGAAATGCTTTCTCAAGCTCTAGGAAGTTCTTCTGATAACGCTAAATACATCGCTTACAATACGATCGGCATCAAGGCGTTTGAAGAAACCTTAGAAGGTTTTGAAACATGGTTGAAAGAGGCTATGAAAAAAGCGACCCTTATTGACTACAATTCCCTAACAGGTCAGGCTTTGTTTCAAAGCGCCATCTATGCGCCTGCTCTTAGTTTTTTTTCAAGCATGGGCACACCATTTGGAATCATTGAAACATTCACTCTAGCACCCACAAAATGCCCCTATCTTGATGGGCTAAAAATTTCAGCATGCCTTATGGAACAGGTTATTCAGAATTACAGAATGATTGTAGCCCTTATTCAAAATAAACTGAGTGATGCAGATTTTCAAAATATCGCTTATTTGAATGGGATCAATGGAGAAATCAAAACCTTAAAAGGATCAGTAGATTTGAACGCGCTCATAGAAGCTGCTATCTTAAACGCAGAAAATCATTTAAACTATATAGAAAATCTTGAAAAAAAAGCCGATCTTTGGGAAGAACAACTGAAATTAGAGAGAGAAACGACAGCAAGAAACATTGCTAACTCTAAAGTTATTGTCAAATGAAAACACTCGTGAAAAATACCATATTTTCTTTTTTGCTATTGTCTGTTTTGATGGCAGAAGATATAACAAGCGGCTTAAAGCAACTGGATAGCACCTACCAAGAGACCAACCAACAAGTGCTCAAAAACTTAGATGAGATTTTTTCAACCACTAGCCCTAGCGCTAATGATAAAATGGGTGAAGAAGATGCTCTAAACATCAAAAAAGCGGCCATTGCTTTGAGAGGAGATTTAGCGTTATTGAAAGCCAATTTTGAAGCGAATGAGTTATTTTTCATCTCAGAAGATGTGATTTTTAAGACTTATATGTCTAGCCCTGAACTTTTATTAACCTATATGAAAATCAATCCCTTAGACCAAAAGACTGCTGAACAGCAATGCGGAATATCCGATAAAATTTTAGTTCTTTATTGTTTGGGGAAGCTGAAAATAGAGCAAGAAAAACAAAATATAAGAGAGCGTTTAGAAACTTCCCTAAAGGCGTATCAGAGCAACATTGGAGGTACAGCTTCTTTAATCATTGCTTCACAGACGCTTGTAGAAAGCCTAAAGAATAAAAATTTCATCAAAGGAATCAGAAAGCTTATGTTAGCTCAAAACAAGGTCTTTTTAAATTATTTAGAGGAGTTGGATGCATTAGAAAGATCTCTAGAACAAAGTAAGCGACAATACCTACAAGAAAGGCAATCAAGTAAGATCATTGTCAAATGATTTTTATGAGATGACAAGCTATGATTTCTAATTTTTGGGATTTGTTTCTCTAGTTGTTTTTTGAGCTAATAATTTGGATCGCTATTTTTTTCCATGAGCGATGCTTTGTTCTATTTGATTGATGACGCTATTGGGCAGTTCGGATTTAGAGCGATTGTTTGAGAATGTTGCATCTTTTGCTTCATTTTCTTTTGTATCAGTAGTGCCAAACTCACTTGCATTTGTAGTATCTTGGTAGTTATTTTCTTGCTCCATTTCTTTTTTTCTCTTCTCACAAATAGCGCACGAAGCTATAAGAAAGGTTCTATTGTTGTTGTTATTAAGAGCGAGTTTTAAACCACTTAGGTGTTGTCTAGAAAACTTGTTATTTTCTGTCTCTATTTCTTGAATTTTTTCTAATAAGGGGGCAAGAATTTTTTGATCCTTGATGTCTTTGATCAAACACTTTCTTAACCCATCATAATCGTTACTTGAAATAATACACTCATTGATAATGATTTCAATTTCAGGCGTTCTCCACTCATCAGGCACAAGCGGAGCAGCAGGTTTCACAAAAGATTCATTCACCTTATTGATCATCTCATCAAAATTATCATCTTTATTAGATTTGGTTTCAGTGGAAGAATTGCTATTAGGGTTGTCATTCAAAGGGTTAGCGTTAATTTCGTTTAATTCTTGTAATCCTTTGTGCTTAGCCGCTTTTTTTTGAACAGAAGAGTTGTTCTTTTTTTCAAACGCTTCAATATTCTTTTGAATTTGCTCTGCTCTCGCCCTATCATTCCGTAATTTTTCTCTCAAAGCGTTAGTGGCGAATTCTTTTTCCTCTTTTGTAATTTCTTTGTCGTCATGTCTTTGATAGAGTGTTTTGATTTTTTTAAAGCCTAAAGCCACCAATTCTTTGTATTCACTCGGTAATAATGCTGTATTGATAGCGTTTAAGCCCCCATAAACAACTAAAGAATAAAGAGCGACAGAACCTAATTTTTTGAAGATACTTTTCAAGAGCGTCTCCTTTCTTATTCAAAGGGGTTATTCTTGGCAACATTGTTTCGGTATGCAGAAACCACTGTTTTGAAGAAGTTAAATATCTTGTAGTGTTCTTTTTGCATAGTTGTTTTGTCGCTCATCATAGGATCGCTATCTACGAAGATATTGTATTCATTAGTTTTTTTTAATATAGATTTTTTGGATTGGGTATCAAAATTGAAGCTGTCTAAAACCAACAAACACAATTTTTGTTTTTGAGGGAAACTCAATTTTTGGTTGGTGAAGTTTTTAGTCAAAGTATTCAATTCCACATCATCTTTGACATTTTTCAACAAGTTAGAAAAAGCCTCATAGCCCCTTAAATATTTCTCATTGATCTTATCAATCGCCATGCTAAACGCCAAGCGTTCCGAGTTAAAAATAAGCGTGTTGGTGGCTTTTTGAGCAATATCTTTTGCTTTGGAGTCAAATTTGTTTCTTTCAAGCTGCAAGTAATAATCTATATTATCCAATTCTTTTCTGCTCAACAGATTAGAAATGTTATTGGAATATTCTTCAATCGCTTGCTTGTAAGATAAAGCTAATCGGCTCGCTTTTTTGTTTTGTTCTTCATCTAAAGAAAACACACCCATTTGAAGCAAAGCCTGAGCCTTATCTTTAGTGGTAGCGGTAGTTTTTTTAAAAATACTGCTTGTTTTCACCTGGGGGTAGTAATAACTCAAACGCTCCTTATCCTCTTGCGTGAATGTTTCTTGGTTTAAAACATAGGCATAAGGGTTAGGAAGAAGTTTCTTATAGAGAGGGTTATCTTTTAAGGCTTGCTCTAGATCACCATAAGCCTTTGACTTAGCAGTAAGGATTTTACCTCTTGTTTCTTTCTCTAGAGCCTCTTTTTCTTTTTTGTATTTGTTTTCTAAATCTAAAAGGACTTTAGCTCTATAATCCACAAGCTCTTTGATTTTTTGTTTTCTAAAAACCAAGTCTTCTAAGAAATCATGCGTATTGTTTAAGAGCTTCTTGCGAGCCTTAAGAGCGTCTTCTTTTGCAGCCACTTCTTCTTGTTCTTTTTTTATCTCGTTGAAAAATGAACCAAACTGCTCCACATTAGCCGACAAAACTCCAAACGCAACCAACGAGCTAAAAACGATTTTTGCAAGCATCTTATAGTTTTTGTAACCTTAAATTTTCAAAAAATATCAATATATTCTACCACAATTTCCACAAAACTATGGATTAAAATTTTTCCATATCCAAAAGGTAAGTAAAGTCTAGGTCTTATAGTGTTATGTTTTGCTTGCTCATATGTGGCTTGTTGGTATTTTTTAAGTTTCTCTTAAGGTTATTTTTATACAATGGATTGGTGTTTTTTGGATAGAAACTCCTTTATTCCTTGATAGGTGTTTTCTGTTCTTTGTTTGACATTAAATAAACAAATCGTTGGTTTGTGTTATATCACATGTTAGTATCAGCATAGTAGGGTATTCTTTGGGATTTTGAGCTAGATTAAGGTGGTTTTGTAAAATACTTATTATTTCCTATGCTTCTTTGCTCCTTTATAGGTTCACCGCCTTGAACTAGTTCTTTCAAAACCAAAATGAAACGACCGATTAGCAAATTAAAACAAAACTTTTTACAATTCAAACATTCTTTCAACAAACATTTAGATAAATACAGCCTTTATTATAGGCTGTTCAATATCAGCTCTATCGTTATAGGTTTTTTAATAGCGCTTTTTTCTTATGGGGCAGGGGTGATTTTAGTTTATCCAATATTATTCTTGTTTGCTCTTATAATAAAGCCTAGCTTTTTTTATTACACTACTTATCTTTTGTTACTCGTTTCTCTCAGTATAATAAGCAAATACTATCTCTTAAGCCACGCAAATTTCACAATGAAGCTAATCATACTTATGACTCAATGGCAAAATTGGTTCTTATGATTCGTTCAAAAATTTCTCAAGACTTGATTTAGAGAAATTTCTTTATTTCCAAACATTAGCATAAAACCTTACTAACTAAAAACTAAAATCTTTTTAAGCGCATACCCAAAGCTAGCTTATTTGAAAAAACCAATCTATTTTTGGTATTCAAATCCTAAAACCCCATGATTTTAAATTTAAAGGAGCGTTTTTTAAAAATAATTCTGCATCTAGTGTGTTAGTAATTTGTTTTTGATATGGTTGGTGGTTTTCCAAATTAATATTGAGAAAAATTTGCTATAATTAGGAGATAAAAACAAAAAGGATATGGCTTGTTTGGTGGCAAAATATTTGATTTGTTTGCGATTGGTGGTTGCTTATCGCTTGATTTCATGAGTAATCTTAGATTCAAGAATTTTCTTAGTAGATTTAGGTATGCTATTGTGAAATGCTTCCTACTAAAACACGCATTAGAGATCCGAACAAGCAAGAACTTACACAACCAAAAATAAAAGGATTGGGTATGGGAAAAATTTTAGCTTCTTTGTTGTGTGGCGGAACAAATCTTTTTACAGGTTTATCTAGTGATTTGTTTTCTATGATATTAAATTTTTTGTTCTTCTTGATGTTAATGATGGGACTTAATGAAACATTAGGGAAAAAATTCAACTTGCCTGTGGACAATATCAAGAATTTTATGGCAGAAGTGCTGAAGAATGGATTCGATAGTATCAAAAACATGGGATCTGCTTTGATTGGTAATGGTTTTGGTAGCAGTAAATCAGACAAAACCACTAATAAAATGAGTGTCTCTCAAGTAAGACTCTAGTGGTGTATTAACTATCTAAAGATGAAATTTTTTCATCTTTCATGCAAAGCTTTGTTTGATCAACAAGGCAATAGATTACTAGCTGAACATTATGATTTTATTACTTAAGACTCCTTTTTGAAAATGAGTTATCTTGACTCTTTATTTTAGTTGTAACGCATTTTTACAACCGATCTTGCTTTTTAAAAATAATTATAATATTAAAACTTTTTAAATCGGTTTTTAGGGCTATTTGTGAAAGCGTTTTTTTGTAGGTTTTGAAAAATAGATATAAGAGTGATTGAAGCAATATTTTATGGTTAAAAAATAGTTTTTTGCTCTTTGAATTATGACCGCTCTGAAATTTTCACACAACAGATATTGTATAATTTCAATATAAACTTTTACGATCTAAACAATCTAAAGAGAAACCAAATCCATTGAAAGGATCAAGAGCGATATGGGTAATAACATGCGAAAACTCTTCTCAATGATTGCCAACTCAAAAGATAAGAAAGAAAAACTTATTGAGAGCTTGCAAGAGAACGAACTTTTAGGCACTGATGAAAAAAAGAAAATCATAGATCAAATAAAAACCATGCATGATTTTTTCAAACAGATGCATACAAATAAGGGAGCGTTAGATAAGGTTCTAAGAAATTACATGAAAGATTATCGCGCTGTTATCAAAAGCATTGGTATTGATAAATTTAAAAAGGTTTATCGTTTGCTTGAGAATGAGACTATGGAGTTGTTGCATGCCATTGCAGAGAATCCTAATTTCTTATTCTCCAAATTTGATCGATCAATTCTTGGAATATTTCTGCCTTTCTTCAGTAAGCCCATCATGTTTAAGATGAGTATTAGAGAAATGGACTCGCAAATAGAATTGTATGGCACTAAGCTCCCACTATTGAAATTGTTTGTGATGACAGATGAAGAAATGAATTTCTACGCTAATCTAAAAACCATTGAACAATATAACGACTATGTTAGGGATTTGCTGATGAAATTTGATCTTGAAAAATACATGGAAGAAAAAGGAGTGCAAAATACTTGATGTGGAAAACGAACAAAAAATCTCGGTGTAACTAACAAAATTCAGTTTGAAAAAATATTCGTCTCAGGCAGAGACAGAATTAAAAAATGATGAGTGCTTTAAAAAGATTACCTAATTGATCGCCTTATTTATCAAGTAAAGCTAACGCCTGTTGGCGTTTCTCTCTACCCTTAGAAAAATCTACTCTCTCCTTTTCTTTCAATCACTTACCACTGAGCAAACTTCTGATTTGATTGCGTAAGTATTCATTCTCTCTTTCTTCTTGTAGCTTCTCCCTAACTTCTTCCTCTTTGGCTTGCATGTTCAAGTTGCCATTCTTAAAAATCTCAGAACTAATCACATTCTGCCTCATTTGATAACCTGCACGATTACTCAAGGTTTCTAAAATTTCTCGTTGGTTATTTTTCCTAGTGGTATATTCTTGTTCCTTGTCTTGTAAGAGAGTTTTGTAATACTGATTGATTTTTTCTAGCTGAGCTTTTTCTCTTGCCACTTCATTGATCACTTGCTTGTTGTTTGCTCCACTCACATCATAGCCATGCAAGTTTTTTGTGTTAGCTCCTAGCATTGGCTGACTTCCTTGCAACACATCAAAGGTCTGTGGTTTTTCTTTGTTGTTAGGATTATCATTGTAGTTACTCGCTATCATCACCACACCCTTTTGATTCAAAGTAGGTTGCAGGTAAAAATCAATGTCAGATCTTGCTCCATTAGCTTGGAAGTAATTCTTGTATTGAAGGATCTTATTGGCATCGCCTATGAGCGTAATCTTTTTAGAATGATGAACAAGTTTGAAAGTTAGTACAACTTGTTTATTATCCAACAAATAGTCCTTGTAATTTGGCAACTTCACTTGCACCATGAATGGTGTGTCTTTGAGTTTGTCATTTAAGGGGATCTCACTATACTTTTCTATCAGTTCATTATACACAGGCGTATAAACATGGTTCTTTTGTTTCACCACTTTTTTCGCATAGTTACTGCACGCACTTAAAATTAAGCACAGAATTGCCACACCGATTAAAACACTTGCTCTCAGTTTCATTATTGTTTCTCCTTATCGCTCTCGTTTCATTAGCTTCATTCTGCACCGCCTTGTTTCTTTGAAGCGAAAAGACCATTGATAAAATTTTTTATACCAATAACCTTAATAACTTTATAAATCAAATAGCCCATACCTATGAAGCAAATGTTTTTCAAAACAAAAAGCACCTTGTCGTTAGTGCTACCAATTCCTAAGATATATAGTTCATAAATCGATCTAATTGTTTCTAATCCAAAAAACAAAACCGCACCCACACCAAAGGCATAGTAAAAATACTGAAGTTTTAATTTTGTTTTTAGACTTTCCACTAGCTCTGTGTTTTTGCTAGTTCTTAAAAAGACAAAATAGATTGCAAACAAAACAAATATCCCACCCATACACAATCCTAACAGATGCTCTAGTCCCCCTATATATCCTAAGAATGAATGAGCGTATGCTTCCATTATTCTCTGTTTGGCTTGTCCTATCTGCATCAGAAGTTCATACCTTTTTTCTTGCGGTAGCTTTTCTATTTCTATCAGGATATTTTTCAACTCTTCTTGATTCTTTAAAGCTTCGTGAAATCTTTGCTCCCCTAGACTCCCTTTAGGATATAACGAGTCTAGCAAATTTAAAAGATCATTACTCTGTGAATTGTTAGGTGGTAGGGCGTTTAGCGGATTGGTTCCATGATGCTCTGTTGTATCGTTCATGAAGCTCCTTTCAAGAATTAAATTGAGAACTTATTTTGGTATTATACCATTCTCTCTATGAGTTGCGATTGTCTTATCTCTTTGAATTAAGCGCTTCTAAAATTTCATTATTGAGTTACGACCGCTTACTCATCGCTCTTACTTTTTGAGTTGCATCGTGTTTCATCTTGCTTTTTGTTTGAAGCAATTCGCTGCTTACATTGATTATCAAGGAATCTTTGCTCAATACCTTGATCCAAAAAGGTTTTTGTTAAAGGTTTTTCAAATACATATTTTTACAGAAATTTTGCTATAATTAGGATTATTTTAAGGAGTTTTTAATGAAAAAATCTCTCAAATTTTACAACCAACAAACCAATAATTAAACAATAAAGCTGTCGCATGTTAGGGAAAAAAAACGAAGAAGTCTTGATTGATGAAAATTTGGTTGGGGGTGTGATAGCCCTTGATAGATTGGCAAAACTCAATAAGGCCAATAGGACTTTCAAAAGGGCTTTTTATCTCTCTATGGCACTCAATGTCGCCGCTGTAACGAGTATTGTGATGATGATGCCTTTGAAGAAAACGGATATATTTGTTTATGGCATTGATCGATACACAGGAGAATTTAAAATTGTCAAACGCTCCGATGCTAGGCAAATTGTCAATTCTGAAGCTGTTGTGGATAGCGCAACTTCAAAATTTGTCTCATTACTGTTTGGTTATAGTAAAAATTCTTTGAGGGATCGCAAGGATCAACTGATGCAATATTGCGATGTGAGTTTCCAAACCCAAGCAATGAGAATGTTCAATGAAAATATCAGACAATTCGTAGATAAAGTCCGAGCAGAAGCTATCATTAGCTCTAACATACAAAGAGAAAAAGTCAAAAATAGTCCCTTAACGAGATTAACATTTTTCATTACCATCAAAATCACACCTGATACAATGGAAAATTATGAATATATTACTAAAAAACAAGTAACTATTTATTATGATTTTGCTAGAGGTAACTCTTCTCAAGAAAATCTTATCATCAATCCTTTTGGCTTCAAAGTGTTTGACATTCAAATCACGGATTTACAAAACGAACAGACAGTAAGCGAAATTTTGAGAAAGATTAAAGAAGTGGAAGCGAAAAATAAGACATTAGAGAAATAAGAGCATGTTTAATCTTAAAAGGACTTTTTTAGTAACGATCATGAGTTTTTTTCTCATTGTTCCTAATTGGTTGAAAGCTATTGATTTGCCCATTGTTTCAAATCTCAAAATTTACCAAACAGTTTATTGCATGCTGATACCGAGTTATGTTTTAACCAACAAAAGTTTTGCAGATATTTTAACAGGCTATACATCTATTGGCCAATCAGGGAGTGGAAAGAGTTCAGGGCAGGGTGTGATCGAAGCGCTTAGCACACCACTAGCCACAAGTTTAGCCGCTAGCAATCTGGTGAAATATTTGAACACTTTAGGTCCTTTATGGGGATCGGCGTGGGCAAGTGTTGCTACAGCTATACAAGGCTTTGCTCTAACGCCATCAAGCGGCTGTAATTTTGGTTGGAACGCATTGATAAATAAAAACATAGACATATCCATGGATAGCATGCTAGACAATTTGAGCAACAAGATTCAGAATTTCACCAAAGGCGGTGTTGAGGACAATGTGAAAGGCAATGTTCTTTTACAAATAATTAGCTCAATAACCGCTCAAGCTTCTACGAATATTACAGCTGATGGTTTAATTTGGCTGATTGGCAAAGAATTCACTGCAAATAAACTGCAAAACAACACTACAGCCATGCTTGCTTTTGCCGCACTAGAATCTGTTGTCAAAGGAGCGGACGCTGCTGTTCTTCCTGCATATGGTGTAGTCAATCTGCCTGATATTATCATAGGGCAAGGGTCATATCTTGATTTTGTTTCTTACCTAATTTATATTGTTTTTGGGATTTTTGTTTTCATTTCTTTTATGAAATTGAGGGATATTTCAAATGGTATTCAGATTAACATAGGTTTTGAATACATGCGATTTATTGGGGGGACATTATTCAAAATGGCGATGGTCTCTTTTATCGCCTATGCAGGTTTTGGTTATCTTTATAAAATCTCTTATTCCATTTATTTTGGTTTAGCAGGCGCTTTTGGGCTGAATCAAGTTCTTTTTTGGGCTTTAGATTTAGTGCTGAATTACACTGTTAATTCAATTTTACCTGCGGTAAGAGCTGTTTTTTCTAATGTTGGTAACAACGCTCCTAGTTTGTTACAAGGCTTGCAAGTGGCAGGTATTTCTTTATTCGCCATTTTTATGCAAGTAACTATCATTATGAGAATAAGCACTGTGGTTGTGAAACCTTTGATAGCTGGGGCTTTTAGCGGTATTGTGTTCCCTATTGCGGTATGTTTGATCGTGCTAGATTGGTTCAAAGATTCTATGAAAAACATATTGATATGGTTTATTAATAATTTGTTTATCTTGGTTCTAGCTATTCCTATTTTGCTCTTTGGTGTTTTGGCATTATTGGCATTCAATTTGACCATAACGCCCTCTGTTGCTATACAAAACATCAATCAAGGGGGACTGGGTATCGATTCAACTATTGCGAGTTTGATCACTCTATTTATTTTAAAAGGTTTCATAGAGACGATTATTGAGAGTGTCAATGCGATCGTTAATACCATTTTCAGCTCTGTCTCTATAGATGGCAGCAGGATGGATAGAGAAAGAGATGCCTTAATGGTAGGAAGAGTTGGTGGATCTATGTTTAAAGGATAAGCCACTTTATTCTTGTGTTACAATTACAAATATTTTTTAAGAGGAATTGTTGATGGAGCAGGCATTTTTTAAAAAAATTGTTAACTGTTTCTGTCTTGGTTATTTATTTTTATCTGGCGTAATAGAAGCAGCACCTGACATTAAAAATTTTAATCGTGGCAGGGTGAAAGTGGTGAATAAGAAGATTGCTTATTTGGGAGATGAAAAACCCATCACGATTTGGACTTCATTAGACAATGTTACTGTGATCCAACTTGAAAAAGACGAAACTATTTCTTACATCACAACAGGTTTCAATAAAGGTTGGAATATTGTGCCTAATTCTAATCACATATTCATTCAACCTAAATCGGTAAAAAGTAATCTCATGTTTGAAAAAGAAGCAGTGAATTTTGCCCTAATGACAAGAGATTACCAAGAATTTTTAAAAACAAAAAAACTTATCGTAGATGCGCCTGACCCTAAAGAATTAGAAGAACAAAAAAAAGCTCTAGAAAAAGAAAAAGAAGCTAAAGAACAAGCGCAAAAAGCGCAAAAAGATAAAAGAGAAAAAAGAAAGGAGGAGCGTGCAAAAAATAGAGCCAATTTAGAAAATCTCACTAACGCTATGAGTAACCCACAAAATTTGAGCAATAACAAAAATCTTAGCGAATTGATCAAGCAACAGAGAGAAAATGAATTAGACCAAATGGAACGACTAGAGGACATGCAAGAGCAGGCTCAAGCTAACGCGCTCAAACAAATTGAAGAACTCAACAAGAAACAAGCTGAAGAGGCAGTTAGGCAAAGAGCCAAGGATAAAATCAGTATTAAGACAGATAAATCTCAAAAAAGCCCCGAGGATAACTCCATAGAATTATCTCCTAGCGATAGCGCTTGGAGGACTAATCTTGTTGTGCGGACCAATAAAGCCTTGTATCAATTCATTTTGAGAATAGCTCAAAAAGACAATTTTGCTTCAGCGTATCTAACAGTTAAATTAGAATACCCACAAAGACACGAAGTCTCTAGCGTTATTGAAGAGGAATTAAAAAAGAGAGAAGAAGCAAAGAGGCAGAGAGAATTGATCAAGCAAGAAAATCTCAACACCACAGCCTACATCAATAGAGTGATGATGGCGAGCAATGAACAGATTATCAACAAAGAAAAAATAAGAGAAGAAAAACAAAAAATTATCTTAGATCAAGCAAAGGCGCTAGAGACCCAATATGTGCATAATGCGTTAAAAAGAAACCCTGTGCCTAGAAACTACAATTACTACCAAGCGCCTGAAAAACGCTCTAAACATATTATGCCCTCTGAAATTTTTGATGATGGCACATTCACTTATTTTGGTTTCAAAAACATCACTCTCCAACCTGCTATTTTTGTGGTTCAACCTGATGGGAAATTGAGCATGACTGATGCCGCCATTGATCCTAACATGACTAATTCAGGATTGAGATGGTATAGAGTTAATGAAATTGCAGAGAAGTTTAAGCTCATTAAAGACAAAGCCCTTGTAACAGTGATCAATAAAGGCTATGGGAAAAATCCATTGACAAAAAATTACAATATCAAAAACTATGGTGAATTGGAGCGTGTGATTAAAAAGCTCCCTCTTGTCAGAGATAAATAAAAAGGCGTTAAGACATGAATGAAGAAAACGATAAACTTGAAACTTCTAAAAAAGCCCAACAAGATTCACCCCAAGATTCATCTAATGAAGAAGCGACAGAAGCCAATCATTTTGAAGATTCTTTAAAAGAAGAAAGCTCAGACAATCATCTTGACAACCCCACAGAAACTAAAACCCATTTTAATGAAGACAAGCTAGAAGAAACCCAAACTCAAATGGATTCTGGAGGTAATGAAACTTCAGAATCTAGCAATGGCAGTCTAGCAGACAAGTTATTCAAGAAAGCCAGAAAATTAGTTGATGATAAAAGACCTTTCACTCAGCAAAAGAGTTTAGATGAAGAAGCCCAAAAACTGAACGAAGAAGACGATCAAGAAAATAATTGGCATCAAGAAGAAACTCAAACGGACTTAATTGATGTTGAAACTTCTAAAAAAGCCCAACAAGATTCACCCCAAGATTCATCTAATGAAGAAGTAACAGAAGTCAATCATTTTGAAGATCTTTTAAAAGAAGAAAGTTTAGATAATCATCTTGAAGAAGAAAGTTTAGATAATCATCTTGAAGAAGAAAGTTCAGATAATCATCTTGACAATTCCGCAGAAACTAAAACCCAAGAAACTGAAACCCATTTTGATGAAGACAAGCTAGAAGAAACCCAAACTCAAATGGATTCTGGAGGTAATGAAACTTCAGAATCTAGCAATGGCAGTCTGGCAGACAAGTTATTCAAGAAAGCCAGAAAATTAGTTGATGATAAAAGACCTTTCACTCAGCAAAAGAGTTTAGATGAAGAAACCCAAAAACTGAACGAAGAAGACGATCAAGAAAATAATGAGTATCAAGAAGAAACTCAAACGGATTTGATTGATGATGAAACTTCTGAAAAAACCCAACAAGATTCACCCCAAGATCTATCTAATGAAGAAGCAACAGAAGCCAATCATTTTGAAGATCTTTTAAAAGAAGAAAGCTCAGACAATCATCTTGACAATTCCACAGAAATTAAAACCCATTTTGATGAAGACAAGCTAGAAGAAATAACTGACGACTCTAACGATCAAGAGATTATCAAAGGAAGCAAAAAAAATACATTATTGGTGGCATTGTAGTCGCTGTTCTTATCGTGATTATTTTATTTTCTAGAAGCATTTTTCACTACTTTATACCTTTGGAAGATAAAAGCTCTCGTTTTAGCAAAGACAGGAATCTTTATGTCAATGATGAAATCCAAATAAGGCAAGAGTATAACCGATTGCTGAAAGAACGGAATGAAAAAGGCAATATGATCGATAAGAATCTTTTCTTCAATGACGATCCCAATAGAACCTTATACAACTATTTGAATATTGCAGAAATTGAGGACAAAAACCCATTGAGAGCCTTTTATGAGTGTATTGGTAATGGTGGCAACTATGAAGAATGTTTGAAGCTTATCAAAGACAAAAAACTTCAAGAGCAAATGAAAAAACTCTAGAGGCTTATAATGACTGCATCAAAAATGCCAAAACTGAAGAAGAAAGGATCAAGTGTTTAGATTTAATCAAAGATGAAAACCTGAAAAAAAGCTTACTGAACCAACAAAAAGTTCAAGTGGCGCTAGATTGTTTGAAAAACGCTAAAACCGATGAAGAACGAAACGAGTGCCTAAAACTCATAAATGACCCTGATATTAGAGAGAAATTTCGTAAGGAATTAGAGCTTCAAAAAGAGCTTCAAGAGTATAAGGATTGTGTCAAAAACGCCAAAACAGAGGCTGAGAAAAACGAATGCTTGAAAGGCTTGTCTAAAGAAGCTATAGAAAGATTGAAACAACAAGCGCTAGATTGTTTGAAAAACGCTAAAACCGATGAAGAACGAAACGAGTGCTTGAAAAATATTCCCCAAGACTTGCAAAAAGAACTACTAGCTGATATGAGCGTCAAGGCTTATTTGGATTGCGTATCTCAGGCCAAAACTGAAGCTGAGAAACAAGAATGCGAGAAATTACTCACGCCTGAAGCGAAAAAAAAGTTAGAACAACAGGTTCTAGATTGTTTGAAAAACGCTAAAACCGATGAAGAACGAAAAAAGTGTTTGAAAGATCTCCCTAAAGACTTACAAAGCGATATTTTAGCTAAAGAGAGTCTGAAAGCTTATAAAGACTGCGCATCTCAAGCCAAAACTGAAGATGAGAAAAAAGAGTGTGAGAAATTACTCACCCCTGAAGCGAAAAAACTTTTAGAAGAAGAAGCCAAAGAGAGCGTTAAGGCTTATTTGGATTGCGTATCTCAGGCCAAAACTGAAGCTGAGAAACAAGAATGCGAGAAATTACTCACGCCTGAAGCGAGAAAAAAGTTAGAAGAAGCCAAAGAGAGCGTTAAGGCTTATTTGGATTGCGTATCTCAAGCCAAAACTGAAGATGAAAAAAAAGAGTGTGAGAAATTACTTACGCCTGAAGCGAAAAAACTTTTAGAACAACAAGCGCTAGATTGTTTGAAAAACGCTAAAACCGAAGCTGATAAAAAAAGGTGTGTCAAAGATCTCCCTAAAGACTTGCAGAAAAAGGTTTTAGCCAAAGAGAGTGTTAGGGTTTATTTGGATTGCGTATCAAAAGCCAAAAACGAAGCTGAAAGAAAAGAATGCGAGAAATTACTCACCCCTGAAGCGAGAAAACTTTTAGAAGAAGCTAAAAAGAGCGTTAAAGCTTATAAAGACTGCGTATCAAGAGCCAGGAATGAAAAAGAGAAAAAAGAATGCGAGAAATTACTCACCCCTGAAGCGAGAAAACTATTAGAAGAAGCTAAAAAAAGCGTTAAGGCTTATTTGGATTGCGTATCAAAAGCCAAAAACGAAGCTGAAAAAAAAGAATGCGAGAAATTACTCACGCCTGAAGCGAAAAAACTTTTAGAAGAAGCTAAAGAGAGCGTCAAAGCTTATAAAGACTGTCTCTCCCAAGCTAGAAATGAAACTGAAAGGAAAGCTTGCGAGAAATTACTCACCCCTGAAGCGAGAAAATTTTTAGAGAAGCAAGTGCTAGATTGTTTGAAAAACGCTAAAACCGAAGCTGAGAAAAAAAGGTGTGTCAAAGATCTCCCTAAAGACTTGCAGAAAAAGGTTTTAGCCAAAGAGAGCGTTAAGGCTTACTTGGATTGTGTATCAAAAGCTAGGAATGAAAAAGAGAAACAAGAATGCGAGAAATTACTCACGCCTGAAGCGAGAAAACTATTAGAAGAAGCTAAAAAAAGCGTTAAGGCTTATTTGGATTGCGTATCAAGAGCCAGGAATGAAGATGAGAAAAAAGAATGCGAGAAATTACTCACCCCTGAAGCGAGAAAACTACTAGAACAAGAAGTTAAAAAGAGCGTTAAGGCTTATAAAGACTGCGTATCAAGAGCCAGGAATGAAGATGAGAAAAAAGAATGCGAGAAATTACTCACCCCTGAAGCGAGAAAATTTTTAGAGAAGCAAGCACTAGATTGTTTGAAAAACGCTAAAACCGAATCTGATAAAAAAAGGTGTGTCAAAGATCTCCCTAAAGACTTGCAGAAAAAGGTTTTAGCCAAAGAGAGCGTTAGGGTTTATTTGGATTGCGTATCAAGAGCCAAAAACGAAGCTGAAAGAAAAGAATGCGAGAAATTACTCACCCCTGAAGCGAAAAAACTTTTAGAAGAAGCTAAAGAGAGCGTCAAAGCTTATAAAGACTGTCTCTCCCAAGCTAGAAATGAAACTGAAAGGAAAGCTTGCGAGAAATTACTCACCCCTGAAGCGAGAAAATTTTTAGAGAAGCAAGTGCTAGATTGTTTGAAAAACGCTAAAACCGAAGCTGAGAAAAAAAGGTGTGTCAAAGATCTCCCTAAAGACTTGCAGAAAAAGGTTTTAGCCAAAGAGAGCGTTAAGGCTTACTTGGATTGTGTATCAAAAGCTAGGAATGAAAAAGAGAAACAAGAATGCGAGAAATTACTCACGCCTGAAGCGAGAAAACTATTAGAAGAAGCTAAAAAAAGCGTTAAGGCTTATTTGGATTGCGTATCAAGAGCCAGGAATGAAGATGAGAAAAAAGAATGCGAGAAATTACTCACCCCTGAAGCGAGAAAACTACTAGAACAAGAAGTTAAAAAGAGCGTTAAGGCTTATAAAGACTGCGTATCAAGAGCCAGGAATGAAGATGAGAAAAAAGAATGCGAGAAATTACTCACCCCTGAAGCGAGAAAATTTTTAGAGAAGCAAGCACTAGATTGTTTGAAAAACGCTAAAACCGAATCTGATAAAAAAAGGTGTGTCAAAGATCTCCCTAAAGACTTGCAGAAAAAGGTTTTAGCCAAAGAGAGCGTTAGGGTTTATTTGGATTGCGTATCAAGAGCCAAAAACGAAGCTGAAAGAAAAGAATGCGAGAAATTACTCACCCCTGAAGCGAGAAAACTATTAGAAGAAGCTAAAAAAAGCGTTAAAGCTTATAAAGACTGCGTATCAAGAGCTAGGAATGAAAAAGAGAAAAAAGAATGCGAGAAATTACTCACCCCTGAAGCGAGAAAACTTTTAGAAGAAGCTAAAGAAAGCGTCAAAGCTTATAAAGACTGTCTCTCCCAAGCTAGAAATGAAACTGAAAGGAAAGCTTGCGAGAAATTACTCACGCCTGAAGCGAGGAAACTACTAGAACAAGAAGTTAAAAAGAGCGTTAAGGCTTATTTGGATTGCGTATCAAAAGCTAGGAATGAAGATGAGAAAAAAGAATGCGAGAAATTACTCACGCCTGAAGCGAGGAAATTTTTAGAGAAGCAAGCGCTAAGTTGTTTGGAAAAAGCTAGAAATGAAGAAGAAAGAAAAGCATGTTTTAAAAATCTTCCTAAAGACTTACAGAAAAATGTTTTAGCTAAAGAGAGCCTTAAAGCTTATAAAGACTGCCTCTCCCAAGCTAGAAATGAAACTGAAAGGAAAGCTTGCGAGAAATTACTCACGCCTGAAGCGAGGAAACTATTAGAGCAAGAAGTTAAAAAGAGCGTTAAGGCTTATTTGGATTGCGTATCAAAAGCTAGGAATGAAGATGAGAAAAAAGAATGCGAGAAATTACTCACGCCTGAAGCTAGGAAATTTTTAGAGAAACAGCACCAACAAAAAGATAAAGCGATAAAAGATTGCCTAAAAAACGCCGATCCTAACGACAGAGCGGCTATTATGAAGTGTTTGGATGGTTTGAGCGATGAAGAGAAGCTCAAATACCTGCAAGAAGCCAGAGAAAAGGCTGTCTTGGATTGTTTGAAAACGGCTAGGACCGATGAAGAAAAAAGGAAATGCCAAAACCTTTATAGCGATTTGATCCAAGAAATCCAAAATAAAAGGGCACAGAACAAACAAAATCAATTGAGTAAAACAGAAAGGTTGCATCAAGCAAGCGAGTGCTTGGATAACTTAGATGACCCTACTGATCAAGAAGCCATAGAGCAATGTTTAGAGGGATTGAGCGATAGCGAAAGGGCGCTAATTCTGGGAATCAAACGACAAGCTGATGAAGTGGATCGGATTTATAGCGATCTAAGAAGCCGCAAAACCTTTGATAACATGGCGGCTAAAGGTTATCCATTGTTGCCAATGGATTTTAAAAATGGTGGCGATATTGCCACTATTAACGCCACTAATGTTGATGCGGACAAAATAGCTAGCGATAATCCTATTTATGCTTCCATAGAGCCTGATATTACCAAGCAATACGAAACAGAAAAAACCATTAAGGATAAGAATTTAGAAGCTAAATTGACTAAGGCTTTAGGTGGCGACAAAAAAGATGACGATAAAGAAAAAAATAAAAAACCCACAGCAGAAACTAAAGCAGAAAGCAATAAGATAGACAAAGATGTCGCAGAAACTGCCAAAAATATCAGCGAAATCGCTCTTAAGAACAAAAAAGAAAAGAGTGGGGATTTTGTAGATGAAAATGGTAATCCCATTGATGATAAAAAGAAAGAAGAAAAACAAGATGAAACAAGCCCTGTCAAACAGGCCTTTATAGGCAAGAGTGATCCCACATTTGTTTTAGCGCAATACACCCCCATTGAAATCACTCTGACTTCTAAAGTAGATGCCACTCTCACAGGTATAGTGAGTGGGGTTGTAGCCAAAGATGTATGGAACATGAACGGCACTATGATCTTATTAGACAAAGGCACTAAGGTGTATGGGAATTATCAAAGCGTGAAAGGTGGCACGCCTATTATGACACGCTTAATGATAGTCTTCACTAAAGCCATTACGCCTGATGGGGTGGTGATACCTCTAGCAAACGCTCAAGCAGCAGGCATGCTGGGTGAAGCAGGGGTAGATGGCTATGTGAATAATCACTTTATGAAGCGCATAGGCTTTGCTGTGATAGCAAGCGTGGTTAATAGCTTCTTGCAAACTGCGCCTATCATAGCCCTAGATAAACTCATAGGTCTTGGCAAAGGCAGAAGTGAAAGGACACCTGAATTTAATTACGCTTTGGGTCAAGCTATCAATGGCAGCATGCAAAGTTCAGCTCAGATGTCTAATCAAATTCTAGGGCAACTGATGAATATCCCCCCAAGTTTTTACAAAAATGAGGGCGATAGTATTAAGATTCTCACAATGGACGATATTGATTTTAGCGGTGTGTATGATGTTAAAATTACCAACAAATCTGTGGTAGATGAAATTATCAAACAAAGCACCAAAACTTTGTCTAGAGAACATGAAGAAATCACCACAAGCCCCAAAGGTGGCAATTGATTCAAGAGAAAGGATAAAATATATTCATGTTATTAAACTCGGTTCTTTACAAA
This sequence comes from Helicobacter pylori, assembly GCF_003638305.1. Lineage (GTDB taxonomy): Bacteria > Campylobacterota > Campylobacteria > Campylobacterales > Helicobacteraceae > Helicobacter > Helicobacter pylori_DJ. The sequence goes on along the minus strand of NZ_MVYP01000006.1, from coordinate 51,329 downwards.
ATAAAAGACAAAACCAACAACAGGCTCTTCTAGAGGATATAGTGGCGAAAAAAAACCAAGTAAAAACAATGAAAGGAAACAGCAATGGAACTCGGTTTCAATGAAGCAGAAAGACAAAAGATATTAGATAGCAACAGCTCTCTTATGAGAAATGCGAATGAAGTAAGGGATAAGTTTATTCAAAATTACGCCACTTCTTTAAAAGATAGCAACGATCCACAAGATTTTTTGAGAAGGGTTCAAGAGTTAAGAATCAATATGCAAAAGAATTTTATTAGTTTTGATGCTTATTACAACTATTTAAACAACCTTGTGTTAGCCAGTTACAATCGTTGCAAACAAGAAAAGACTTTTGCAGAAAGCACGATCAAAAATGAACTAACGCTTGGAGAGTTTGTTGCAGAAATTTCTGACAACTTCAATAATTTCATGTGTGATGAAGTGGCAAGAATTTCAGACCTAGTGGCTTCTTATCTGCCAAGAGAGTATTTACCGCCATTCATAGATGGCAATATGATGGGCGTGGCGTTTCAGATTCTAGGGATAGATGATTTTGGGAAAAAGCTCAATGAGATTGTCCAAGATATAGGGACTAAATATATCATTTTGAGCAAAAATAAGACTTATCTCACTTCTTTAGAAAGGGCTAAATTGATAACCCAGTTAAAATTAAATTTGGAATAAGAACATGACTGAAGACAGATTGAGCGCAGAAGATAGAAAATTTCTAGAAGTAGAAAGAGCTTTAAAAGAAGCGGCATTAAATCCTCTAAGGCATGCTACTGAAGAACTTTTTGGTGATTTTTTAAAAATGGAAAATATCACTGAGATTTGTTACAATGGGGACAAGGTTGTATGGGTTTTAAAAAATAATGGCGAATGGCAACCGTTTGATGTGAGAAACAAGAAAGCCTTTAGCCTGTCTCGTTTAATGCATTTCGCTCGATGTTGTGCAAGTTTTAAGAAAAAAACAATAGACAACTATGAAAATCCTATTTTGAGCAGCAATTTAGCGAATGGTGAAAGGGTGCAGATTGTCCTTTCCCCTGTTACAGTGAATGATGAAACCATTTCCATATCCATAAGGATACCTAGCAAAACAACCTACCCTCATAGCTTTTTTGAAGAACAAGGTTTTTATAATCTACTAGACAACAAAGAACAAGCGATCAGTGCGATTAAAGATGGTATTGCTATTGGTAAAAATGTGATTGTTTGTGGTGGCACAGGAAGCGGTAAAACGACTTATATCAAAAGCATTATGGAGTTTATCCCCAAAGAAGAAAGGATCATATCCATTGAAGACACCGAAGAGATCGTATTCAAACACCACAAGAACTACACACAGCTTTTTTTTGGTGGGAATATCACCTCTGCTGATTGCTTAAAGTCATGTTTGAGAATGCGGCCTGATAGAATCATTCTAGGGGAACTCAGAAGCAGTGAGGCATACGATTTTTATAATGTGCTTTGTAGCGGTCATAAAGGCACGCTAACCACTCTGCATGCAGGGAGCAGTGAAGAAGCGTTTATTCGTTTAGCCAACATGAGTTCATCTAATAGCGCAGCAAGGAATATCAAGTTTGAAAGTCTCATTGAAGGCTTTAAAGATTTGATTGATATAATTGTCCATATCAACCACCACAAACAGTGTGATGAGTTTTATATCAAACATAGGTAGTAGGCATAATGGAAGACTTTTTGTATAACACCTTATACTTCATAGAGGATTATAAGTTGGTTATTATTTTTAGTTTCATAGGGTTAATAGCGTTATTTTTCCTCTACAAATTCATAAAAACTCAAAAAAAGGTTTTTAAAGATAAAGCTAATCAGCCTCAAAAGAAAAAAAGCTTTAAAGAAATCATTACAGATGGGCTGAAGGAAAGGGTTAAAACCTTTGGCTTTTGGTTGCAAGCTATACTATTACTATCCTATTCTTTTATCACATCAGGGTTATTTTTCTTGATCCTCTTAGGTAATTTTTATGATGATAATAAATTGCCTGAGAGCGATGATGATCTTTTTGATATATGGGTCTATGCGATACAAGATTTTCCTGCATACTATTTTAAGGCGCTCACTTTTAGCTCGCTCAAGATTTATGGGTTCAATATATCCTTAGTCGTATATAGTTCTATTTTATGCTCTTATATCTTCATTACCTTTTTTGTGTGGTTTTTGAAATACTTAACTCGGACTAGAGACATAGGAGCGAATAAAAAAGTTGATGATCTCTTTGGTAGCGCGAGTTGGGAAACTGAAGAGAAAATGATCAAAGCCAAGCTTATCACACCCAACAATAAAAAACGCGCCTTTGACAAACGAGAGGTGATTGTAGGCAGGCGAGGATTGGGGGATTTTATCGCTTACGCAGGGCAGGCGTTCATTGGCTTGATTGCTCCTACTAGAAGCGGTAAAGGTGTGGGTTTCATCATGCCCAATATGATCAATTATCCTCAAAATATCGTTGTGTTTGACCCTAAAGCTGACACTATGGAAACTTGTGGGAAAATCAGAGAAAAACGATTCAACCAAAAAGTGTTCATCTATGAACCTTTCTCCTTAAAAACACACCGATTTAATCCTTTCGCTTATGTGGATTTTGGTAATGATGTGGTTTTGACCGAAGACATACTCTCTCAAATTGACACACGCCTAAAAGGGCATGGCATGGTGGCTAGTGGAGGGGATTTTTCCACTCAAATCTTTGGATTGGCTAAGTTGGTGTTCCCTGAAAGACCTAATGAAAAAGATCCTTTTTTTAGCAATCAAGCGCGAAACCTTTTTGTCATCAATTGCAATATTTACAGGGATCTCATGTGGACTAAAAAGGGGCTTGAGTTTGTCAAAAGAAAAAAAATCATCATGCCTGAAACCCCTACGATGTTTTTCATAGGTTCTATGGCAAGCGGGATCAACCTGATTGATGAAGACACAAACATGGAAAAAGTCGTGTCTTTAATGGAATTTTTTGGAGGTGAAGAAGATAAGAGTGGCGATAATCTAAGAGCGCTTAGTCCTGCCACTAGAAACATGTGGAATAACTTTAAGACAATGGGTGGCGCTAGAGAAACTTATAGCTCGGTTCAAGGGGTATACACTTCAGCCTTTGCGCCTTATAATAACGCCATGATTAGAAATTTCACGAGCGCTAATGATTTTGATTTCAGGCGTTTGAGAATTGATGCAGTGAGTATTGGTGTGATCGCTAATCCTAAAGAAAGCACTATTGTTGGACCGATATTAGAACTGTTTTTCAACGTGATGATTTATAGCAATTTGATTCTGCCAATCCATGATCCACAATGCAAAAGAAGTTGCTTGATGCTCATGGATGAATTCACTTTGTGTGGCTATTTAGAGACCTTTGTTAAAGCGGTAGGGATCATGGCAGAATACAACATGCGACCCGCTTTTGTGTTTCAAAGTAAGGCGCAATTAGAGAATGACCCCCCACTTGGTTATGGTAGGAATGGCGCTAAGACTATTTTAGACAACCTTTCTTTGAATATGTATTATGGGATCAACAACGATAACTACTATGAACATTTTGAAAAGCTTTCTAAAGTGTTAGGGAAATACACAAGGCAAGATGTGAGCCGAAGCATTGATGACAATACAGGTAAGACCAACACTTCTATCAGCAACAAGGAGCGGTTTTTGATGACCCCTGATGAACTGATGACTATGGGCGATGAGCTTATCATTTTAGAGAACACGCTCAAACCTATCAAATGCCACAAGGCGCTTTACTACGATGATCCATTTTTCACCGATGAGCTCATTAAGGTGAGTCCGAGTTTGAGCAAGAAATACAAATTGGGGAAAGTGCCTGATCAGACGACTTTTTATGATGATTTGCAAGCCGCTAAAACCAGAGGCGAATTGAGCTATGACAAGTCTTTAGTGCCTGTGGGTTCAAGCGAACTGTGATTTTAATTTCTAATCATTGATTTCGTTCTGGAAATCCTTCAAAATCAGATCAAACGCTTCTTTGTTAAAAAAATAATCTTTGTCTTGCATGAAGCGTTTGAGTTTTCCTATATCTTTAGTGGAATTTTCACTCACCAAAAGCTTGTGTGTTCTTTGATTTGCCAGCCATCGCTCTTATTGGATTGCTGCATGTGCTAGGTTAAAATTCATCAAGCCATTCTTACAGTACCCATGATCAGAGAAAATGGTGCGAATTGGAAGAATTCTTACGCTATATGTCTTTATAAGGAAAGCAAAAGCCTATTCCAAAAAATAAAAAGACAAAATATCTTAACAAAAAGAATCAAAATATATTTTAAAAAGATTAAAAGATAATGATGTAAATGATATTATTATAAATCAATAAGATAGGAGAAATGTATCATCAAGATTGCTTGTAAAAATTATAAAGATTCAAAATAAGTTAGTTCTAGCATGCTTTATTCGTTGTATCGCACTTGCGAATAAATGCAACGAAACTTCTTCACATAAGCGCCATTAGGGTTGTGTTTCATTCCCCCATTGTAAGCGCCTATGGCCATTTCTACTAATTGATACACGCTTTTGTTGGGGTGTTTTTGGTGGTAATAATCAAAATTTTCTTTTAAAATTTGTTTGGCTAATTGGATCGCAAAACCCACATCGTTTAATAATTTGGTTTTGAGGAGCGTTTTAGAATAGGTAGGGTAGAACTTTTTAGCGGTGTTTAAAGTGATATGAAACATGGAATAAGAAGTGTCTTTGAGGGATTTTTCTCGCTTATTGTTCAACCCTAGAGAGCTTTCTAATAAAGCGATAGAGATGAGCGTTCTGCACACCACTTCATTGTTGCAACCTTTTTGATGGATATGGATAAGATTTTCGTATTGCTTGAAACTAATGGCTACCTTTTGGCATGGATAGGCTAAGGAATTAAGAAGTAAGGTCAAACCAATCCATTTCTCAAACAAAACTTTAACTTACTTTGAATCTTTCAGTAACGCTTTTTGTAACTTCTGCTTGTCGTATTTGAGCTTGTCTTTTAGTGGTGAGAGCAGTTTTTGAACGCTCTCATAACCACACAGCATTCCCTCTTTGTAGGGATCATTTTTGATTTTTACATAGAGGTTAATGCCATTAGAGTAACACAAGCCATTAGACTTGATATAGTAGCTCTTAATTTCTTCTTCTAAGCTTCTCAAGTCCTCAAGGTTGATGGGTGTTTTTTTGCTGTAAGAATTTTCACTGATCAAAGTCCCCTCATAGCTTCTTTTGATCGTAGTCTCTTTATCCACTAATAATCCATTATAGTTTTCTTTTTCTTTGATAACTCTCATTGTTTCATCAGAATCACTTGTTTTAGGAGGAATAGGCACTTCCACTACTCTAGGTTTCTTAGCGTTTTTCTTTTTCAACTCTGCTTCTAAAGCTTTTAGTTTCTTTTGATTTTCTAAGTCTTTGAGTTTGTATTTAGCCAATTCAGCCTCTTGTTTTTCTTTTTCTGCTAAGAGTTTCTTTTCCCTCTCTTCTTCATTGGCTACGAGTTGGGAGTTAGCGATTAGCTCTTCTATGAGCTTCTCTTTGCTGTTTTCAGGAGCGGTTTGGGTGGCATAAGGTGATGGTTGGGCTTCATTGGCGTTATTTGTCTCTTTGAGTCTATACAAGCTATAAGGAGCAATAATATTGGGTTTTTGGGTAACGCTATCGTTAGTGGGCATAGCTACCATCTCATCTCTTAGGGGCGAACACACTTCATCATCGGGTCTGCAGATCACATCGTTGGCGTAGTTGAAATACATTTTCTTTTGTTGTTCAAAAAGCTTATTCTCATCAATTGACGCTCCCTTATCAAGCGTGTGGGCATTAGGATCGCTTCTTTTTGGCACTCTCAAAAAAGTCGCTTGAGCATAAGGTATCTTATCGTTAATCTTTAAGACAAATTTAGCGTTGCGTTTGTTGAGCGCTTTTAAAATGTTGTAATACCCATTGACTTGTTCTAACGAGCCTGTGATGATAATCAAATCCGCATAAGTTCCCATTGCTCTTGTTTTGATAATAGGGTTTTCTATGGATAAGTAGTTGTTATAATCCAACAGATCCATAGCGTAGAGATAAGTTTTGTCTTTCAAAGCGCTATTACCAAACCAATCCCCAAAGCTTTTGTCATTCACATTCAAAGTGTCGTATATATCAAAAAGCGCTTGAGTTTTTGTGTCATCAACAGAGACATATTGAGGTTTCTTATTATCAGGGATCTGTTGGCGCTGTTTAGCTTCTTTTTTGAGTCGTTTAGCTTCTTTCTTGGTCTCTTTAGTTTCTTTAGTGGCTTTAATAACCTTATCGGCTTCACTTATTTCTTTAGCATAAAGAGTGTTAGAGGTTAGTAAGCCTATGAGCGATACAGAGATTGCTAGTTTTCTAAACATTGGTTTCCTTTTTTTTTCAGATTGATATAGAGACAAAATTCCATTGCATTTAAGGTAAGTGATGTAGCTGTAAAAAACTCATTGTTTTTGAAATTCTTTTTTCTTTTCATTAATCTATTGCATTTGGGACATTTAGGATCTTGTGAATCCATACTAGCAGTCCATTTGCACTTATGATAATTTTTACATCCTAAGAAAAAAGAATTTTCTTTAATATTAGCTTTTACACCAGCCAAAATGAAACGCTCAAGGCGTTTGATTTTTTGCTTTTCAATCTTATTAAGCAATTCTTTTTTTTCTTTTTCTAAATCTTTTTTTCGTTCGTTTTGTTTTGCAAGATCGATAAAGTAAAACTTCCTATTGCAATTCTTACAAGCGTAAGCTCCTCCCCTACCACTTTCTACTTTTTCCATTATGAGCGTGTTTTCACAATGCAAGCAGACCATTTTCATTGAGCCATTTATTTCTCGTAAAATGCCCTTACAGTCGCCTTTATTTACATAATTAGAGCAACCATAAAATGAGACACCATTCAATTCTCTTTGTATCATTTTAGGTGTGTTACAAACAAGGCAAATCAAATATTCTCTGACTCTCTTAATATTAAACTTAGAAAAATTATTACTCACATTGTAACTCGTAGCTAGACTCATATTGCAAATAACTACTCTTAAATCTAAAAAAAGAATTTATAGGTTGCTTGTTTAGGTCATGCAGTGAGTAACAAACCACCAGAACACCTAAATTTTTGGAATTTTCTCTTATTCTTTCTTTAGTCAAAATCGTTGTTTTACCTCAGTCTTTAGTCTCTTTAGCTTCAGTTGGTCCGTTGGTAACGCTTGTTGCTTGAGATTTTTGGGTTTCGTTATTGACAGTTGTTGCCGCTTTAGGTTGTTTTTTGGACAATTTTTCAACTAATTTCACTAAGTTGATATTAGAAAAAGACAAAAAGATTCCTATTGCGACAAAGATTATCCCAACAATCCCCATAGCACCGCTCAAGACACAACATAAAACCCCTGCTCCAATGAGACCTAATGAATCATAACGCTTATCAGTCAAATTGTTTTTGAAAAAATTTACAAAAGCGTTTGGTTTCTTTGTTTCATGGGTTGTTTCAGTTGTATTGATTGTGTCAGCCATAGTGTTACCTCCATAAGGTATATTCTCAATTTGTTACTATGAAACAAATTCATGTTATTATAGCAAAAAATATGAAACCATCTCCCTATTGCTTGTTGCCATTATGCTGTTGTTTGTAGTCTAAAAAAGAGATGATTTGATAGAATGAAGCGTTTAAGTTAGATTGATTAAGCTTGCTACTATCCATTCAAATTGCTTTGAAAGTTCGCTTGTGATCTGGCTAGAAAAACAAGCTAAAGAATGGCTCAAATTGTAAAAGGACTTGACATGTTTAAAGATTTTTATCGCACCACCCTCTCTTTTTTAAAGCCTTTATTGCTTTTACTAGTTTTATTGTTGCCGTTTTCACTTTGTATAGCTGATGAATATATTAGCATCAGTGATGATTGGGATGAAAGGGCGCGAAATCAGTGGGATGAAATTGCACGAAATCATAAGACATATTATTTTGAAAATGGTTTAGACCATTTTAATCAAGGCCAATACAAACAAGCCTTTAAAGATTTTAAATTGGCACAAGAATACAGCATTGGGCTTGGCAGCGTTTATTTAGCCAAAATGTATTTGGAGGGAAAGGGCGTGAAAGTGGATTACAAAAAAGCGCAATTCTATGCACAAAACGCTATCAAAGGGTATGGGAGCGGGTTGTTAGGGGGCGCTCTTATTTTAGGACGCATGCAAGCAGAAGGCTTAGGGATGAAAAAGGATTTGAAACAAGCGCTTAAGACTTACAGGCATGTGGTTCGCATGTTTTCTAATAAAAGCACAAATTATTTTGCTAACAATTTTAGATTACCAAACCTTGCGTTCACTAGTATGCTTATTGGATCGCGATTCATTGATCTTTCAGGTTTGAGCGCGAATCCTATAAAATTTGGAAATAAGTTTGGAATACTTGTTAAGAAATCCACTCAAATCAAAGATAAGACACTTCTTTGGGAAGACATTGCTGAAATTTCAAGCAATATTATTTTACTCAAACAACAAATGGGGGAGATCCTTTATAGGATTGGGATCGCTTATAAAGAAGGGCTTGGCACTAGAAAGAAAAAGGACATGGCTAAAAAATTCCTGCAAAAATCCGCAGAATTTGGCTATGAAAAAGCCATGGAAGCTCTGTAGTTTTAGAAAATACACTTACCTAATCTTTACTATCACTTGGCTAAAATCAAGTTCTTTGCTTTAATCTTAAAAAATGCCTTTAAGCTATTTTTTAAATTTTACGATCAATACCCTATTAGAACAAAACTAAAAAGCAAAGAAAATAAATTCTTTCAACCACTCTTTTTAAGAACAAGGTATTTTTGCCTCATTCTAAATTTTTAGAGTGGGATTTATGAACCCACTCATTGTTTTAGCATGAATAAGTGGTGATAAATTCAAAAGGATGGGGTTTACTCTCCCATGGGAACACTTCAGAATGGAATTTAAGAGACTGATAGGCCTGGATAAATTCTTCGCTAAAGACCTGACCCTCTTTTAAATACTGCTTATCGGCTAGCATTTCTTCTAACGATCTCCTTAAAGTGTGGGGCATTTGTTTGATGCCTTTTTCTCTGATTTCGTCCAAAGTTAGCTTGAAAAGGTTAATGTCCATCGCTTCGCCGGGATCCATTTTATTTTTAATGCCATCAATGCCCGCCATTAAAATAGCCCCAAAAGCCAAGTAGGGGTTTGATGAGCTGTCAGGAAACCTGAATTCAAACCTTGTGCTGTTTTTAGAAATCCCATAAGGGATGCGCACGCTCGCGCTCCTGTTATTAGCCGAATAGGTTAAAATGGATGGGGCTTCATATCCAGGAATTAGGCGTTTATAAGAGTTAGTGGAAGCGTTAGTGAAAGCGGCTAACCCTCTAGCGTGGTGCAACACACCCCCTAAAAAATGCAAGGCAAACTCACTCAAGCCCTTGTAAGTTTCGCCACTAAAAAGGTTTTCGTTGTTTTTCCAAACGCTCACATGGGTGTGCATCCCGCTCCCGTTATCCCCATATAGGGGTTTTGGCATGAAAGTAGCCGTTTTCCCGTTTAAATGAGCGACCATTTTAACCACATACTTGAGTTTTTGGACATTGTCAGCCGCTTCCACTAAATCCCCAAATTTCACGCCCACTTCGCCTTGCGCTTGCGCGACTTCATGATGGACGACAAAAGTTTCTAGCCCCACTTGGTTTAAGACTTTCACGATTTCTGTGCGAATATCCATCATCGTATCCGTTGGCGGCACAGGCATATAGCCCCCTTGCTTGCCCGGTCTATGCCCAAAATTCACGCCGTTTTCAAAGCTTTTATCCCTATTCCATTCGCCCTCTTCGCTATCCACTTCATAGTATTGGGAATTGGAAGCGTCTTTAATCTTAATGGAATCAAAGATAAAAAATTCATTCTCTGCACCAAAATAAGCCACATCGCCCAAACCTGAATCTTTTAAATGTTGTAAGGCTTTTTTAGCGATACTTCTAGGGCATTTTTCATAAGGCTGGTTTTTATACACATCATACACATCGCAAAACACGACCGCGCTCACATCCGCGCTAAAAGGGTCAATGAAATAACGCACCAAATCAGGGGTTAAAATCATATCAGAGTGTTCAATGCCTTGCCAGCCTTTAAAAGAGCTCGCATCAAAAGGAATCCCTTCTTTAAACATGCCATGCGTTAAAGCCCCAAAAGAATAAGCGATATGATTCCAAGTGCCTTTAATATCGCTGAATCTAAAATCCACAAATTCCACTTCATTTTCTTTGCAAAATTCAAAAAACTCTTTGATCTTGCTTTCACTATTTTGAGTTCTTACTATCATTAACCACCTTTAATTATTATGAATTGAGTTTGATTGATAGGGGTGATTATAGCATTTATGGGGTAAAAAAAGTAGAATTTGTATCAAGTTTGATTAAGATGCATGCGGTAAAATCCGCTAAATCAAGGAGTGTATTATGGAAGCAAAAGAAGCCACACTATTAAGATTTTTTGAAGAAAATCAAAACAATCAATTTGTCATTCCTATCTATCAGAGGTTGTATAGTTGGAAAAAGGAACAATGCGAACAATTATGGGATGATATTATAAAAATTGGCGGAAATGATAAAATGAACGGGCATTTTATCGGTTCTATTTTGTATGTGCTAGATGGTAATACGCCATCTAGCCCATTACTCATCATTGACGGCCAACAAAGGCTCACCACCATCACGCTTTTACTCATCGCTTTAAAAAATCACTCAAGCGATGAAGTTGAAATTTTGGAAAAATTTTCGCGTAAAAAAATAGAGAGCTATCTTATCAACAGCGATAAGGACGGCGATAAGAAATTCAGACTCATCTTATCAGAGTCTGATAAAGACACCTTGTTGTCTTTGATTGATAAAAACAAAAGAAAGCCGAGCGAGCCTTCGGTAAAAATAGTGGAAAATTTTGAATTGTTTGAAAAATGGATCAGTGAAAACACCGACAAACTAGAAACGATTTTTAAAGGATTAAAAAAACTCATGATAGTTTGGATTGCTTTAGAAAAAGGAGATGATCCTCAACTTATTTTTGAGAGCATGAACTCAAAAGGTATCGAACTCACGCAAGCGGATTTGATCAGAAACTATATCGTAATGGAAACAGAGGGTGAAAAACAAGAAGATTTTTATAATCAATATTGGAGGGCTATGGAGGAGGATTTTAAACAAAATGAAAAATTGTTTGATCGGTTTGTCCGGCATTACCTCACGATCAAAACAGGAAAGATTCCCAAAGAGAAAAGAGTTTATGAAGCTTTCAAGCATTACCAGCAAAAAGAGGGGATAGAAATAGAGGATTTATTGAAAGATTTGCAAAAATATTGCGGGTATTTTTGCCAGATTGCATTCAAAAAAGAAGCCGATAAAGATTTAAACAAGGCTTTAAGTTTTCTTGTAGATTTGGAAATGGATGTGGTGTATCCGCTATTATTGGAGCTTTATAGCGATTATAGCGATGGCGTTTTATCCAAGCAGGATTTTACCCCTATTATCGCTTTAACAGAGAGCTATCTTTGCAGAAGGGCGGTGTGTGGGTTTGGATCAAATGGTCTCAATAAAATCTTTCCCTCTTTTACAAAAAAGATTGATAAAAATCAATATCTTGAAAGCATGAAAGCGCATTTTTTATTATTGGAAACGACGACAGGAAAATTTCCTAAAGATTCTGACTTTAGAGATTCTTTGATTACGAAAGAACTTCCAAAGAAAAAAAAGGAAATTAGATACTTTCTTGAAAGGTTAGAAAATTTTGACACAAAAGAGCCGGTCAATACTCAAAAATGCAGTATAGAACACATCATGCCTCAAACCCTCACAGAAGAATGGGAAAGGGATTTGGGTGAAAATTTTCAAGCAATACACGATAAATACCTCCACACAATAGGGAATCTCACTCTAACCGGTTATAACGAGAAGTATAGTAACAAGCCTTTCCAAGAAAAAAGAGATGTGGAGAAGGGCTTTAAACAAAGCCCGTTGAGACTCAATCAGGGTTTAAAAAATTTAGAATCTTTTGGCGAAAAAGAGATTGAAAAAAGAGCTAGTGATTTGGCGGATTGGGCTTTAAAGATTTGGACTTACCCAAAGCTAGACCTTGAAACATTAGAGGAATATAAATCTAAGAAAGCAAAAAAGGTTTATGATTTAAGCTCTTATAAGTTTAGCCCTAATTCAAGGGAATTGTTTGATATTTTAAGAAAAGGGATTAAAGCTCTTGATGAAAGGATAACTGAAAAATTTAATCAACAATATATAGCTTATAAGTTTTGTAAAATAAGTTTTGTGGATATTGTTGTGCAAGAAAAAGGCTTAAAATTGTATTTAAAAATGAACTTGAATGAATTGCAAGATGAAATAAAGGAAAAACTAAAAATCAGAGATGTTTCTAATATCGGTCGTCCATGCGTTGGAAACATGGAAGTAGAGCTAGAAACAAAAGAAAATATCCCTTATTGTTTGGGATTGATCAAACAGGCTTTAGAAAAACAGATGGGTGGTAAATAGGCAATAAAAACCCAACTTATTAAAATAAAGAGTATAATTACAAATTACTTACAACTTAAAGGGGATGTAATGAAGGTTCTATTACTAGAAGATGTGAAAAATTTAGGCAAAGCGGGTGAAGTGTGTGAGGTTAAAGATGGCTATGGGAATAACTTTCTAATCGCTAACCAAAAAGCCAAACTCGCCACTAACGAAGTGATCAACAAATACAAAGCCGAAGTTAAAAAGAAAGCGGAAAAAGAAGCCCTAGAAAAGGCACAAAAATTGCAAATGGTAGAAACCTTACAAACCATCACGCTGACTATCCATAAAAAAGTCGGCGCGAACGGCTCTTTATTTGGAGCGATCACTAAAGAAGAGATCACAGAGCGTTTGAAAGAGCAGCATGCGAGTTTAAATTTAGATAAAAAAGACATTGAGCTCAAACACCCGATTAAAAGCACAGGGATTTATGAGATTGAAGTCAAGCTTGGATCGGGGATTGCGGGTGCGTTTAAAATTGATGTGGTGGCTGAGTAGAAAATGTTTGAAGCGACGACGATTTTGGGCTATAGAGGGGAATTTGATAATAAAAAGTTCGCGTTCATTGGAGGCGATGGGCAAGTAACTTTGGGTAATTGCGTAGTCAAAGCCAATGCGACAAAAATCAGAAGCTTGTATCATAACCAGGTTTTAAGCGGGTTTGCCGGAAGCACGGCGGACGCTTTTAGTTTGTTTGATATGTTTGAACGCATTTTAGAGAGCAAAAAGGGAGATTTGTTTAAAAGCGTGGTGGATTTCAGCAAAGAATGGCGCAAAGACAAGTATTTGCGCCGATTGGAAGCGATGATGATCGTTTTAAACTTCGATCACATTTTTATTTTGAGCGGCACAGGCGATGTTTTAGAAGCTGAAGACAATAAGATCGCTGCTATTGGGAGTGGGGGGAATTTTGCTTTGAGCGCGGCTAGGGCTTTGGATCATTTCGCTCATTTAGAGCCTAGAAAACTTGTAGAAGAGTCCTTAAAAATCGCAGGGGATCTTTGTATTTACACGAACACGAATATTAAAATTTTGGAGCTTTAATGTCTAAATTGAATATGACCCCAAGAGAAATTGTCGCTTATTTGGATGAATACATCATTGGGCAAAAGGAAGCTAAAAAGTCTATCGCTATCGCTTTTAGGAATCGTTACAGGCGTTTGCAACTGGAAAAATCCTTACAAGAAGAAATCACGCCTAAAAACATTTTAATGATTGGCTCTACTGGCGTGGGTAAAACGGAAATCGCAAGAAGAATAGCAAAAATCATGGAACTCCCCTTTGTGAAAGTGGAAGCGAGCAAATACACAGAAGTGGGTTTTGTGGGGCGCGATGTGGAGTCTATGGTAAGGGATTTGGTCAATAACAGCGTGCTTTTAGTGGAAAATGAGCATAAAGAAAGATTAAAAGACAAGATTGAAGAGGCGGTTATAGAAAAAATCGCTAAAAAACTCCTGCCCCCCTTGCCTAGTGGCGTGAGCGAAGAAAAAAAACAAGAATACGCTAACAGCCTTTTAAAAATGCAACAAAGGATCGCGCAAGGCGAGTTGGATAGTAGAGAAATTGAAATTGAAGTGCGTAAAAAAAGTATAGAGATTGATTCTAATGTGCCGCCTGAAATTTTAAGGGTTCAAGAAAACTTGATTAAAGTTTTCCATAAAGAACAGGATAAAGTCAAAAAAACCTTAAGCGTTAAAGAGGCTAAAGAAGCCCTAAAAGCAGAAATCAGCGACACGCTTTTAGATGGCGAAGCCATTAAAATGGAGGGTTTGAAGCGCGCGGAAAGTTCAGGGGTGATTTTTATTGATGAAATTGATAAGATCGCTGTCAGCTCTAAAGAAGGAAGCCGTCAAGATCCCAGTAAAGAGGGGGTTCAAAGGGATTTGTTGCCGATTGTAGAGGGGAGTGTGGTGAATACGAAGTATGGCTCTATTAAGACAGAGCATATTTTATTCATTGCAGCAGGGGCTTTTCATCTTTCTAAACCAAGCGATTTGATCCCTGAATTGCAGGGGCGTTTCCCTTTAAGGGTGGAGTTAGAGAATTTAACCGAAGAAATCATGTATATGATTTTAACCCAAACTAAAACCTCTATCATCAAGCAATACCAAGCCCTTTTAAAAGTGGAGGGCGTAGAAATTGCGTTTGAAGACGATGCGATCAAAGAGTTAGCCAAACTTTCTTATAACGCCAATCAAAAAAGCGAAGACATAGGCGCTAGAAGGTTGCACACCACCATTGAAAAAGTGCTAGAAGACATTAGTTTTGAAGCGGAGGATTATTTTGGGCAAAAGGTTACTATCACTAAAGAATTGGTTCAATCCAAGCTAGAGGATTTAGTGGCTGATGAAAATTTAGTGAAGTATATTTTATAATGAAAACTAAGGCGGGCTTTGTAGCTCTTATAGGCAAACCAAACGCTGGAAAAAGCACTCTTTTAAACACTTTATTAAACGCTCATTTAGCTCTCGTTTCGCATAAGGCTAATGCGACAAGAAAATTAATGAAATGCATCGTGCCTTTTAAAGACAAAGAAGGGTATGAGAGCCAAATCATTTTTTTAGACACACCAGGGCTCCATCATCAAGAAAAATTACTCAACCAGTGCATGCTCTCACAGGCTTTAAAAGCGATGGGCGATGCTGAATTGTGTGTCTTTTTAGCTTCTGTGCATGATGATTTAAAAGGCTATGAAGAGTTTTTGAGTTTGTGCCAAAAACCCCATATCTTGGCTTTGAGTAAGATTGATATGGCCACGCATAGGCAAGTTTTGCAAAAATTACAAGAGTATCAAAAATACGCTTCGCAATTTTTAGCTCTAGTGCCTTTGAGCGCGAAAAAATCTCAAAATTTAAACGCGCTTTTAGAATGCATCAGCAAGCATTTAAGCCCTAGCGCATGGCTTTTTGAAAAGGATTTGATGAGCGATGAAAAAATGTGCGATATTTATAAGGAAATCATTAGGGAGAGTTTGTTTGATTTTTTGAGCGATGAAATCCCTTATGAAAGCGATGTGATGATTGATCAATTTATAGAAGAAGAACGCATAGACAAGGTGTATGCGCGTATTATCGTAGAAAAAGAAAGCCAAAAAAAAATCGTGATAGGCAAAAACGGGGTGAATATCAAACGCATCGGGACTAACGCGCGATTAAAAATGCAAGAAGTGGGCGAAAAAAAGGTTTTTTTAAACTTGCAAGTGATCGCCCAAAAATCATGGAGCAAGGAAGAAAAGAGCTTGCAAAAACTGGGTTATATCTATCAAAGGAATAGGGATTGAAAAAAATATTACCGGCTCTGTTAATGGGGTTTGTGGGATTGAATGCTAGTGATCGTTTGTTAGAAATCATGCGCCTTTATCAAAAACAAGGCTTGGAAGTGGTGGGTCAAAAATTGGATTCTTATTTAGCAGATAAATCTTTTTGGGCAGAAGAGCTTCAAAATAAGGATACGGATTTTGGCTATTATCAAAACAAGCAGTTTTTATTTGTGGCTGATAAATCCAAGCCCAGTTTGGAGTTTTATGAGATAGAAAATAACATGCTTAAAAAAATCAACAGCTCTAAAGCCCTTGTAGGCTCTAAAAAGGGCGATAAAACTTTAGAGGGCGATTTGGCCACGCCTATTGGAGTGTATCGTATCACGCAGAAATTAGAGCGTTTGGATCAATATTATGGCGTTTTGGCTTTTGTAACGAATTACCCTAATTTGTATGACACCTTGAAAAAGCGCACCGGGCATGGCATTTGGGTGCATGGAATGCCTTTAAATGGCGATAGGAATGAATTGAACACCAAGGGTTGCATTGCGATTGAAAACCCTATTCTAAGCTCTTATGATAAGGTATTAAAAGGCGAAAAAGCGTTCCTCATCACCTATGAAGACAAGTTTTTCCCCAGCACCAAAGAAGAATTGAGCATGATTTTAAGCTCCCTTTTTCAATGGAAAGAAGCTTGGGCTAGGGGCGATTTTGAACGCTACATGCGTTTTTATAGCCCCAATTTCACTCGCTATGACGGCATGAAATTCAACGCTTTTAAAGAGTATAAAAAAAGGGTGTTTGCGAAAAACGAAAAAAAGAATATCGCTTTTTCTTCTATCAATGTGATCCCTTACCCCAACTCCCAAAACAAACGCTTGTTTTATGTGGCGTTTGACCAAGATTACAAAGCCTACCAGCAAAACAAACTCTCTTATAGCTCCAATTCTCAAAAAGAACTCTATATAGAGATTGAAAACAATCAAGTGTCTATCATAATGGAAAAATAAGCTAGGGATAGGTACTAAAAAGTCAAGCCACCATAAAGACAAAGTAATGGAAGCCAAAGTCATTGGCATTAGAAATAATCGTGCAACTTTACAGAGTGAAAAAGAGAATGAAGCTTTAAAAATAACAAATGATTAAGAAACATTAATTAGAATTATGAATAGAGGATTTTAGGAGTTATAAGGATGAAGCATGGCACTGGTTTTGTAGATGTGAGTATTCCATATTGGGGATATAAGCTAAGTTTTTTGTTTGGAAAGAATTGAAGATATAGGGGAATTCACTCTATTTTGCTTGCATGCTTTTGGGGATGGATTAAATCTTAGTGATTTATCGCAAGTTACAGAGATTGATTCTATGACCATTCAAAAGCACCTAGACTTTTTAGTAAAGCGGGGTTTTATCAATGAAAAACACAAGATCAGCGCTTATGGGTGCAACATTTTAAAATTACATGATGAAATCAACAAATTTAATCGCACAAATCGGGTGGTGTTTTTAGAAAATGCAGCGAGAGAAAAAATAAAAAGATAGCGTGAACGCCAAGAGCTAACAGATCGTTCCTGTGGGTGGCTCATCGCAGGAGAAGATTTAAGCCTACAAGAATTTGAGGAACTTTATAATGTGCGCAAGGATATTGATCGGGTATTGCGCTTATTGGATAATGCGAAAGACTTCAAAGATGTTTCAGATGAGATCAGGGTGCGTTTAGAACCAAAGAAAGTAGAGCGGTTTTTAGTTTTTAAAATCAATCCAAAAGTGCTAGCACCTACAAAAATCGAAGGGAAAACATATGCTCGTGCAGTCCATGGGGAGCAAGAGTGTTTTATAGAGATAGAAACACTCTGCAAGCAACTATGATAAGCATCGATCTCTTTAAAACCGATGGGCGTTTTGCATGTGGTATGCGCAACACAAAAATCATCTATAGTGCCATACGCTATGGAGTAAAAGGAATTGCTAAAGTGAGTCCGGTCTTAGTCTGTGTGGATGTGGTGATTAGTTTGGCTGATATGATCCATTCTTATGGCCAATATCGTACCGCTAAAGAGCAGACCAAACAACTAGAAAAAATACGCAATACTTTAAGAAAACAATATGAAAATCTTTTGATAGAATTAAGATTAGACAAACAGAAGCTCAGATTACAGCTTGCCCAAGACTTAGAAAAGATAGATGCTAGAATACGCAAGAATGCGGATAAAATGCATCTGCTTAAATTAGCTTATGAAAACAGCTTTATGGTTTTAAAATGCATCAAGGAGCATTTAGATGAATACGAGAAAAAATTCCCTTATGACAATGCCCAAAGAATTGTAGCCTTGCACCAACAATACCATGAAGCGCTCACAGCGCATTGCCAAGCGTTTTTAAACTTTATAGGAGGTTAATATGAAAAGCGTTAATTTACCCACACCAAAAGGAAACTCTAAAGGGGGTTTCCTTGACAATCTCTCTTTATCAGATATGTTAAAGTTGGTAACTGCTTCTAAAGACTTGATTTCATCAGCGATCAATGCCCAGAAAGAAATTAGCAAAGAGCAAGAAAAGACTAAACAAGTAGAAATACAAGCAAATCAAGAGATTATAGCTTCAAACAACAGAACAACAGATTGAAAGAAAAGATCGCTGAATTCCAAAGAGATATAACAGCACTCAATAAGATGCATGAACAAGAAATGCTCAGACTCTCCAATGAGCATGAAAAAGACATGAAGCGTTTAGAAATAATGCAAGGCATCATCAATAAGATTGATTCGCTGAATCAATTTTTAATCTGCGAACATGGGGAACACCAAATGGTGGATGGATTGCATGCGCAACTGATTCATTACCAACAAGCTTTGCTTGCATTAACATCTAAGGTGAATTAATGCTACCCTTTATTGTGGGTGGGGCTATCCTAGCAGTTGGTTTTGGAGCGTTAGCGTTTTTTTTGATGTTGAAACCGAAAAAGAAAAAGAACGCCAAAACACGCTCAAAAAAGATATTAAGGACTACACGCACAAAGCGCAACAGGCTAAAAAACGCCACAAACACCAACAAACCCTAAAGATTGCAGACCATTGTCTCAATATTATCCAACGCTATTTGCAAGAAATTGAAAGATTACAACAAGAAAAGAAAGAGACACCCACGCAATTAGAGGCTGTTCTTAGAGCAAATCCAACAAGAAATGAAACCTCTACCCATACAGCAAAACATGCACTGCAAATATATTACAACCGCTTTGAAGACGCGCAACGCCGCGCTTTAGCTTATTTGGATTATTTGTCTTGTTTAAAAACTCAATTACAAGAGAAAGAAAAACGCCTTAAAAGCGATTTGGGTGAGATTAAAAAATTAAAGCAAAAGGTCAAAGAGAATGAAAAGGATATTGAGAAACATCAAGAGGCATTAGAACAATTTGAAGAATAGCGTGATGAATCGTAATCTAATAACCCAAAGAATGCCGTTAAAATGCAAGAGTGGATGGATGAAAGACAAGAAAAAATTGACAGGGCTTGGCACTTTATCAATAATACTCAAAACTGGATAAAGAAAAAAGAATGCGCCATAGATGAAATTTTAAAGCATATCCAAACTATGGAGCCAAACTATCTCTTGCCTCAAGACTTTCTTTATGTTGGAAAACTTGCTTGTGTCAATAAAAGTGAAATCTATGCACATGATGGAGATGAAGAAAGCAATATTTATGGGCAACGCCTAAGTTTGGAATCTGGAGAACATGAAAAAAGTTATGGGATTCTTATAACTCTTAAGAGGAATTTTATATTTTAATCACACGGCAAAATAAAGAAGACAACAGATTTTTCAAAGCTAGCTTGTGTAAAGGTTTGCTCTATAAACACATTTTAGAAGAGAGCGTTTTTGAAGTGTCGCCCATGTATGAGAATGCAATTGATTGGAAAATAACCAAGTGTTTGTTTCATGGGATACAACTTTCACTGCCCATTGCATACAAGGAATTTAAACATAAAAAGTACACACCAAGGGATACTCTCAAGGTGTGGGTAACAAATTATGACAGCTTGCTAAAAAGTGTATTCATTGCTGAAAAAGAGTCAGAACCCAAACACATGGATGTGATTATGCTCTTTAATGACCGACTGGGATCTCAAATTTTAAAATATGTTTATATTTTTAATGACTTCAATCTTAATTATTCCGTGTTAGATTATCAAAAGAATGTTTTAATCTTGGGAATCGCTCATCTGATGCTAAAATGCCGCACCACTCCTAATTATCTCGTATTGCAAGAGGTTAGAAAACTGCCTGAAAATTTCACTGAAAAATTCAACGATAAAATTTTTCCCCTAGAGCGAGGCATCACTTTTGTGTATGAGAAAGAGAAAGGGCGTTACGATGAATTAGCGGTAGCAAGCGGTGTGGGTATGGAAGACATGCTAGTCTATATTCAAACTCAGATGCGTTTAAGCCAATATCAAGCACCTGAGGATGATCCCTTTAAAAAATGGCAACAAATCATCAAGCACCAAATTCAAACCAATTCTTACACTCAAGTGGCTTATCAATCTTATACGCAGAAAAATCATCAATATACTTTTAAAACTACTGATCCTAAAATAGAGAAAATAGAGAGTGCGATCGAAGCGAAAGTGGATGGTTTCGTGGGTGAAAAAGCAGTCCAAAGAATAGGCAAAGTGATCGGCGGAATTGATAAAACTAATAAAGAGATCTGTATAGAATTTAAACCTCTGGGTGTTACATTCCCGCAAGAAGTTGAATTCCCGCAAAAAGGTTTCTTGTTTCTTAGAACGGATTATATTGCCCCTTTGGAGCGGCAAAAAAAAAGCTTTAGAACGGTTCAATAAAAACGAGATTGTCAATCAAGATCTCAAGCGTTTCTTGCTCGATCCAAAGATAATTTTTATACCCCCCCTTGGCATACGCCTTGAGAAGTTTTATAATCAGCAACTAACAAAAAATCAGAAAGAAATTGTCTTAAAAGCTCTCAATGAAAAGAATATCTTTTTAATCCAAGGTCCACCGGGAGCGGGCAAAACAACCGTGATTAAAGAAATTGTGTTTCAAATTCTCAACGCTAGCCATTTTGCCAAAGTATGTATCATTTCTCAGCAAAATATAGCCGTGGACAATGTTTTGAACGGCTTGCAACAGCAGAGTATTAGATCAATAGTGCACATCGGTAAAGAAGATAAGGTGCAATATGAAAACATTAAGCCCTATGTTTTAGAAAACTGGTGGTCATCTTATAAAGAAAAGATAGAAAAAAAGATAAAACAGAATTCAATAAATGCAACCAAAAATGCTAGGTTGCACCACTATATGAACAAATGGCATGAGTGTATAAAAGACAAGGATTTTAGAGATATTGATAATGACATCAAACAACTTTTAATACTCCTTAGCAGAAATCCCAAGTATCTTTAGTGTTTGTGATGAATGCTACCAATTCATGGTATCATATCCCCATACATTCGTATCTAGCGCAGGAAGCGTGCAAAGTTACGCCTTTGGAGATATGATGTGTGAGACCTGTAGGGAATGCGTTGGAGCTCAAACTCTGTAAAATCCCTACTATAGGGACACAGAGTGAGAACCAAACTCTCCCTACGGGCAACATCAGCCTAGGAAGCCCAATCGTCTTTAGCGGTTGGGCACTTCACCTTAAAATATCCCGACAGATACTAACGAAAGGCTTTGTTCTTTAAAGTCTGCATGGATATTTCCTACCCCAAAAAAACTTAACCCTTTGCTTAAAATTAAATTTGATTGTGTTAGTGGGTTCGTGCTATAGTGCGAAAATTAATTAAGGGTTATAAAGAGAGCATCAACTAGAAAAAACAAGTAGCTATAACAAAGATCAAGTTCAAAAAATCATAGAGCTTTTAGAGCAAATCGATCGCGCTCTTAACCAAAGAAAAATCAGAAAAACCATAGGAATTATCACACCTTATAATGCCCAAAAAAGACGCTTGCGATCAGAAGTGGAAAAATACGGCTTCAAGAATTTTGATGAGCTCAAAATAGACACTGTGGATGCCTTTCAAGGCGAGGAGGCAGATATTATTATTTATTCCACCGTGAAAACTTGTGGTAATCTTTCTTTCTTGCTAGATTCTAAACGCTTGAATGTAGCTATTTCTAGGGCAAAAGAAAATCTCATTTTTGTGGGTAAAAAGTCTTTCTTTGAGAATTTACGAAGCGATAAGAACAATATCTTTAGCGCTATTTTGCAAGTCTGTAGATAGGTAATCTTTTCCAAAGATAGCCATTAGATATTCTTCGCTTCAAAACGCTTTCATGGATCTCTCTAAAGCGCTTTATAATCAACACAATACCCTTATAGTGTGAGAGATAGCCCTTTTTGGGAATTGAGTTATTTAACCCTAAATTTTTATTAGCGTTACAATTTGAGCCATTCTTTAGCTTGTTTTTCTAGCCAGATCACATCACCGCTCGCATGAAATTCCACTTTAGGGAATGTGCACGCATTGCTTTTAAGGGCGTATTTTTGTTGCAAATATTCTACAATAGCATCGCCCGAATGGATGAGTAGGGGGGGCGTTGGAAGGGCAAAATACCCCATGAAATAGCCCTCAATTTTTTGAGCGATCAAGGGAAAATGCGTGCAACCTAAAATAATCACTTCAGGTAAAATCTCTAATGGAGTGAAATAATAACGCATGCAAGTTTCTAACAATTCGCCCTCTAAAATACTTTCTTCAATCAAAGGCACAAAAAGGGAAGTGGCTAAATGCGAAACATTCAAATAGCCTTGTTGTTTCAGGGCGTTATCATAAGCGTTAGATTGAATCGTCGCTTTTGTCCCTAGCACTAAAATAGGGGCGTTTTTATCTTCCACTTGCCGTTTGATCGCTAAAATGCTTGGCTCAATCACGCCCACAATAGGGATTTTAGAATGCTTTTGCATCTCTTCTAAAGCCAGAGCGCTCGCCGTGTTGCATGCCACAATCAATAATTCAATCTCATGCGGTTTGAAAAAATCCAAAGCCTCTAAGCCAAATTGCTTGATCGTGGTGGGGTCTTTAGTGCCATAAGGCACTCTAGCGCTATCGCCATAATAGATGATTTCATCAAACAATCGCGCTTTTAAAAGGCTTTTTAAAACGCTGAACCCTCCCACACCGCTATCAAAAACGCCTATTTTCATGCCACTATTTTTAATTTAATGGGATTTTAATGAGGGATTTTATTTTTCATTCATTAAATTTAAAAATTCTTCATTGTCCTTAGTTTGTTGCATTTTAGAATACACAAAGCTTAAGGCTTCTATGTCGTCCATTTGTTGCATCACATTCCTTAAAACCCACACTTTAGTCAAGCGGTCTTTGCCAAGCAAGATATTATCTTTTCGTGTGCCGGATTTTAAAATATCAAAGGCCGGGTAAATGCGCCTGTCCGCAATATTCCTCGCTAAAACGATTTCGCTATTCCCGGTGCCTTTAAATTCTTCAAAAATCACCTCATCCATTCTAGATCCCGTTTCAATCAACGCCGTAGCGATAATCGTCAAGCTCCCGCCTTCTTCAATATTCCTTGCGGCCCCAAAAAAGCGCTTGGGCCTGTGCAAGGCGTTCGCATCCACGCCTCCGCTTAAAACCTTACCGCTTGAGGGCGTTACGGCGTTATACGCCCTTGCTAAACGGGTGATAGAATCCAATAAAACCACCACATCTTTGCCCATTTCCACTCGCCTTTTAGCCCTTTCTAAGACTAATTCAGCGATTCTTATGTGGTTATTGGCTGGCAAATCAAAAGTGGAGCTAAAAACTTGACCCTTAACGCTTCGCTGCATATCCGTAACTTCTTCAGGGCGCTCATCCACTAAAAGGATAATCAGCTCCACTTCAGGGTGGTTAGAAGTGATGCCTTGGGCGAGTTCTTTCATCAGCTCCGTTTTCCCAGTCCTTGGTGGCGCGACGATCAAAGCCCTTTGACCTTTCCCCACAGGGCTGAATAAATCCAGCATTCTGCCGGTAACTTTAGTGGGTTCGTATTCTAATTTGATTTGTTCATCAGGGAATAGGGGGGTTAGATTGTCAAACAAAGGGCGGTTTTTAATCTCATCTGAAGGCAAATAATTGATGGCTTCTATTTTTAAAAGGGCGTAGTATTTTTCCTGGTCTTTAGGGGATCGCACTTGACCGGTAACAATATCGCCATTCCTTAAAGCAAAGCGCCTGATTTGAGAGGGGCTAACATATGTGTCGTTATGCCCGTCTGAAAAACTCCCATCAAAACCTCTTAAAAAGCCATAGCCATCAGGCATGATTTCTAAAATCCCGGTAAAAAGAATGTATCCGCCTTGCGTAACTTGGGTTTTTAAAATTTCAAACATCAAGTCTTGTCGTTTGAATTCTTGGGGGTTTTCCACTTTGAGCTTGTTAGCGATTTCTAAAAGCTTTTCAGTAGGGTAGGTGCGTAAATCTTCAATGTGATAACCGCTCACTGGCGTGTGCGTTTTGACTTTGTGCGAACTTTTGTGCGTAGGCGCGTTTTCGTTCATTAAATTTCCTTTTAATTAAAAAGAGGTTTCTAGTTGTTTCAATTAAGATAAAAGTACAAAAAGCTAAGATGCTAATAAGTGGCGCATGCCACAAGCGTTGAATTTCGTAATGCTTCGTTATGCTATCATAATTTTTTTAACAAAGTCAAATTTTATTTTAACTTTAGAGTGGTTTTAATTTATTGTTACTTATGCTATAATTTTAAGTTTAAATTTAAGAACAAAGGATACTTGATGAAAAAAGGCATTCACCCCGAATATATCCCATGCAAAGTTACTTGCGTAACGAGCGGGAAAGAAATTGAAGTTTTAAGCACCAAGTCTGAAATGCGTATTGATATTTCTAGCTTTTGCCACCCTTTCTATACCGGTAGCGATAAGATCGCTGACACTGCAGGGAGAGTAGAGAAATTCAAGCAACGCTACAACTTGAAGTAATTCTTTTAAAAAGCGTGGCTTTTTGTGCTGTATTTTTTGCCCACTCCTATAGGTAATCTCGCTGACATTACGCTACGCACCTTAGAAGTTTTAGAGCGTTGCGAGGTTTTTTTATGCGAAGATACAAGGGTGAGTAAGAGGTTGTTGCACTTGCTCGCACAAAACCCTATTATTGGCCATTCTTTCCCTAATATCGCTGCTAAAAAAAGAGAATTTATCGCATTCCATTCGCACAACGATCAGGAATTTTTAAACCAAATAGAGCTTTCTTTTTTTGACAAAGAAATCGCTGTGATGAGCGATGCGGGCATGCCAAGTTTGAGCGATCCAGGCATGAGTTTAGTCGCTTACGCCTTAAAACATAACATTCAATACGATGTTTTGCCCGGGGCTAACGCGCTCACTACGGCATTTTGCGCGAGCGGGTTTTTAGAAGGGCGGTTTTTTTACGCCGGCTTTTTACCTCATAAGAGTAAGGAAAGGCACTTAAAAATCGCTAAAATTTTAAACGCTTTAGCGTATTTGGAAGAAAAAACCCCGGTGGTTTTTTATGAAAGCCCGCACCGATTGTTAGAGACTTTAAAGGATTTAAACGATTTGGCTCAAGGCATGCATTTGTTTGCGGCTAAAGAGCTTACCAAACTCCACCAGCAGTATTATTTGGGAGAAATTTCTCAAATCATAGAGCGGTTGCAAAAAAGCAATATCCAAGGGGAGTGGGTTTTAGTGCTTTTGAACGAGAAAAAAATAGAGCCTTGCATGGGGCTATCGGCGTTATTAGAGTTGGATTTACCTCCTAAAATTAAGGCTAAAATTGAAGCCGCTATGACGCAAAAAAACGCTAAAGAGCTTTATTTCCAGCGTTTGTTAGAAGAAAAAGATCAATAAAAGGGGTTTAGCATGCAAGCAGTGGTTTATGGCAAGCAGGTGATTATGCATATTCTAAACTCCCATCAAGAAAAGTTGCAAGAAATCTATCTTTCTAAAGAAATAGACAAAAAGTTTTTTTTCGCGCTCAAAAAAGCATGCCCTAATATCATCAAAGTGGATAATAAAAAAGCGCAAAGTTTGGCTAGGGGGGGGAATCATCAAGGGGTTTTAGCTAAGGTGGAACTGCCCTTAGCGGCTTCTTTAAAAGAGGTTAAAAAAGCTCAAAAGCTTTTGGTGCTTTGTGGCATTACGGATGTGGGGAATATTGGGGGGATTTTTAGGAGCGCGTATTGCTTAGGAATGGATGGCGTTATTTTAGATTTTGCTAAAGAATTGGCTTATGAGGGGATTGTGCGATCCAGCTTGGGGCTTATGTATGATTTGCCTTTTAGCGTTATGCCTAACACGCTGGATTTAATCAATGAATTGAAAACGAGCGGGTTTTTATGTTTGGGCACGAGCATGCAAGGCTCTAGCCAAGCAGAAAATCTGTCCTTAAAAAAATGCGCTCTTTTTTTGGGGAGCGAGCATGAGGGGTTGTCTAAAAAAATCCTTGCTAAAATGGATGCTATATTGAGTGTGAAGATGCGAAGGGATTTTAATTCGCTCAATGTGAGCGTGGCAGCAGGGATCTTAATGGATAAAATCAACTAGGTGGTCAATTGAATGGAACAGAATAAAAAAAGTTTAGAAAATTTAGATCTTTCTGATGTTCAAAATATTTCTAAAGATATTTCTGGTGCGGCATTAGAAGAATTATCGCTTAAAAATTTAGATAAAAATTTGCAGATTTTAAAAGAAGTTGGAGTGGCAGAAATTTGTAAGGCGACTAAAATCGCTTCTAAAAATATCCGTTCCATCTTGGAAAAACGCTATGAGTCTTTATCAAGGGTGCATGCTAGGGGTTTTATACAGATTTTAGAGCGCGAGTATAAAATTGATTTGAGCGCATGGATGAAAGAATTTGACAAAGTGTGTGTTTTTAAAGAGGGCGTGGGAGAAGAAAAAAATCAAGAAACAAGCCCTGAAGAAACAGCAAAAAAACCCCTTAAGGTTGAATTGGATTACAGCATCAATCAAGCCAATACTTCATTATCCAAAAAGTCTTCCAAATGGAAACCCTTTGTTATCGTTTTAGGGGTGGTTGTCATTATTTTAGCGGTCGTTATTATTCAAAACAGCTCTTCTTTAAAAGAAGAAAGAGAGCAAGAAAGCGCTATTAAATCCGGCACTAAAAAGAGTTCTTTCAATGAAGCTAATCCTACAGAAGAAAACAAGCCAGAGCCAACGCCTAAACCAAAAGAAAAACAAGAAAAACAAACAGAACACGACAAGCAAGGAAAAGAAGCGATCAAAGAAAATCCTAATACCATTTATATCATCCCTAAACGAGATATTTGGGTAGAAGTGATTGATTTGGATGAGAAAAAAAACTCCTTTCAAAAGGTTTTTAAAAAAAATTATTCTTTAGAAACCAAAAACCACCGCTTGTTGTTGCGTTTTGGGCATGGGCATCTTAGTCTTAAAAACAACCATCAAGAACAAGATTATAACGACAGCAAAACCAGGCGGTTTTTATACGAGCCAAATAAAGGCTTAACGCTCATCAACGAGGCCCAATACAAAGAACTCCAGCAATGAAAAACCTTTTTTTAGCTTTTATTGTTGGGGGAATGCTTTTAAACGCTGACGCTTTAAATGATAAGATTGAGAATTTAATGGGGGAGCGAGCTTATCATACGAACAAGCTTTTTTTAGAGCGTTTGTTTAAAAATCGTAAGGCTTTCTATGTAATGGGGCGTTTGGATTCCTTGAAACTGCTCAACACTCTCAAAGAAAACGGGCTTTTGTCTTTTAATTTTGACAAGCCAAGCATGTTAAAAATCACTTTCAAGGCTTCAAGCAATCCCCTAGCGTTTGCCAAAAGCATCAATAATTCTTTGAACATGATGGGGTATTCGTATGTTTTGCCTATTAAAATGCAAAGCTCTTTGGGCGAGAATGTTTTTTCATACGAGCTTAAAACGGAATATGTTTTAGACCCTAACATTTTGATAGAAACGATGAAGAGACATGGTTTTGATTTTGTGGATATTAGGCGCATATCCTTGAAAGAGTGGGAATACGATTTTTCTTTACAAGAAGTCAAGCTCCCTAACGCGAGAGCCTTAGTTTTGAGTAGCGATCCTGTGGAGTTTAAGGAAGCGAGCGGGAAATACTGGCTGAGCGTGAATCAAAACGCGTATTTAAAAATAAGCTCTAATAACCCTTTGTGGCAACCCAAAATCATTTTTTATGATGAAAACTTAAAGATCATTCAAATCATTGCTAAAGAAAACAGACAACAAGAAATCGCTCTTAATTTGCTTGATGGCGTGCGTTTTATCCATATCACTGATGCAAAAAACCCTATCATTTTAAAAAATGGGATCAGCGTGGTTTTTGATGCGATGCCTTAAGTAGGGGGTAACCCTTATCCAATTGATTGGAATATAAGAAAATCCGCTTTTAGGCTTAAAAAAAAGAGCCTTAATAATAGCGATCCACCCAATATTTACCAAAAAAAATCTTTTGTATCATACAACCCACCAATAGATCAGCTCCCGCTTCTATAAAAAAGACAACCCACCAATTAATAAAACCAAACCATACAAAAAATAAATGCGCTGGTAAAGCGCCAAGCAATAGTGAAACGCCGCTCACAATAGAAATTCCAAAGCGGGTTTTAAGGATTTTACTTTTTTTGCCAAACGCCATGTCTGCTACAAATTCCCCACTAAAAGAAATCAAAAACCACCAAATCAAATGTTCAGGCATCAATAACCAAGCAACTGCACTACTTCTATTAACCGCTGTAATGACAAGAAGTGAGAAAAAATACACGCTTGCAGATGCAAAATGCCTGCCCCTATCCCTTAAAGACCAATTCCTAGAAAAGCGGCTTTTGATTTTTTCATATATAACCATGGGATTTCTTTCTTTTTTAAAATACCATTAGACCTAATTTTTGTATTGTAAAATAAGAATGCTTTCATTCAATACGCTGAGCATGATGATTGTCTTTTTATATTCAAACAAAAGGATAGAGATAGCAGATTGGTAACACAATGATATTTTTTATATTATTTTACAAACTATGTAAAATATTCGCCTTTTTCTAAAATGATAGCAAGTGGTGAAAAATTTGACTTTGTTTTTATTGAGCGTTGGTTATCAAATCTAAAAAATATTGTATTTTTAAGATTGGATAATAGAGAGCTTGATTTTATCAAGAGATATTTTTAAAAGCGGTCTTATGGATTTAGGGGGGATTTTAGTTGGAGAATTATTTCAAAATACCCTCTTATCTCCTTAAGAAAATGGGTTTAAAATAAAGTTTAAAAACACAATTTTTAAAAGTTAAAGAACCAGCTATCAATATTTTATTAAGGCAAAGTTTTTTATAGATCTAATTCATGCTCTCCACAAACGAGCCAAGCGACATCAATTTTTGATAGCGGTTGTCAAGGAAATGAGGGTCTTGTTGGATAGTCCTTAGAGCGTCTAAAAAATATTCTTTGATCGTGTTAGCGGCTGAAAATTTGTCTCTATGAGCCCCTTTGCTAGGCTCTAAAATAATATCATCAATAAGCCCCGCCTCCTTTAAATCTCTAGGCGTGATTTTCATCGCTTTAATAGCCACTTCAGTCTTGCTAGGGTCATCCCAAAGAATCGCCGCACAACCTTCTGGGGATATAACGCTAAAAATGGAATATTCCATCATAGCCAACTTGTCTGCCACCGCAATCGCTAGCGCGCCACCACTGCCCCCTTCACCGATAATGATAGAAATAGTAGGGACTTTTAAAGAGGCGAACTCTTGGAGGTTTTTAGCGATCGCTTCACTCTGGCCTCTTTCCTCTGCGCCAATCCCCGGATACGCCCCGGCTGTATCCACAAGCATTAAAATAGGCAAATTAAATTTTTCAGCAAACTTTGCCATTTTCAAAGCTTTACGATAGCCACAAGGGTTAGGCATGCCGAAATTTCTTAAGAGTTTGTTTTTAGTCCCTCTGCCTTTTTCTTCTCCGATCACCACAACCGGGACATTATCAATTTTCCCTATAAAGCACACGATCGCTTTATCATCGTTATAGTGCCTATCGCCAAAGACTTCATATTTATCTTTTAAGATGAGATCAATGTAATCCATAGCGTAGGGTCTGTCAGGGTGTCTTGCTAATTGGAGTTTTTGAAAGTCTGTGAGATTGGAGTAAATGGTTTTAACTTCTTTATCCAATCTTTTTTCTAAGATTTCTTTAGCGTCCTCATCGCCTCTAATAAGGGCTAATTCAATTTCATTTTGAATCTCTTTAATATGATTTTCAAAATCTAAATAAATGGCCATTCAAAATCCTAACTTTGTAAAACTAGGCTTTTTTGAAAATCACAACACCATTAGTGCCACCAAAACCAAATGAGTTACTCATCACCGCATCCACTTGTTTTTCTCTAGCCACATTAGGGATATAATCCAGATCGCATTCTGGGTCAGGCGTTTCTTGATTGATAGTAGGAGGTAAGATCCCTTGATTCATGGCCATGATAGAAATAACGGCTTCTAACGCGCCCGCAGCGCCCAAGCAATGCCCAATCTGCCCTTTAGTGGAGCTAACAGGGGGGACTTTTTCTTTAGAGCCAAACACATTTTTTAGAGCGATGCTCTCATATAAATCGTTATAATGCGTGCTTGTCCCATGAGCGTTCACATAGCCTACTTCCACTTTCGCCATTTCCAAAGCCATTTTCATGGCTCTAAAAGCCCCTTCACCCTCAGGGGCTGGGGCTGTGATATGGTTAGCATCGCCACTCTCGCCATACCCAGCAAATTCTGCGTAAATTTTAGCCCCTCTTTTTTTCGCGCTCTCATATTCTTCAAGCACCAAAGCCCCAGCGCCTTCGCCCATCACAAAACCATTGCGATCCTTATCAAAAGGTCTTGAAGCTTTTTTGGGATCATCATTCCTTGTAGAAAGGGCTTTAATGCTCGCAAACCCGCCAATCCCTACAGGACAAATGGTGGATTCCGCTCCCACGACGAGCATTTTATCAGCCCCATTGAGCAAAATGGTTTTAACGGCTTCAATAATCGCATGAGTGCCTGCTGCACAAGCCGTTACGCTAGAGAGGTTAGGCCCTTTAATGCCAAACTCAATGGAAGTAAAACCTCCAATCATATTCACTAACGCAGAAGTGATAAAAAAGGGATTGACTTTTCTAGGGCCTTTTTCAAAACAAAAAATGGAATTCGCTTCAATATTGCCTAATCCGCCAATCCCAGAGCCAGAGCTTACGCCCATGCGATTTGCCAATTCTTCAGGGCATCTATTGCGAGCGTCTAAAATCCCACTATCTTTCATCGCCTCTTTCGTGGCTTTCAAGGCTAATTGAATGAAACGACCCGCCTTTTTAACATCTTTGGGATTCATCACCTCTGTAGGGTCAAAGTCAGTGATTTCTCCAGCAATACGCACAGGAAACGCGCTCGCATCAAAACTTTCTATGTTTTTGATACCGCATTCCCCTTTAGCGATCGCTAAAAAAGAATCTTCTTTATTTAAACCTAGCGAATTGATCATCCCCATTCCAGTTACTACAATCCGACGCACCAATAGCTCCTCATTTCAAAACTTTAATTCAATAAAACTAGATTTTAGCTAAAGCTAAATTTTTGACTAAAACCTGGAGACAAACGCTCCAAGTTAAAAAGATTAAGCTAGTTTATTATCCTCAATATACTTCACCACATCGCCCACATTGACGATTTTTTCCGCTTGCTCATCAGGAATCTCAATGCTAAACTTTTCTTCTAACGCCATGATCAATTCCACGACATCTAAAGAGTCTGCACCCAAATCCTTCACAAATTCCGCCTCTGGCGTAACTTGCACCGTATCCACATTCAACTGCTCAGCAATAACTGCCTGAATATCTTCAAATAAAGCCATAATTAAAACTCCCTTGTTTTGTAAAAATTAAATCAACCATTCATTGGAGCGTTTATTTTTGCTCCAAAACATCTAAAATCCTATACAACAAATAAATTACAATGAGAAACAATATTAAGTAAATAATCCCCATTTGATAATAACCTCTTTGTTTTAGAATAACCTCATAATGTTAGCATGATTTTTGCTACTTACAAACTTTTATCGCTAAAAGAATGTTTAGGACTACATATAAAGCCCGCCATTGACTTTGAGAGTCTCCCCAGTGATGTAACTAGAGTGATCGCTCAAAAGAAACGCTACCGCTTCTGCCACTTCCTTAGCAGACCCTAGCCTATTTAAAGGAATGTTTTTAACATAATCCGCTTTGAGTTCATCTTTCAAATTAGCGTTCATGTCGGTTTCTATAAAGCCTGGCGTTACAGAGTTGAAACGAATATTCCTTAAAGCTCCCTCATAAGCAAAGGACTTGCTCATCGCAATCATCCCCCCCTTACTCGCTGAGTAGTTTGTCTGCCCCATATTGCCTCTTTCACCAATGATAGAAGCGACATTAACCACACTCCCAAAACGACTCTTACTCATCACCTTTAAAGCCTCTCTGCAACCTATAAACGCTGAAGTGAGGTTATTTTCTATGACATGGTGAAAATCTTCTGTCTTCATTTTGATCGCCAATTTATCGCGCACCACACCGGCGTTATTCACCAAGTAAGACAAACCTCCATCGCTTTGGACAATGGTTTGTATCGCTTCAACAAAATCGCTTTCAGAGGTCGCGTCAAATTTAATGACAGCCGCTTTATAGCCTTTTTCTTCAAGCTCATTTTTTAAAGCATCAGCCACTTCAGCATTACTGCGGTAATTGATCCAAACTTTCAGCCCCATAGAAGCGAGAGTTTTGGCGATTTCAGCCCCAATGCCTTTAGAAGCTCCAGTAATAAGAACATTTTTCCCTGTGAATTGCATTATTCAATAATCCTTAAATTTTAAATTCGTTCAAGTTTTTATAGTCTTGATTCATAACGCCTTAACATGTAAAGACGCTTTAAAACTTTCTTTTTAGCGCTGATTTTTTGTTTTTTGCGTTTTTCAGTTTTAGACTCAAAGAACCTTCTAGCACGACATTCTGTTACCACCAAATTGCGATCGGTTTGCTTTTTGAATCTCCTGTAAGATTCATCAAACGCATCGCCTTCTCTAACCTTAATCCCTGGCATACTGCTATCACCTCTTTTCCATAGCTTAAAATCATTGCTTAACAATGGCTACAAATGAAACAGCATTATATAAGACGAATTAACTGGTTGTCAAGAATTTTCACTTTTTTCTAGCAATTTTGTTAATAAGGTTATAAGGATCAAAGGCGACTGTCATATACACTTGGTAAGATTCTGACCAAGGCAAACTCCTATCAAAGCCCCCACGCATCGCATTAAGCACGAAATTGATTCGAACGGATGCGAAGTCGTTTTTCCAATTATAATAAAAATCAAAACGATTGTATAAATTAGCTTGAAAGAATGGCACGCCACGATAAATAGGCGTGGGGCAGTAAGAAGGCGTGCAATACATTTCAACATACTGGTATTGGTTATAAAAAGGCATTTCTGGGGTTTTAGCGAAATAAAATAAATTGTGTATTCCAAAGCCTTTGTATTGGATCTCCACATCAAATTGCCCGCCCACGCTGTTCATAAAAGGCACATTTTTGTGGATTTGCCTTAATCGGCTTGATTCAGAAACCATACCAAAACTGGCATTGAGCTTTTCCATAAAGGGGGCGATGTCTAAGAGGCTTGTCCCTATGTAAGCGTTAAAATAAAGGCGATCCATAAGATAAATATTATTGCTATCAATCGCTTTTTTTTCATTAAATTGCATGCCATCAGCCCCATTCAAAAGGTATTTGTCTTCGTTATGGAACAAGACAAAATACCCTCCAATACCCAATAAATCCTTAAAGAAATTATAAGCGACAGAGCCGTTCATTTGAAACCTATCCATTGCGTTCC
Source organism: Helicobacter pylori (assembly GCF_003638305.1). Classification (GTDB taxonomy): domain Bacteria; phylum Campylobacterota; class Campylobacteria; order Campylobacterales; family Helicobacteraceae; genus Helicobacter; species Helicobacter pylori_DJ. The sequence goes on along the minus strand of NZ_MVYP01000006.1, from coordinate 17,620 downwards.
CATAAGGGTTCCTCCCAAATTTACAAGTGTTGTAACAATTGCCTCCAAACCAATCTAGCATGAACTCCGCATGCCCATAATAGGGTTTTGAAGGCGAATAATGGTTTTGAAACTGCAATAAAAACCCTCTAGCGTTGGGGTCTATAAACCAATAATAGGGGGCAAAAACATTCAAACCATACCTCCCTAAGAGGTTTTTTCTAGGAAAGATGCCGCCATAAAAAGTAAAATGTTTTCCCCTAGCCTTATAATACATAGTAGGCCCCCAACGGTAGGGAAAATTGGTGCTGTAGTTATGGAAGTTTTGAAAGAAATACGCCCCCACAGTCAAGCTTTGCTCCACACCTCTTGTATAAAATTGGATCCCAAAATTTGGAGTTAGACGGGTTTTAAGATTGGTGTTAGTATTGACCCAATAAGGCGTTGAGCCTTCATGGTCCATGATGAACATATTGAAACCCAGATTGTATTTAAAAATGTTCCAATCAAAAGCGTAAGAATTAACCGCTAACAAACAAGCCAGAAAAGAATGTTTTAAAAAGGTGTTTATCACCACTTGTTACCCCTATGTCATCATTTTTTTGATAAAAAAGCTTATCTTGTAACAAATGGGTATTCTAGCACATCTAAAAATATTTTTCTTTAGATTTAATATAAAATGGCGTTTATTTCATGTTAGAATAGCCACTATGATGTTACAACACACTAACTAAAAAAGGAAATTTTAATGGAATTAGGAAATAAAAATATAAAACCCGGTCGTAAGCGTGTCGCTGTAGATGAGTTGAAACGCAATTTTTCAGTTACTTTTTATCTCTCTAAAGAAGAGCATGATGTTTTAAGACGACTAGCTGATGAAGAAGTAGAAAGCGTCAATTCCTTTGTCAAACGCCACATTTTAAAAACAATTATTTACAAAAAAGGTGCTAACCAAGATTCTTCTATCAATTATGATTCTTCTAGTAGGCTTTAAGCCTACTTTAAGGTATTCGCTCTTTAAGAGCAACACCCGCTAGAGCATTTAGTTTTAATCCCTACCGATGAGCGATCCATCAAGCAAAATCCTTTACCCTCCAAATAGCGTTTCGCATCAAATCCGGCCACAAATAAGCCTCCAGCAAATAACGCCAAGTCTTTAACCACTAGCCTTCCAGCTCCAGAAAGCCATGGGAAATGCTGATTGACAAACACTTCTGGCGTTGTGAATAAAAAAGATAGAGTCGTGATTGTCATTCCAGCGACAAGCAAGCCCCCAACTACGCCCATTAAAGGCATCCAAAGCCCTAAAAGCACCAAAATGCCTAGGATCATAATCGTGATCCCTAAACCTTCAGCCACTAAATAAGTGCGGTTTTCTTTATGCCATTCTTTGTTTTCAACGATTTTAGGGTCATCTTGCATTTCTTCTTGCATGGATTGGGATTCAGACATTTTGTGTTGTTTGTATGCGGGTTTTTCAAATTTATACATGAAAGAAAAGAAAGGGGAGTTAGCCACAAAAGGGGCGATCCCTTCAGCTTCATACGGCACAAACTTAAGCCCTCCAATCCAAATAAAAATGATGAAAATAGCTATATGCATCAAATAGCCGCCTAGATTCTGGAGTTTTGTGATCAATTCAAGCAATGATTTTAACGCTTGCATGGTTTTATTCCTTTAGGATATTTTTTATATTGCTAAAAACAGCCTAGAAATGATAGCGCATTATATTTAATTACGACAAAATCATCTTGATTACCATTATAAGAAATGATGATCAAAAACACCCATGCCCAAAACACCCATGCCCAAAACGCTCATGCCAATATAACGCGCGACTCCTTTATAAAAAATTTCATCATTTTTTAAAGAAAGCTCTAAAAATTCGTTGCTTTTAGGGATGAGAGTGGCTTTTTTAGGGGTGTTATGAAAAAGGTGCGCAACGATAAAAACCGCTGCCATGCCTGTCCCGCAAGCCAGCGTGAAATCTTCAACCCCTCTCTCATAAGTTTGTAAAAAAATCGTCTCTTCATTTTCTATAAAAGCGATGTTAATATTAGCGTTAAACGCATGCCTTAAAGCCCTTAATTCTAATGTGTTAAGGGAATTTAACCACTCTTTATTTTTCACAAATCCTACTAAATGCGGCACTCCTGTATCTATGAGATAGAAAGTAAGGATATTTTCTAAAACGCTGTTATTAGTAAAAAATTTTTTGCATCTTAAGGCGGATATGGTGTCTAGGATTTGATAATTACCGAGATTGCTCTCAATAATATTGGGTTCTTCTATGCGAATAGAAATCTCTCTTTTTCCGGCTAAAAAAACATGCTCTTTAGGGGCTATAGCATGTTGGTAGGCAAATAACCCCACGCAACGGCTCGCATTCCCACACATGCCAGCTTTAGAGCCGTCTGAATTGTAAAAATCCCATTCGTAGTCATAATCTTTACTTGGTAAGACGACCACAAGCCCATCAGCCCCAAAACCCTCATGCCTATGGCACACCTGTTTGGCTAAATTGGAAAAATCTTTTTTTTTGAAGCTTTGCGTGATTAAAAAATCATTCCCGCTCCCTGAATATTTGTAAAACACCATTGATTGCAAGCCTTTTTGATTTTAATTATAAGTTAAAAGAGGTTTTTTATCCTTAAAAGAGCGTTTTTTAGCTAACATTTGATAATTTTTGGTTCAGTTTAAGGGGATAATTTCATGAAAGCTCAGTATTTTTTTTGGATTCTTTTTTTGATTGGTTTTTATTGGATGATCTATTTGTATCAAGATTTTTTAATGGATGCATTGATCGCTGGGCTTTTGTGCGTGGGGTTTTTTCAAGTGAAAGTTTTTTTAGATAAGCGTTTTTTCAATGTTGTCAGTTCGTTTTTATGCGTTTTAATTTTAGCGAGCGTTTTGATCGTGCCGTTGTATTTTATTGTTTATAAAAGTTCTAATATCATTTTTGAAATCAATTTTGAAAAATTTTCAGCCCTAATCAAATGGCTTAAAGGGACAATCACCGAAAATTTGTCGCATTTTCCTGCCATTCATGATGGAGTGAGCAAGTTTTTAGAAAATTTTAGCGCCGCTTCCATCACGGGTTATTTGTTGAAAATAAGCAGCTATGTGGGAAGATACAGCTTGAAACTCATTACAGACGCTTTGTTTATTTTGGGGCTGTTGTTTTTCTTTTTTTATTATGGGGAGAGATTTTATCGTTATTTTTTAGGGGTCTTGCCTCTTGGAATCAATCAAAGCAAAAAGATTTTTGAAGAAGTGGCTGGGATTTTACGCATCGTGCTTTTAACTTCTCTCATCACGGTTATTTTAGAGGGCGTGGCGTTTGGGGTGATGATCGTATGGTTTGGGCATGACGGCTGGTCTTTAGGGATTTTATACGGCCTAGCGTCTTTGGTGCCGGCTGTTGGGGGGGCTTTGATTTGGATCCCTATAGCGATTTATGAGCTTTATCATGGGAATGTGAATGAGGCTATTTTTATCGCTTTGTATTCCATTTTATTGATTAGCGTGTTGATTGATAGCGTGATCAAGCCAATTTTAATCGTCTTCATCAAAAAAAGAATTTTTAAAACTACCCTTAAAATCAATGAAATGCTGATTTTCTTTTCTATGATTGCTGGGATTTCACAATTTGGTTTTTGGGGGATCATTGTAGGGCCTACTATCACAGCGTTTTTTATTGCGTTATTGCGATTGTATGAAAATTATTTTATCCAAAACGATCAAAAAGCATGCGAATGTTGAATGAAATAACGCAAAACAACTAAAAGCGTAGAAATCAAAGAGTGGGGTCAATTAGTGTTTTTGAATGGCATCAAGAGAAGCCCACGATTTTTTCGACCCCGCAAGCTATCACAAAAGAAAAGAGCCACTTGTCCTTTAACACTTAAAATTTTGACAATTCTAACGCACCAACCCAAACATAAAAGATAAGAATATAAAGAGTAAAAGCTTTTAATCGCTGTTTATTACTGAAGCGAACTAAACGCCACCACAATTGTAAAACCAATGACTAACGAGCTATTGAAAGGGTTACAAAACGCGCTAAAAATAACAGCCTTTTCAAGGAATAAGCAGGGCTAATTCTTAAGGGAGTGGTTTCATTTTTTGTAGCGGATCAAAGGGTAGGAGCAGTTTTGGCATAAAAGTTCTAACGCTTCGCCCTTTAAAAAATGGGTTTTGATAGCCATAGCTTTTTGGCTCTTTAAAATATCTTTTAGGGGCGTATGGTTTAAATCGCCAAGGTTGATATTGGCTTGCGTGTCCATGCAGCACGGCACGACAACACCATTAGATAAAATAGCGACTTGCTTGATCAAGCCGTAACAATAGGGGATTTTTGATTCTTGGTTTAAAGGATTTTGGGCGTTCAAATTCGGCCATTTAAAGGTTTTTTGGATATTCAAAAAACTTTTTTTAAACAGACGAGCGCGGCCTTGCGATTTTAGAGCCTCTAAAGAAACGCATTCAAAGCTTTCTAAAAAAGGCTTGATCAAATTCTGGTGTTTTTCAAGGGTGCCATCTTGAATGCGTAAATTCAAAAACACTTCGCTATTTTTTTCAAATTTGTAGCGGCAAAATTCTAAAATTTTTTGGATGTAGCGGTGCTGGTTGATTTTGTTATGATTGTCTAGCCCCGCGTCTAAAGAAATAGAAATTTGATAGATTACATCTTGTAAAAGCGTTTCAAAATCGTGCAAATACACCCCGCTAGTAACCAAATCCACTTTCAAAGAAAAGCGTTTAGCGGTGCTTAAATAGCGGTTTAAATTTTTGAGCTTGCAAGGATCGCCTAATACATGCAAGGTGATGATTGGGGTTAAGGGGGCCGCTTCTTTACAAACTTTTTCAAATAATTCTAAAGGCATCACGCCTCTGATATTTTTGGGGTTAGGGCAAAAACTGCATTGTAACCCGCAAATATCGCTTAATTCTATATAGATTTTTTTAAAAAGTTTCTTGTTGGGTGTCAATTCTTATGAGAAAATAGTAACGAAGAGAACTAGACATTGAAGCGAAAATGCAACACATCGCCATCTTGAACGATATAATCCTTACCTTCAATGCGTAACGCTCCCTTTTCTTTCGCGCCGGCTTCGCCCTTATAAGCGATAAAATCATCATAACTGATGGTTTCAGCTCTAATAAAGCCTTTTTCAAAATCCTTATGGATCACCCCAGCAGCCACAGGCGCGCTAGAACCTTTTTTAATCGTCCATGATCGCACTTCCTTGACCCCAGCGGTAAAATAATTGATCAAGCCTAATTCCTTAAAACTCAAACGAATGGTTTTTTCTAGCCCGCTTTCTTCTACGCCCAAACTTTGTAAAAATTCTTTGACTTCATCTCCACTCATAGAAACCATTTCTTCTTCTAATTTAGCACACAAGACGACAAACTCGCTATTTTGGGCTTTCGCATGGTTTTTGACTTTTTTGGCATGCTCATTGAGAATATTTAAATCTTCTTCGCCCACATTAGCGACATAGATCATTTTTTTATGGGATAAAAAACGCAATTCCTTGTCCAATTCCAAAAAAGTCTCGCTTGTATTCAAGGGGAAAGTTTTCGCCGGTTTTAATTCTTCTAAATGCGTTTTTAAATTCAAAGCGCATTCCAAAAGATTTTTAGCGTCTTTTGAGCTTTTTAGGGCTTTTTGCAAGCGATCGATCCTTTTGTCTAAAGTGGCAATGTCCGCTAAAATCAACTCCAATTCAATGGTCTCTATATCATTCAAAGGGTCAATTTTATCGTTCACATGCGCGATATTGTCATCTTCAAAACAGCGCACCACTTGCAAGATCACTTCGCATTCCTTGATATTGGCTAAAAACTGATTGCCCAAACCCTCCCCCTTGCTCGCTCCCTTAATCAATCCGGCAATATCCACAAATTCCACCACAGAATGCAAAATGCGTTCAGGCTTTACGATTTGAGCCAACGCATCAAGCCGCCTGTCAGGCACATTCACAATGGCTTTATTGGGTTCAATGGTGCAAAAAGGGTAATTCGCACTTTGGGCGTTTTGGGTTTTAGTGAGTGCGTTAAAGGTGCTGGATTTGCCCACATTAGGCAAACCCACAATGCCTACAGACAAGCCCATTTCAAGCCTTTTTCAAAAGCTCTTCCACAAAAGCTGTGCAAGCTCTCACGCCAGCCCCACTCGCTCCAAAGCTATTCACATCCCATTCTTTTTCCACATAAGCAGGGCCTGCAATGTCAATGTGTAGCCACTTATCTTTAAACTCATCTCTAATAAATTCATTCAAAAACAAGCCCGCAGTGATCGCACCGCCATAGCGCGAAGAAGAAATATTACACACATCAGCGATTTTAGATTCAATCAATTTCTTCAAATGGCGGTTAAAGGGGAGTTTGGCTAACAATTCGCCGGATTCTAACCCTGAAGTTTCAAAGAGGTTTTTTAACTCTTCATTATGCCCCATGATCGCTGAAGTGAATTCGCCTAAGCCCACAACGCATGCCCCAGTAAGGGTTGCAAAATCCACGATCACATCAGGGCTTAAATCTTGAGCGTAGCTCAAACAATCCGCCAAGACCAAACGCCCTTCAGCGTCAGTATTACGGACCTCTATGCTTTTGCCTTCTTTAGAGATCAAAATATCATCTGGTTTATAAGCAGCCGGACCTATCATGTTTTCTGTAGCCCCAATAATGCCATGCACTTCAGCTTCCACGCCCAGTTTAGCTAACGCGTTTAAAAGCCCAATCACCGCAGAGCCACCGCCTTTATCCGCTTTCATGGTAACCATGTAATCGGCCGGTTTCAAGCTCAACCCTCCGCAATCATAAGTCAAGCCCTTGCCCACTAAAGCGATTTTTTTCTTCGCTTTTTTAGGCTTATAAACTAAGTGGATCAAGCGAGGGGGATTGACAGCGAGAGAGGCTTTATTGACCGCTAAAAAGGCGTTCATTTTCTTTTCTTCTAAAAATTTTTCATCATGGACATGGATTTCTAAATGGTTTTCTTTAGCCACTTTTTGCGCCACTTCAGCCATATAAACCGGGGTGCCAATCATAGGAGGGGTATTGACTAGATCTCTAACGATATTCAAGCTTTCTGTCATGACTTCAGCGTATTTTAAAGCTTCTTTAGCGCTCTTTTCTAAAGAATTCGCGCAAGTTTTTTCGCAAGGTTTGTGCAATTCTAAAGCGACAATGACTTCTTTTAAAACGCTTTCTTTTTTGTTGGATTTAAAGGTGTCGTATTCATACAAACCCAATTTCAAGCCCAAAAACAGCGCTTTCAAGTTTTCTAAAAGTGCGTTATCTTTAGAATGTGCGCCACAAGTATAAACGCCCACTTTAACGCTTTTAAAAGCGAGTTTCTTAAGGGTGCGAACGGCTAAACACGCACTCTCTCTTAATAAATGCACATCATCTTCTTTAACGCCCACATACAGGATTTTATTTTCTTGGTCTAAAAATACGCCTTCGCCTTCGTATTTAAAGGTTTCTAGCAATTTTTTATTTTTGACCCAAGCGTGGCTAAAATCCTTATTGACAATAAAAACTAAACCGCATTCAGCTTTTGCGTTTTCAAAAGTGGTTTTTTCTAATTTGATTTTTAACATAAAGTCTCCTTCTTTAATTTCATATCTTTCAAGAATTGTATTGCACTCTAGCGGTTTTTCTTACTATAGTATTGGAAATACCACAGCACTAACGCCAAGAAAGATACTAATAGTAATATTAGCGCATAAGGGTGTTTTTTAAGCCACTCTAACGCATGCAATAACTCTTCTCCTAAATACCACGCTAGAATAATGGTAATGCTCGCCCACACCATCGCGCTAATGAGATTGATGATAGCGAATTTTAAAGCGCTATAGCGCGTGAGGCCTATACTAATGGGAATGATGGTACGCATGCCATACATGTAGCGTTGGATAAAAATGATAAACCAGCCGTGTTTTTGCAACAATAAATGGGCTAGGGCTAGTTTTCGGCGTTGTTTTTCTAGCTTTTTTTGGATGTAAGCTTTATTGGTGCGGCCGATGTAAAAATAGATCTGATCCCCCACAAAGCCCCCAATCCCTGCGACTAAAATGGCTAACCCTAAATGCATATGACCGGTATAGCTGGCAATCCCTGCTAAAATCAACCCAATTTCGCCTTCTAAAATGCTCCACCCAAATAAAATGAGATACCCCCAAGTCGCTGCATGCTGATTCCACAAATCAATGATGTATTCTTCCAAAATTCACCCTTATCCTAGCATTCTAACAAACAAAAGGTTTTCACGCGTTCTTCTAAAAGTTGGATACCCGGTAATTCTTTTAACCCTATCAAAAAGCATGCTTCTATGCATTCAGCTTGTAGGGCTTTGATAAGCTCAAGACTCGCTAAAGCTGTGCCTCCAGTGGCTAATAAATCATCAATCAACACCACCCTTACCCCCTTAATTCCCCTAAAAGCGTCAGAGTGGATTTCTATGCTATCGCTCCCGTATTCTAGGCTGTAGCTTTGAGACAAGGTGTGCGCAGGGAGTTTGCCCTTTTTCCTCACAGGCACAAAACCCACCCCAAGCGCATAAGCTAAAGCAGAGCCTAAAATAAACCCTCTCGCTTCAATGCCCACGATAAAGTCTATATTGAGAGCGAGATAGCGTTTTTTGAGCGCGTCAATGAGTTTGTTAAAGAGTTTAGGGTAGTTGAGTAGCGTGGTAATGTCTTTGAATAAAATCCCTTTTTTAGGGTAGTCTTTCACTTCTCTGATACTTTGTAAAAGTTCTTCTTTGAGCGTTTCATTCATTTTGATATCCTCTATCTAATATAACGGATTGGTTGTAGAATTTTGGTTTATTATAGCGTTTTTAAAGGAGAGCTTCTATTTTTTGCTCCAATTCTTTAATACGATTTTTATATTTATCCGATTCGCCTTTGTATTCAGAATTGCGCTGTTTAAGGGCTTTCAGTTCTGTTTTTAACGAGCTCATTTCTTGGGTAAGAATATCAATATTACCCAAAGCTCTTTGGAGTTGCAACTGGTGTTTTTGGATCAAAATTTCAGCTTCTTGTAAGGTGAGCTTCATGGACGCATTGGTGCGTTCTTGCCGTTTAGCCACGGTTTTAAAAAAGAAAGTGCGCACGCCCATATAAAGGATAAAAACAATAGCGATAGTGATGATAAACCATTGGGTAAACATTCTATTAAAATATCCTTTTAGCGAAACGATGTAATTATACTATATTAGGTTGATGATTTCAGCGATTCATCTAGCTTTTGGATACGCAACACATGACGGCCTTGTTCAAATTCTGTAGAGAAAAACGCTTCCAAAATGCTTTCTGCTACGCCGATACCGCTAATTTTTTCGCCCAAGCACAAGACATTGGCGTTATTGTGCAAGCGAGTCATTTTAGCCATGTAAGCATCAAGGCACAAAGCGGCTCTAATACCCTTAAAGCGATTAGCGCCCATGCTCATGCCTATCCCTGTGGCGCACACTAAAATGCCATAGCTTTGCGGATTTTCTAAGACCTTTTGGCACACTAATTTGGCGTAATCAGGGTAATCCACCCTCATAGTGGGTAAAAAAGCTTGGATCTTAAAACGCTTGTCTTCTAAAAAATGTTTAACAAATTCTGCAAGATGTAACCCTGCATGATCGCTGCCTATAAAAACTTGAGCGGTATTTAAGGGCTTATTCATCAGCTCTCCTTGATAAAAGATTAAGAAAGGAGTAAGGAAAATAAAAATCTTGTGGGTGCATGGATAAAAAACTCCGATAAAGGGGGGATAAATAAGAATACTAACACAATCAACAAGCCGTAGCGTTCCATTTTAGAAAACCATTCCAATAAAAACGCGCTTTTAAAATGTAACGCTAAAAAGCTTAACGCTTTGGAGCCGTCTAAGGGCGGGATAGGGAGGCTATTGAAAACGCCCAAGACAAGATTATAAAGAATGCCTTGAATGAGAAAGGTTACTAACGCAAGCTGATAAAGATTCAACTCATCAACGCTTAAAGCGTTGATCCCTAGTTTTTGGAAGCTCCAATGCGTGATGAAAGCGAGCAGAACGGCCAGAGTGAAATTATAGATCACCCCGGCTAAACTCACCACTACGCATGCTAGAGAGCCTTTTTGAGAGACAATACAGCGCATATCCACAGGCACCGGTTTGGCCCACCCAAATAAAAAGGGGGCTTGAAAAATGAGTAACAGAGCCGGTAAAAGCACCGAACCTATCATGTCTAAATGCCTGATAGGGTTTAAACTCAAACGCTTGGCGTCTTTCGCACTCCTATCCCCGAATAAAAACGCGCTCAAGCCATGCATGATCTCATGCCCTATGATAGCGATCAAAAGGGCTAGGATTTTCATTAAGGTGGTAATAAAACTTTCTAGGGAGAAATCAAAAAATTGCACAAAAAACCTTAATGCGTTGTTTTTTCTTTTTTAATGATTTTTTCTAAGCCTTCAACGCTTTTAAACATGCGTTCCCAACGCACCAGATAGCGTTTTTTAGGGTTATTTTCCGCATCCATTTCCAAGCTATTTTTTAAACTCAAACTGAAATAAACAAACCATGGCGAACCCACGATATTTTTATAAGCCACACTCCCCCAAAAGCGCGAGTCGCTAGAATTATCTCTATTATCGCCGATCATGAAAAATTCATCGTGATTGATTTTCTTATAAAACACCTTTTCGCCCTCCATTTGAATGAGTTGCATGCTGATATTAGCTTCTGCACCTTGAGTGGCTAACTGCTCCATTAAATGGAAGGTTTCATTGTCTTTTTGGTAATGGATACCCGGATGCTTATTTTTATAAGGGTTTAAAACAAAAATTTTACCCATAAATTCTTTAGTCATGGCATCTGGGTAATGTTTAGCAATATAATTTTTATCGTTGCCGCTCTCAAAAGGGTGCAAATAAAACCCCTCATTAGTGAATAGCACCTCATCGCCTCCAATGGCAAAATTCCTTTTGACATAGTAAGATTTTTTTTCATGGGGAGGGATAAACACCACCACTTCGCCACGCTTGGGGCGATCCCCCTCTATCAAATGCCCGTTATTTTTAAAATCAGGCATAACAGGAAGCTCAATCCATGGGATTTTAGGAATGGGTATGCCGTAAGAAAACTTTTTGACAAAGAGCATATCACCCTCATAGAGCGTGCCTACCATAGAGCGAGAGGGAATGATAAAGGCTTGCGCGACAAAAAAGATAACCAATAGCACAATAACAATCGTCCCCACCCAACTGGAGCAAAAAGCATAAACAGAGCGTAAAAATTTCATTAAAATCCCTTCCTTTGTTGTTTTTCAAAAGCGATTAGAGTGTTTTCTAAAAGCGAAACGATCGTCATAGGCCCCACGCCTTTAGGCACAGGGGTGATAAAACCGGCGACTTTTTGCGCGTTGGTAAAATCCACATCGCCCACGATACGCCCGTCATTCAAATGATTGATCCCAATATCCACCACTACAGCCCCTTTTTTTAACATGCTCGCTTTAATCAAATCAGGCTTACCCACGCCCACGCAGACAATATCAGCGTTTTGGGTGTAAAAACTAATGTCTTTAGTCAAAATATGGCACACGCTCACGCTAGCCCCAGCGTTTAACATGAGCATGCTTAAAGGTTTTCCAATGATATTGCTCGCCCCAATAATCGCCACATCCTTGCCCTTGATTTCAATGTGATAATGCTCTAAAAGATGCATCACGCCCATAGGGGTGGCTGGCAGAAACGATTCTTTTTGGGTGCAGAGTTTGCCGATATTAAGGGGGTGGAAACCATCCACATCTTTACTGGGGTCAATGGCTTCTAAAATCATTTTAGTATCAATGTGTCTGGGCAAAGGGAGCTGGACTAAAACGCCTGAAATATTTTGATCGGTATTGTAATCTTTAATCAAGGACAGCAATTTGGCTTCAGTAATATTTTCTTGGAGGGTTTTTAAGTCAAAATCCATGCCCACCCTTTCGCATGCTTTGATCTTCATATTGACATAAGTGATACTCGCAGGGTCTTTTCCCACTAAAATCACGGCTAGTTTGGGGCGTTTATGCGTTTGCACGGTTATTGTTTGGATTTTATGTTTCAAATCTTTTTCTATATCATAAGCTAGCGCTTGCCCGTCTAATAAAACAACGCCCCTATTTGGCATGCCCATTTATCCTTTATATAATTAAAATCCTACTATTGTAGCAAAAATCATGCGTTTAAGGGAATTAAAAACTCAGTTTGTCAATCTTTAAGATTAGCCCCATGATAAAGCAAGTAGAAACTAAGAGCTTTTAAGGATTCTAATTGTTGGTAAAATTTAGAAGCTTCTATTTTGTCGTTTTGTTTCTTGTCGTTTTGTTTATCCTTTGGCTCTTTAGGGCTTTCATTCAAATACCTTAACCCCAAACTCGGGTTATAAAAATAATCTTGGGTAGCGATCGCTTCATAGCCTAGCGCGTAATTGGGGTGGCTTGGGGGGTTTGTTGTATTGTTAGAAAATAAAGGCTTCCCAAAACTCACAAATTGAAAACCTTTAGGAGCGATTAATTCAATAATCGTAGGAGCGATGTCTAAATGCGATCCGACCTGACTGATTTTTTTAGGCTTTAAAGTGGGGGCATATAAAATAAGCGGCACGGATTTAATGATATACAAATCGTTTTTAGCGTATTCATAGCTCCTGTCAAAATGATCTCCTGTGATAATAAAAAGCGAGTTAGGGAATTTTTGGCTGGCTTTTTTGATGAAATTGACTATTACTTTGTCATACCAGTAAATATGCCCTAACGAATTAGCGTCCGGTAGATTTTCTGATTTGGGGGTTTTTCCCACAAATTGTTGGATTTTTTCTAAAGGCACGCCAAAGGCTTTGAGATTCACATTTTTGATCGCATGGTTGCTTAAAGTCATGACCATGCTGAAAGTTTTTTCATGGGGGTTGGTGTTTTCTAAAATATAGTCAAATAAAATATTATCATGCACTCCCCAGTTGCTCTCTATGGGCTTAGGGTAGGGCTTGTTTTTAACAAATTCTAAGAGGTGATTGTTAAAATAAAGGGCGTGAAAACCTTGTTTTTTGGTGAAACTGGTTAATTTATTCCAAATCCCGCTGCCTCCATAATAAAAGTTGTTTTTATAACCTAAAGTTTTTGTGATATTGCCAATCGCCATAGGAAAGCTAGGGAGGATCACCCCTGAATTGACTAAGTTATTATCATTAATATAGGGTAAGCCTGTGATCTGAACATCTAGGCTTTTAACGGTCCGTGGGGCGCCTTCAATAAAAGCAGAAAGCATGTGGGCATGCTCTTTTTTAACCAAGTCTTGTAAAGCGCTCGTTAGTCCTATGGAATCAAATTTTTTATCAAAATGCCATGAACTTAGGGACTCTGAAACGATATAAAAAACATGTTGAATGGTTTGATTGGAGTTGTTGTGGCTTGTCTGAGAAAGCAACTCATAGAGGTTGTTTTGGGGGTTCTCTTTAAGATTGAAATAATTTTTCGCCACTTCTAAAGGCGTTTCTTTAGCAAAATCGCTGAATTTAAGGTTATGGCTTTGTCTGTAATTGCGCGCCAAAAGATAAAGGTTGCGAAACGCCCCAGGGGTAATTTTCATTAAAAAAGGATCTTTGGCTGGCTCTATGCTGAGATCTAAAGATGTGCCAACAAAGCTCAATTGCGCGTTAATGTAAAACATTTGCGTGAGCGAAAAAAGCACAAATAAAATGAAAGTTTTAAGGGGTTTGGTGGTTTGATAAACATTTGTGGGCTTAAAAAGGGCGTTTTGGAGTTTGAAATAGATAAAAGAAATTAAAACGCTAAGGATTACAAAAAGTGAAAAACTAGAAAAAATAGGGTATTCCCCACTCATTTTTAAAATCGTGAGCGTGTCTTCATGCAAAAATTCCAATAAATTTTCATCAAACACATTCCCATAAATGCCATAATAAACAATGTTAGCAATATTTAAAAACAGGATAATAGCGATAGAAAAACACGCCATAATATTAAGCATTCTGGTTTGGTGTTTAGGGATAAATAACCCCAATAACCCGATGAGGATAAAAAGAATCGCTAAGCTTGAGACCACACGATTATCGTATCTTGCCCCATTGAATAGGGTTTTGATGATTTCATCAAAAATAGGGTTTTTTAAGGCATGCTTATAATAGCCAGTATAAAGGATAAAGCCGATACGATTGAACACAAACAACAAGCTCATGAAAAAGGTGAAATAAAAACCTTTTAAAAAGAGCGAAAATAGGGCATTAGATAAGGGTTTCATAAGCGTTAATACAACCTTTTTTAACAAGATATAAAGTCTTAAAAAAGACAAAAAGAAGCAAGGGGAAATCCAATAAAGAATCTAATATTTGAAAATTAGAATGCATCAAAAGCGAACTGGATAACGCTACTAAAGCGATTACACCTAATAAGGGGCTGCTCAAAAACAAACTGCCGCAAAAAAGCGCGCTAAAAATCAGAGAAGCCATGAAATGATGATAGATTGAAAAAGGCAAAAACCCTAAAATATCTGTCAAAAGCAACAGATTGAAAAACAGAATGACGCTATAAGATAACAAAGTTTCTAAAGGGGGTTTTTTGAGCATATGACAAGAAAAACTCACATAAGCAAGGATTAAAAGACAGCTAAAAGGGCTTAAGGGGGCTGTAAAACTGCTTAAAAATTCATTGAGCGATAGAGAGTCTTTAAAAGTGATATTGCTTAAAATCACGCTTATAAAAGAGAGCGAAAACCTCAAACCCAATGGCTTATTTTTGAAAAAAAAGAAAATTAAAAAAACCCATACAAAACTCAGCGTGTAAGAAGAATATATAAACATGATTGATTACTTGAGAAGGGAATTTAAATAAGCCATATTGAAACGGATGTGTTTGATATGAGAGCGGTTGTAGGTATAGACAATATCTATAAAATGAGAATTAAGACTATAGCTTGGGTAACTCACTTCATTGGCTTTGTCTAAAACTTTTAAGGTTTTAAACGAGTTTGGGTTTTCTAATTTAGAAAGCCAGAGTTCTTTACGACGCAGTGATAAATCGCTAGGGTTGTGGATCAAATACAATTCTTTGTTTAAATTGATCAAATTCAAAGCGTCATTCAAGTTTTTCAAATTCGTGAGCGTGGGTTTTTGCCAAGCGGTGGGTGTTTTACAGGTTTCTAGCATGAGGCTATCTTTAAAAGAATGGTTTCTAAACGCCATGACAGCGCAGTCTTTAAAGGGGGTTAGGCTTGGCTGGAGCTGGTGGTTTAGGGTATTAGGCCTTAAAAGTTCTCGTGGGTTATTTTGTTTATCAAATTTCAACAACAAGGGGTATTGGGTGGCTAATTCGTGATAGAGCGGTAGCACAAACCCGCCATCAGTGGTGTTTAAAGGTTTATTTTTTATCAAATGGCTCAAGTTTAAAAAAGGGCTTAAAGAGAGCTTTCGCGCAAACTTAAAATGAATCGGCTCTAAAGCGCTTTCAAGTTGATAGATTTTAGAAGTAGCCCACCCGCCCATGCTCACCCCTACCACAAATAACAAAATTTTATCGTCATGCAAGAAAAGCAAGGGGTTACCTAGTTTTTTGATGTATTCATGCGAATGATGAGAAAGCTCTTCTTTGGTTAAAATAATGAAGGCTTCGCTCCAGCGATTAGTCTTGCTGTCAAAAAGATTCGCACTGATTTTCACATCCCTTGCCCCTTCTTTAGTGCCGCTAAAATAAGCACTCAAAAGATTGTCGTTAGGCAAGCCGATTAAAGAGCTCGCATGCACGCTTAAAGCGTCATTTGGTTTAGGGATAGTGAGTTGTGTGAAATAGGTGGGGGTTTGAGTAACAAGGGTTTGATTATGCATGAAAGCATAGGGGGGGGTTTGGCGCTTCATTATAATTAAAAATAAAACGATAAAAAGCCCCACAAAAAAGGCGGCATGTTTTAGGCGATTTCTTGAAGGTTCCAAGATAGCGTTTCGCCCCCTCTTAAGATAGCAATTTTTTCATTCAAACAAAGCGTGTGTGTAGGGACTATAAAAGGTTTTTTAGACAAACGCGCTTTTTTATTAGGCAAATTGTCTAGCGCGTAGATTTTTTTAGCGTTATCGCTGATAAAGGCTTGCAAGTTTTCTAAAGCGTTGTGTTTTTCAAAAAGTTCGCACAACGCAGGCAACAAAATAGGGGCAGAAAAGATGCCCGCCGGGATGTTAGCGCTATGCTTTTTAGAGACAAAATGCGGAGCGCTATCAGAGCCAAAAGAGATTTTAGGGTGGGCTTTTAAAGCAAGGGACAAAAGCCTTTCTTGGTCTTTTTTGGTTTTGATTAAAGGTTTGCAAAAACAATGCGGGTTCAAACTCCCCCCTAATAAATCATCTAAGGTCATGCTGATATGGTGTAAAGTCAAAGTCGCATAGAGGTTGTCATGCTTTTCAATCAAAGCGATACTGCGCCAATCGCTCAAATGCTCTATAATGATTTTGAGTTTGGGGAATGAAAGGGCGAAAGTTTCTAAAACGCTATGGCATAAAAATTCTTTATCCAAACAAAACCCGGCTTGTTCTGCATGGACGCATAAAATAAAGCCTAATTTTTGGGCGTTTTCTAAAACCTCTAAAGTCTTTTCACCCAACAAATCCGAAGTGCCGTTTTGCGCGTTTGTGGTCATGCCTTTGGGGTAGAGTTTTAAAAATTTAATGCCTTTTTCGTGAGCGCGTTGCAATTCTTCTAAAGTCAAACCATCGTTAAAATACAAACTCATTAAAGGCTTGAAGTTTGAAGAATTTTTTAAAATTTCTTCTTTATATTCAAGGGTGATCGGAGTGTCAATCAAGGGCTTACTGAGGTTTGGCATGATCACTGCAGCGCTAAAAGGCTCGCTAGAATATCTTAACACCGCTTTTAAAAGCGCGTTTTCTCGCACATGCAAGTGGGCGTCTATGGGGTCAAAAAGCGTGATTTCCATTTTTTAATTGCCTCCCAAGTAATAGCGCACTCTAATGCGAATGAGGGTTTTAGTTTTGGGGCGTGGGTAATCCTTATAAGCGATCTGAATGGTCTTTAAAGTGTTGTCATCAAGCATTTTGTATTCAGAGCCAATGATGATTTTAAGATCGGTAATATCGCCGTTAGGGTGCAAGTAAAACTCTACCGCATTCGTCCCGTCTTGCCCTAAATAAGCCGCTACTTGAGGGTATTCTAAATACTTTTGCGTGATGCGCCCAATATCCCTTAAATTATTCCTGATGAAATCTTTTTCGGCTGTGCCTAAATCCCCAAATTCTTCGCCATACAATTCATCAATATCCCTTCTGGTTTGGTTATCCAAGCCTTTATTATTTTCTTTTCTGGGTGGCGCAACTTCTTTAGGCAAGAAAGAAAGCTGGTTAGGGTCAAATTCTTTTTTGACAGGTTTTTTCTCTTCTATTTTTTTCTGCTCTACTTTTTGTTCTGCTACTTTTTTCTCTTCTTTTTTCTCCTCTACTACTTTTTTCTCTTCCACTTTTTCCACTTTTTTAAGAGCCTTATGTTTGTGGTTGGGCTTTTTGGGTTCTGGTTTGGGCTTTGGTTTAGGCTCAGGCTTTGGCTTTTCTATGGGTTTTGGTGGGGTTGGCGGAGTTGGGGGTGTGGGTGGAG
>NZ_MVYP01000005.1:0-109433 GCF_003638305.1 Helicobacter pylori | reverse complement strand
GCTTAGTTTTCAAAGATCGTTTGCTTTTAATCAGCTATCCTTGTAAGGTATCAAGCGGCTTTTTAAAAGCCCTTGCTGAAACAAGGAAATGAAAGTATAGTCATAGAAAGCTTAAGGTTTGCTTAAAACTATAAAAATTTTTGACAGAGCAAGTTAAAATTTTAAAATAATTGGGTTTTGAGAAATCTAAATACCGCCAAAAACACGCACGCATTCCCCATAAAACCACTACTATAAGCGCTAATTTATCTCCGTTTTCAAAAATCACTCCATAGTAGAGCAAAAAATGAAATCATGGATTAGAAAAATCCGCTTAAGCTAACCCTTTTAAATTGGGTGCTTTTTTGTCCCCTTGGTGGGGGAAGCGCATTAGTTCTTCTTAAAGAGTTGGTCTTTAAATGGGTTGTTAAAAGGCTCGTTGGGGGAAAAGTTCTTTTTCTTGGAGGTGTACTGATTTTTTGGCAAGTTATCTACAATGTCAGCGACACTGCGTTCTCTCACATTGCAAGACTTCTTCAAGTCTGAAGGGACAGAATTGGGGCTTTCTTGAATGTTAGCAATGAAGACTTCAAAGCCTTTCTCCCAAGTGGCTTCTAACACAGGCACAAAATCGGTATCCCTGCTGAACAGCAAAATACACCCTCCTTGTTTGGTGCAATACAGCTTGGTAATATCGTGCGCCAACAGCGCATCAACTCGTTTTTGACGCAACTTTAAGTAAGGTATGAAAATCTTGGCTTCTAGACCATTATAGACTTCTTTGTCTTCGAACTTATATACGAATTTGAACTTTACCCGCCCGACTCGTAATTTCACTTGATTTTGTTGGGCGATCGCATGGTTGAAAGATTGGATAATCCCTGATTTATTCACTCTTTCCTCATAATCTTTAGGATTCTTCTCTTTATACTCCTCAAGTTCTTCGTTTTTATTGCCCTTGATTCTAGGTTCAACTTCTGTGAAAGGCTCAGATACATAAAAATAGATCCGCTTCAATTCCTCTTCAGGCTCCAAAAACGAACGGATTAGTGCTAAGAGTTGATCGGGATTGTTGAAATTAAAATTAGGCTCTTTTAAACGCTCATTCGTTTCTTGGATTGCTTTCAAATCGGCGAGAAGATTTTCCCAATCCACAAAAATCGTGGTTTCAGTTTTTTCCATGCTTTCTCCCAAAATATGAATTTTGCCATAAGGGTTGAGTATAGCATGGGGATTTAAACATGCCTTGTTTAAATAGAATAAAGATTCTGTTCTCATCTAATACAGACACTCAAAACCTTTTTAAATTTGACAACCAACGCCCCATTAGAGCCAAAAATTCAGTTTAACAGATAGAAAGTAGAGAAAAAAGTTATTGAAATTCTGCCTTGAAAAAAAACGAACGCTAAAGCAAAGTTTTAAAAAAGTTGGTAATAAAAGCTAAAAAGAAAAACTATTCTTAAAAGAAAGGGTTAAAAACTCACTCTAACCCTTAAAAACCAGAAATGTCTTCCTAATTAGTCTTTTTAAAAAAGAATCTTAACAGAAATTAATGGCGGACTTCTTTAATCCTTGCTGCCTTACCTCTCCTATCGCGCAAATAGTAGAGCTTCGCGCGGCGCACCCTGCCCACACGCAACACCTCAACGCTCGCCAAACTTTCGCTATAAAAAGGGAAAATTTTCTCCACGCCAATATTGTTAGCCCCTATTTTACGCACGCAAAAAGTTTTATCCACGCCATTGCCTCTAATCGCAATGCACACGCCTTCAAAATACTGAGTTCGTGTTTTTTCGCCTTCTTTAATGGTGATACCCAATCTCAAAGTATCGCCAGCTTTAAATGTTGGCATGCTCTTGTCTTTTAATTGAGCGTCTTCAAACTGCTGAATGTAGCGGTTTTTCATGTGTTTTCCTTAATGTCAATTTCATGATTTGTGCTGTTTGAATAAATCAAGGCGGTAAAATTTTGTCCTTAATTTTGACAAATCAAGTTTTAGTTGCTTGATTTTAGCATGATTTCCTTTAGAATATTCTAAAGGTGCAGGGATTTTATTGATTTCTTTGGATTTAAAAACAGCGTTAGCGAAATTAGGGGCCTCCAAATAATCATTTTCAAAACTCTCATTTTCTAAAGATTGGGCGTTACCCAAAACCCCTTGAATGTGGCGAGCGATACTATCTATCAAGCACAACGCCCCAAGCTCGCCCCCTGTTAAAATAAAATCGCCTATACAAAAAACCTCATCAGCACCCAATTCAATAGAGCGTTCATCAAAGCCCTCATAACGCCCGCACACCAAAACGACATGCTTTTTTTGAGCCAAACGCATCGCGTCTATTTGCTTGAAAGGCTTGCCTACCGCGCTTAAAAAAATCGTGTGTTTAGGGTTTTTAACAGAATGGAGCGCGTTTTCTATCATCTCTGGGTCTAAAATCTGCCCCGCACCCCCACCAATGAGCGTGTGATCCGCTTTTTGATATTTATTAGCGCTAAAATCTCTAAGGTTTAACACTTCTAATTCAAAAAGATTTTTTTCTAACGCTCTTTTTAAAATAGAATCTTCAAAATAAGGCAAGATGAGCTGCGGGAAAAGGGTTAAAACGCTGAATTTCACTCAACTATTCTCTAAAAGCGTTTTGGCGTTATGGGTGGTTATTTTTTTGTCTTGCAAAAGGATTTCTTGGATATAAAAATCCCTATAAGGGATTAAAAAAATCTTAGCCAAACCTTTTCCAACCAAGTTAAGAGTGGTTTCAACCATGAAATAATCTATTTGAGAAATCCTTTGGATTTCTATGACTTTTCCTAAAATCTCGTTTTTTTCCACCACGCTAAGCCCTATCAAATCGCAATAAAAAAACTCGCCCTCTTTTAAAACGCAAAGTTTCTTGCTCTCTTCTTCACTCATAAAAAGCCCTAAATTAGTCAGCTCTTTGGCCTTTTCAGGCGTGTGGATAGTTTCTAAAAACAACAAATTTTTGGCATGTTCATAAGAATGGATTGTATATTCTTTAAAAGAAAAAGCACAAGAGAAAGCGTTGGTTGGAGCGACGCTCACCTTAACGCCTTTTTTTAAGCACTCCGGGAAATCGCTCTCTAAATGAAGCTTTAACCCCCCATTAAGCCCCACGCTTTTACCAATCCTACCCACTAAAAGCATGAAAAAAATTCAAGGCGTTTGATCGCCTAAAGCATGGGGATTTTTATCACCATTTTTATCATTACTCGCAAAAACAACGATTTTATAAGAAAACCCATCTTTGGCTTTCACACCAGAAACGAACGCCTTAATCGCGCTCACCATTTTGCCCTCTTTGCCAATCACATGCCCCATGTCTGATGGGTGGGTATAAATAGTGATTTGTTTGACTTTATCTTCTAAAAGCGTGTACTCCACGCTCAAAGCTTGCGGAAAAGAAACAACCTTTTTTAAATATTTTTCTAAAAAAGTTGCCACGCAATACGAATAGTCCTTACATTCAGCTTGAGAAAAAGGCGTGTTCAAAGGATCTGATTCGCGCATTTAGCCTCACAAAACCTTAGGCTTTTTGAGAAAGTTTTTCCACCCTCTCGCTCATTTTAGCCCCCACGCCTTTCCAGTAATTCAAGCGCTCCTTATCAATTTTAATATCTTTAGGCTCGCTTAAAGGGTTGTAATACCCAATGGATTCAATCCAACCTCCATCCCTTCTTTTCCTAGAATCGGTTACCACCACTCTGTAAAAAGGCTTTTTCTTTCTCCCGATGCGAGTGAGTCTAATGACTGTCATTACAAAAATCTCCTAAAATATTCGTATTAAATTTGAGATTATACAACAAAAGCGCCTAAAACATGCTTAAAAATCAGCGTATTTTAGGAGGTGTTTGATTTTTAGCCTGACTCATGAGATTCATCAAATCGCTAATGCCCTTTTTATTCGTTAAGCGTTTCGCCATTTTGCTCGCTTGATCAAAGCGTTTGATGATGCGATTGATTTCAGACACTTCTAAGCCGCTCCCTAAGGCGATCCTTTTTCTTCGGCTGCCGTTTAAAATCTCGGGGTTTTCTTGCTCTTTTTTAGTCATGGAATTGACCATAGCCTTGATTTTTTTCACTTCTAAAGAGCTTTCTAAATCCGTGTCTTTCAATGCGTTTGCCATATTCCCTAAACCTGGAATCATAGAGATTAGAGAACTCATAGAGCCTAATTTTTTCACTTTTTCAATTTGGTTTAAAAAATCGTTGAAAGTGAATTGCCCTTTTTTGAGTTTTTTGCTCAAATCTTTGGCTTCATTAGGGTTTAAAACGCTGGCGGTTTTTTCAGCGAGCGAGACAATATCTCCAGCCCCCATCAAACGCCCCACAATCCTTTCAGGCACAAACACATCTAAATCAGGGATTTTTTCCCCGCTCCCAATAAAACGCAAGGGCAAGCCTAATTGATAAGTGATACCTAAAGCGATGCCCCCTTTAGAATCGCTATCAAATTTGCTTAAAACCACCCCGCTCACGCCTATTTCTTCATTAAAGGTGTTCGCGCTTTTGACCCCATCTTGCCCGCTCAATGCGTCTGCGACATACAGCACCTCATGGGGGTTTAAGACTTCTTTAACTTCTTTTAATTCTTGCATAAGCTCTTTATCAATGGCTAAACGCCCTGCGCTATCCACGAGTAAAACATCAAATTGCGCTTCTTTAGCCCTTTTTAAAGCGTTGTTGGCGATTTCTTTCACGCTTTTATTTTCTTCGTAAAAAACTTCCACGCCCACTTGTTCGCCCAAAACCTTTAATTGCTCCACTGCCGCTAAGCGTTGCAAATCGCATGCGCATAAAAGCACCTTTTTATTTTTGGTTTTTAAATAATGAGCGAGTTTAGCGGTGGTGGTTGTCTTACCGCTCCCTTGCAAACCCGCCATTAAAACCACCGTGGGGGGCGTTTGAGCGAAAGTGAAACCACTGCTCCCTTTAGCGCTTAAGATTTCTAACAAACTCTTTTCTAAAGCGTCTAAAAATTGCTGCTTACCAATGCCGCTAAGTTTAGTTTGACTTTCCACTTTTTTGAGCAATTCTCTAGCGACTTTATGATGCACATCATTTTTTAAAAGCGTTTTTTTCAATTCATCTAACGCTCTGTCTAGCGCTTTTTCATCATCTTGAAAGCGGATTTTATTGAGCGCGTTCTTAAACCCATCGCTTAATGCTTGAAACATTTTCTATCCTTTGATTATGGTTGTTCTAACAAATCCAATTCTTGTTGGATCTTACCCTCTTTTTCTAAAAGCGTTTTTAAACTCTCTTTGGCTTTTTCTAGCACGCTTTTAGGCGCGTTTTTGACAAAATTTTCATTGTGCAAATTGAGTTTTAGCTTTTCTTTTTCCAGTTTTTCTAGCTGCTTTTTTAAACGAGCAACAAGCGGGCTTAAATCAAGATTTTCTAAATCCGCATAAGTTTGGCAAAATTCCCCCACATCGCTCACGCTTTTTAAAGGCTTATAAGTTATCACGCTGACTTTTTCTAACCTCGCTAATTTTTGGGCGTAAGTTTGCAAACGCTCTGTATTTTCTATGGCTTCCCTTAATCCCACGCTCGCTTCTTTTAAAACAATCGGTGGGGTTTCTAGCATGATTTTCAAACGCCTTAAAGACACGATGCAATCTTTGATCACTTCAAATTCATGCTCTAGTTTTTCATCTCGCGCCAAATCTTTAGGGTAAGGCATGACCATAATGGAGCATGTATTTTCTAGTTCCGTGTTACTGAGCTTGTGGTATAAAGACTCGCTGATAAAGGGCATGAAAGGGTGCAAGAGTTTTAAAGCCTCTTTTAACACGCTCCCTAATTCGTCTATCGCTTCATTTTCCACTTTAGAAAATTCAATGAACCAATCGCAAAATTCCCCCCACAAAAAGCGGTATAACAAAGTCGTGGCGTCATTAAAACGATAATTATCTAAAGCGTTACGAACCTCTTTAGTAACAAGATTCAAGCGCGATTTCGCATAACGCCCCAAAGCCGTTTGGTATTCATCCAAACGCTCTTTATCTTTGAAAGATTCTTGTTTGAGCTTCAAATAACTCACCGCATTGAAAATCTTGTTGGCGAAATTCTTATTATTTTCTAAATGCGTAGTGGAAAGCTTAATGTCCCTACCCGTAGCGCACAAATTGGCTAAAGTGAAACGCAGGCTATCCGCGCCGTATTTTTCTATCATTTCTAAAGGATCTATCACATTACCTTTAGATTTGCTCATTTTTTCGCCCTTTTCGTCCCTAACCAAGGCGTGCAAGTAAATGTCTTTAAAGGGCAATTCGCCTAAAAGCGATTCGCTGCAAAAGAGCATCCTAGCCACCCAAAAAAAGAGGATGTCAAACCCGGTAATGAGCGTGGTGTTAGGGTAGAAATCTTTCAAATCGTTTTCATTAAACAAATCGCTTTTTTCTTGCCCCCACCCCAAAGTAGAGAACGCCCATAGCCCTGAACTAAACCATGTGTCTAGCACATCTTTATCCTGCTCTAGTTTTTCACTCTTACAAGTAGGGCAACTTAAAGGGGTATCAAGGCTCACAAACTGGTGGTTATTCTCGCAAGTAAACACCGGTATTTGATGCCCCCAAAACAATTGCCTGCTAATACACCAAGGGCGTAATTCCCTCATCCAAGCGTTATAATTATTGATCCAATTAGAGGGGTAGAATCGCGCTAAACCTTGTTGGATTTTTTCAATGGAACTTTGAGCGATTTCAGGCTTGACAAACCATTGTTTAGACACATAAGGCTCTACCACATTATGACAACGATAGCAATGCCCCACTTGATGCGTGTGCTCTTCTATCTTTTCCA
This sequence comes from Helicobacter pylori, assembly GCF_003638305.1. Lineage (GTDB taxonomy): Bacteria > Campylobacterota > Campylobacteria > Campylobacterales > Helicobacteraceae > Helicobacter > Helicobacter pylori_DJ. Next base: position 102,631 of record NZ_MVYP01000005.1, on the reverse strand, counting down.
ATAAGGCGTTTTCTTTTAATCTTTCTACGACCTTATCTCTAGCTTCTAATCGTTCTAAATTTTCAAACTCCCCGCAATGCGCGTTTAAAATCCCCTTTTCATCAAAGATTTTAATCGTTTCTAAATGGTGGCGTTTGCCCACTTCGTAATCGTTAAAATCATGCCCGGGGGTAACCTTCACACACCCTGTGCCAAACTCCATTTCCACATGTTCATCAGCGATAATAGGGATTGTGCGATTGATTAAAGGCAAGATTACTTGTTGCCCCACTAAATGCTTATACCTCTCATCATTAGGATTGACCATAAGCGCGCTATCGCCAAACAAAGTTTCAGGGCGTGTGGTAGCCACCACTAAATAATCTTTTTGATTTTCTAAATAATATCTAATATAATACAACGCCCCCTTACGCTCTTCATACTCCACTTCAATATCGCTCAATGCCCCATCTTTAGTGCACCAATTCACCATGTAATTATCTTGAACGATGAGGCCCTTTTCATACCATTTCAAAAACGCCAATTTAACCGCTCTTTGCAAGCCCTTATCCATCGTGAAACGAGTCCTAGAAAAGGCCGCGCTCACGCCTAAATGCTTCATTTGCTCTAAAATCGCTCCCCCACTCTTTTCTTTCCACTCCCACACTTTTTTAATGAACTCTTCACGCCCTAAATCTTCTTTTTTAATCCCTTGATTTAAAAGTTGCTTTTCTACAACATTTTGCGTCGCAATGCCGGCGTGATCAAGCCCTGGCTGATACAAAGTCTTATACCCATCCATGCGTTTATAACGCACTAAAATATCTTGCAAGCTTAAAGTTAAAGCATGCCCTATGTGTAAAATACCGGTCACATTAGGAGGGGGCATCATCAAGCAAAATCGCTTGCCTTTTTCTTGGATTTTTTCATTGCCATCAATTTCAAAATACCCCCTATGAGAGCAAATGTCATAAATCTTTTTTTCCATCTCTTGGGGCTGGTAAGTGGTGGGTTCTTGTTTCATTATTATTATTATCCTAAAATAGAGCGTTCTTTCAAAAATGGTTGGATTTGGAACGCCTTTTGCTTTTACGCTCTTAATTGTTGCGTATTTTTTTAAAATTATACAACAAAGCATTTAAATTAAAAAGGATAGTCTAGTGAATTACTTTTTAAAAGCCCCTATTTTAGGATTTGAGCATATCAATGAAGTGCGTTTGGAAAAAATTGATTCCTTATTCAGCCGATTGGTCAGTCAAACGAACTCGCCCATGGCGTTGGATATGGTCTTAGTGAATCCTTATTGTTTGAGGGAATACAGCTTTGTGATACCCAAATACATAGAATTACTGCTAGAATTAGATTCTCATTCCAAAGTTGAGGTGTATTGCGTGGTCGTGTTGCAAAAAAATTTAGAAGATTCTATGGTTAATTTCTTAGCCCCCTTAGTGTTTAATTCCAAAAATGGCTTTGGTGCTCAAGTGGCGCTTTCTATGATGGATTATCCGGATTTTGGCTTTAGGGATCCTTTAAAAAGCTTTGTGGTTAAAGAAAGAGAACGAGCTTAAGGGTTTTTAGCATGAAATTCGCTCTTACAGGGGGAGGCACAGGGGGGCATCTCTCTATCGCTAAAGCCTTAGCCATAGAATTAGAAAAGCAAGGCATAGAGACCATTTATCTAGGCTCCACTTATGGGCAAGATAGAGAATGGTTTGAAAATAGCCCCTTATTTAGCGAACGCTATTTTTTCAACACGCAAGGCGTGGTCAATAAAAGCTTCTTTAAAAAAATAGGCTCTTTATTCTTGCAAATTAAAGCGACTTTCAAAGCCAAAGAGATTCTAAAAAAACACCAGATCACGCACACCATTAGCGTGGGAGGTTTTAGCGCAGGGCCGGCGAGTTTTGCAAGCTTGCTCAATCACATACCCCTTTATATCCATGAGCAAAACGCCATTAAAGGCTCTCTTAATCGCTACCTTTCCCCTAAAGCTAAGGCGGTGTTTTCAAGCTACGCTTTTAAAGATAAGGGAAATCATGTTTTAACCTCCTATCCCGTGCAAAACGCTTTTTTTGATTTTGCTAGGACTCGAACTGAAATCAAGCATATTTTATTTTTAGGCGGTTCGCAAGGGGCAAAAGCGATCAATGAATTCGCTTTATTAAACGCTCCTAAACTCACCAAACAAGGGATTAAAATCACGCACATTTGCGGCCCCAATTCTTATGAACAAGTGCGTTTTTTTTATCAGGAATTAGGGCTGTTGGACAAGATAGAATTGTTCGCTTTCCACAACAATATTATAGAAGTCATGCATAGAGCGGATTTGTGTGTGAGCCGAGCGGGTGCTAGCAGCGTGTGGGAATTGTGCGCTAATGGCTTACCCACGATTTTTATCCCCTACCCTTTTGCGAGCAATAACCACCAGTATTACAATGTCTTAGAATTTGAAAAAGAAAACTTGTGCTATGTTGTGCCTCAAAATGAATTATTGCCTAAAAAACTCTTTGAAGTCATTAGAAAGCTCAACCAAAAAGACGATCAAGGCAATAAAAACCTAACCACTATCAGCAACAAATTGCAGCAAAAAATCGCTAAAGACGGCGCAAAAACCATTATTGAAACGATTTTGAACGCTTAAAATAGCCCATTTTAATCAACAATTAAGCGACTAACCATTAAACTTAAGCGATAAATAAGATAAATTTTAGGATAGCTCAAATCTTTATAAAAAGAAAAGGATAACCCCTTGCAAAACTTTGTTTTTAATAAAAAATGGCTTATCTATTCTAGCCTACTCCCCTTATTTTTTCTCAATCCCTTAGTGGCAGAAGATGACGGGTTTTTTATGGGGGTGAGTTATCAAACTTCTCTAGCCGTTCAAAGGGTAGATAACTCAGGGCTTAACGCTAGTCAAGACGCATCCACTTATATCCGCCAAAACGCTATCGCTCTAGAATCTGCGGCGGTGCCTTTAGCCTATTATTTAGAAGCGATGGGTCAACAAACTAGGGTTTTAATGCAAATGCTCTGCCCTGATCCTTCTAAAAGATGTTTGCTCTATGCGGGGGGTTATCAACAAAACGCCCAAAATGGCGATACAGGCAACAACCCCCCAAGAGGCAATGTCAATGCCACCTTTGATATGCAATCTTTAGTCAATAATTTAAACAAGCTCACCCAACTCATCGGCGAGACTTTAATCCGTAACCCTGAAAATCTTTCTAACGCCAAAGTCTTTAATGTCAAATTTGGCAATCAAAGCACTGTTATTGCATTGCCTGAAGGCCTAGCCAATGTCATGAACGCTTTAAACGATGATATTACCAACGCTTTAACCACGCTCTGGTATAACCAAACCTTAACGAATAAATCCTTTAGCACCCCTAGCGGCAGCTCTGTAAATTTTAGCCCTGAAGTCTTGCAACACCTTTTACAAGACGGCTTAGCCACAGCAAGCAACAATCAAACCATTTGCAGCACTCAAAACCAATGCACCGCTACCAATGAAGCTAAATCTATCGCTCAAAACGCCCAAAACATCTTCCAGGCTTTAATGCAAGCAGGGATTTTAGGAGGCTTAGCCAATGAAAAGCAATTTGGCTTCACTTACAACAAAGCCCCTAATGGCAGCGATTCCCAACAAGGCTACCAAAGCTTTAGCGGTCCGGGTTATTACACCAAAAACGGCACTAATGGCACGCAAGCGCCCTTAAAAAACTTACCCGCTGGAGCGACAATTGGATCAGGCGATGGCCAATACACCTACCACCCTAGCTCAGCAGTCTATTATTTAGCCGATAGCATCATCGCTAATGGCATTACCGCTTCCATGATTTTTTCAGGCATGCAAAATTTCGCCAACAAGGTCGCTAAACTGACAGGCACTTCAAGCTATAGCCAGATGCAAGATGCGATCAACTATGGGGAAAGCTTGCTTAGTAACACCGTAGCGTATGGGGATTTTATCACCAATTGGGTCGCTCCCTATTTGGATTTAAATAACAAAGGTTTGAATTTCTTGCCTAACTATGGGGGGCAATTGAATGGCACTAATAGTCAAACCCCACAAAATACTTTAACCCCACAACAAGCCCAACAAGAACAAAAAGTGATCATCAACCAACTAGAGCAAGCCACAAACGCCCCCACCCCCGCGCAAATAGACAGGATCTTAGCCAACCCCTATTCCCCCACGGCAAAAACTTTAATGGCTTATGGGCTTTATCGCTCTAAAGCAGTGATTGGTGGGGTGATTGATGAAATGCAAACTAAAGTGAATCAAGTCTATCAAATGGGCTTTGCTAGGAATTTTTTAGAGCATAACTCTAATTCTAATAACATGAACGGCTTTGGCGTGAAAATAGGCTATAAGCAATTCTTTGGCAAAAAGCGCATGTTTGGGCTTAGGTATTATGGCTTTTATGATTTTGGTTACGCTCAATTTGGCGCAGAATCTTCTTTAGTGAAAGCCACCCTCTCTAGCTATGGCGCAGGCACAGACTTTCTTTATAATGTTTTCACGAGAAAAAGGGGGACTGAAGCGATAGATATAGGTTTTTTTGCCGGCATCCAACTGGCAGGGCAAACCTGGAAAACGAATTTTTTAGATCAAGTGGATGGCAACCATCTTAAGCCTAAGGACACTTCTTTCCAGTTCCTTTTTGATTTAGGCATAAGGACTAATTTTTCTAAAATCCAAAATCAAAGAAGATCTCGTTTTTCTCAAGGGGTAGAATTTGGCCTTAAAATACCGGTGCTTTATCACACCTATTACCAATCAGAGGGCGTTACAGCGAAGTATAGAAGAGCCTTTAGTTTTTATGTGGGCTACAACATAGGCTTTTGATTAAACAAAATAAGGGAAAAATATGATAAAAAAAGCTAGAAAATTCATACCACTCTTTTTAATTGGCTCTCTCTTAGCCGAAGACAATGGCTGGTATATGTCTGTAGGCTATCAAATCGGTGGCACGCAACAATTCATCAATAACAAACAACTCTTAGCAAATGAAAACATCATCAACAGCGTAACCCAAAGCGCGATCAATATTGCAGGGCCTACTACCGGTTTAATCACTTTAAGCTCTCAAAGCGTTATTGACGCTTTAGGCTATGGCGTGAGTAACACCGTGGACAACCAATTAGAGGGCATTTCTAATATCCTAAATCAAATTGGCAAAAGGAAAGACTTTTATTCTAGCCGTCAAATCTCTAGCATTTCCCAGCAAATCATAGGGCTTAAAGGAAGCTCTGATCCCTTAAAAGCCCATTCTTCACAAATCACAGCCAAACTCCTTTCCAACACCCAAAGCGCATTTGATGAAGGCATCGTGCTAAGCACTAGCATCATTAGCTCTATCAATAGCCTTAATCCCAGCAACAACACCAAAGAAGTCAAAGCCCAACTCCAAAACACCGCGCAATCCATGACAGAATTATTGCAACAAATTGAACACAGCATCACTAAAACCACTAGCACCACTTACGCGCAATCCTTGCTCTCCAATCTAACCGATGCGGTGAACGCTTCTAGCAACAATACCGCTTATGTGAGCGCTCTTGTTAACGCTTTAAACACTTTAGGGGTGGGGGTTTTCCCCACCACAACCTCAACGCATGTGGTGTTAAACCCACCGGGACAAGTCGTATTCTATCCAACTAATTCCCTTTTAGGCTCCACTTCTTCAAACAGCAACAACCAACAACAATACAACAACACCCTTTTAATGAACACCTTACAAGGGGAATTAAGCGCTAATAATCAAAATAACCCCAATGGTTGCACCAATCAAGTCCAGTGTTTGGAGCAATTCATCCAAAATTTAGCCCCTTTAGCCGCAACCCCCACTTCAAATAACCAAGCCAACCAACAAGTCCAAGCCATCGCTCAAAAGCTTCAAAGCGTGGCTATCAACGCTTTAGACAACAATGCGATCAACAACACCACCTATAATTTAAACAACTTGCACAACGCTTTGAATTTCCAAGCCTATGAAAGCACGATAGAACAATACAATAACGCTTTAAAGCAAATTTCTTGGATCAGTTTTAGCGAGCCTAAAAACTTGCTCAAAAACACTTCTAATAACTACCAAATCGGCACTGTAACCAACGCTCAAGGGCAAAATATCAGCGCCTATGATTGCATGACTGCTACCGGAAGCCTTTCTAGCGATGCTTCTAGCGGGATTTCATGCTCAGCCACAAGCTCCACAAGCTCCACAAATGGCTCTACAAACAGCTTTGACAATTCTTTAGTCGCTACCTCCAAAGTCCAAACCATCAACGGCAAAGAGCAGATCGGCGTGAATTCTTTTAACTTGGTTTCTCAAGTGTGGAGCGTTTATAATTCTTTAAAAACTTCAGAAGAAAATTTGCAAAAAAACGCCAAGATCTTATGCGCTAATGGATCATCATCTGGGACAAACTCATGCGGCAACTCTGGGGGTTTGAGCATCAGCGGGAACGCCCAATTGCAAAACATTTTAAGCTCTAATGGGACTACCGCTCAAGCTAAAAGCGACGCTCCCAAACTGAAAGCGATGGTGGTTGTGAATAATGAAGAAGAAGCTAAAACGACTAATTTAGCCCAAAGCAGTGGGGCGAGCAATCAATCTCCTAACAGCACGGTGATGGGAGCTTTAAACACCGTGTTGCAAAATGTCAATAATTTCCAGCAAAGCATTCAAAGCGCTTTTCAAAGCCAAAGCAGTAATATCCAAGCTTGGGCGAATGCGATTTACAACACTAATGGGAGTCAGTCGCAAGAGATGACACCTAACAATAACCAAGATTTACGCATCCAATTGAGAGCGAATTTCTACCAGCTCATCAATACGATTGACCAACAAACGCCCACTTCAATGCAAGCCATGATCAATCAAAGCCAACAAACCCAGCAAACAAGCGGAGCAACCAACAATAATAACGCATGCGCGAGCGGAACGAATGGGAGTGGTGGCAACTGGTGCTATCAGCAGTGGTCCGATTCTAAGGCTTATTACAGCGGGTTACAAAGCGCTTTAGGGTATCAAACACAAGCAACAACTCAAAGCGGGAGCAGTGGTGGGAACAGCATCACCTACAATGTCCAACAAATCACGCTCACTAGCGGTGGTTTGCTCAATCAAATCATCACAAATCTTAAGAGCGTTAATGGTAATGGTGGAAATAATGGGGGAAGCAGTGGAGGCGGGAATGGCACCAGTCAAATCAACACAGCCTACCAGATGCTCACAGACGCCAGCGATGGGAAGTTGGGAACTTATAATAGTAGCGGTAATAGTGGCAGTAACAACGGCTATCAAACATGCACCAATGGAAGCAATGGAGGCAGTGGGAGCAATTGCTACACCCCCAACAAACAAAGCGCCACCACCGCAACCACCGCAACCACCACAACCGACAGCAATTTACAAAAAGTCTATAATGACGCCCAAAAAATAGCCAACATTATCGCTAGTTCAGGGAATAATAAAGGCGTTGAAAACGGCTTAAAACAATTCTTTGAAGCGTTAAAAAATAATAGTAGCAGTCTCAGTAATTTATGTAATGGTAGTAATGGTAGTAGCGGTGCTAGTTCTACTTGCTCCGGTGGGCTTATCAATCTCTTAGGGGCAATCCCTATGAATGGGGTGAGCGATACGAATAATTTAATCCATTTGCTCACTGAATTTATCAAAACCGCCGGGTTTATCCAAAATAATGATAGTAATGTATCTTCTAGTCTTACAAGCGCTTTTCAAGCGATTACGAGCGCTATTTCTCAAGGGTTTCAAGCCTTACAAAACGACATTAGCCCTAACGCGATTTTAACCTTGCTCCAAGAAATCACTTCTAACACCACCACCATTCAGTCGTTCTCGCAAACCTTACGGCAGCTTTTAGGGGATAAAACCTTCTTTATGGTGCAACAAAAACTCATTGATGCGATGATTAACGCCAGAAATCAGGTCCAAAACGCGCAAAACCAAGCCAATAACTACGGCTCCCAACCCGTTTTAAGCCAGTATGCGGCCGCTAAAAGCACCCAACACGGCATGAGCAACGGCTTAGGGGTTGGCATAGGCTATAAATACTTCTTTGGTAAAGCGAGAAAATTAGGCCTTAGGCATTATTTTTTCTTTGATTACGGCTTTAGTGAAATCGGTGTGGCCAATCAAAGCGTGAAAGCGAATATCTTTGCTTATGGGGTAGGCACGGATTTTTTATGGAATTTATTCAGGAGGACTTACAACACTAAAGCGTTGAATTTTGGGCTATTTGCTGGGGTCCAACTAGGCGGCGCAACCTGGCTTAGCTCTTTAAGGCAACAAATCATTGACAATTGGGGGAACGCTAATGACATCCATTCAACGAATTTTCAAGTGGCGCTGAATTTTGGGGTGCGCACCAACTTCGCAGAGTTCAAGCGTTTTGCTAAGAAATTCCACAATCAAGGGGTTATCAGCCAAAAGAGCGTGGAATTTGGGATTAAAGTGCCTCTCATCAATCAAGCGTATTTGAATAGCGCCGGGGCTGATGTGAGCTACAGGAGGCTTTATACTTTCTATATCAATTACATCATGGGGTTTTAAAAAAAGGGTGTGTCATGGAAATCTTACAATTCATCGGCTATGGGAATATGGCTCAAGCGATTTTAGAAGGCTCTCATGAAATTTTATCCAAGCGTTTTATTTTAGAGATCACTGGAAGAAACCCTGAAAAAATCGCCCCCTTTTTACAAGAAAAAAACATTCAAGCCCAAATCGTGCCTTACAAAGACGCTATTGATATACACCAAAAATTCGTGTTTTTATTGTTTAAGCCTTATAACCTTAAGGATTTTAATTATCAAGGGCAAGCCAAAAGCGTTTTGAGCGCTTTAGCCGGCGTAAATTTTGAAGCTTTAAGCAATGCGATTAATTCTTTACATTACTTAAAATGCATGCCCAACATTGCGAGCAAATTCGCCCTTTCTTCTACAGCGGTGTGCGAAAAATCACCCATGCCCTTAATAAGCCAAAAGGCTTTGAATATTATTGAGAGTTTTGGGAATTGCGTGCGAGTGAGCCATGAAGAGTTGGTGGATGCCAGTATAGCGACCAATGGGAGCGCGCTCGCGTTTTTAAGCTTGGTAGCGAGCGGTTTGAAAGATGCCGGTATTAGAGAGGGCTTGAACGCTAGAGATTCTTTAGAATTGGTAAAAATGAGTTTTAAAGGCTTTGCCAAGCTGTTAGAAAAAGAACGCCCTGAGGTGATTATAGAGCAAATTTGCACCCCTAAAGGCGCAACGATTGAAGGCTTGAGCGTTTTAGAAAAAAAGGGGGTTAGGGGAGCGTTCATCAAAGCATGTCATGAAAGCGTGAAAAAAATGCGCCCCCTAAAGAATTGCGCCCCTAAAAACCCCTAAAAATAAGCGCGATGCATTTAGACAGGCAGAGTTTAGAAAAAGCCAAGCATTTGATCCAAAGCGGTCTGATTGACACCATAGAAGTAGGCACGATCAAGGGCTTGCAAGAAATCCATCGGTTTTTGTTTGAAGGGTTGTATGAATTTGCCGGGAAAATCAGGGATAAAAATATTTCGAATTTCAGGTTCGCTAATTGCTTGTATTTGGATTTGATTTTACCCAGAATTGAAAGCATGCCGCAAAGCAATTTCAATCAAATCATAGAAAAATATGTGGAAATGAATATCGCTCACCCTTTTTTAAAAGGGTAATGGCAGAGCGACTAGAATATGGCTTGATTTGTTGCTTAAAAAGGAATTGAAAAAAATCGTGCTTTGGGAAAGGATTGATAAAGCCGCTTATTTGAGTGCAATGGAAAGGAGTCCTGTGAATGATTTGGAAATCAAAACGCTTTTAAAAAAGCATTTGAGTTCTAATATCAACGATCCCTTAACTTTCATTAAAGGCATCACGCAGTCGTATTATTATGAAGGGCTTTGAAAAAATACTAAAATCATTTTTTATAATCCAATACGAAAGAGTTTGACGCTAGTCAAGAGATAGTTTTTTATAATGCGATCTTAAGGGATTAGTGGGATTTAGTTGGGGGGTTTCAGGAGGAAATGTTTTACCTCCTATCCCCCCTTTACTATAAAATAAAATTTAAAATATAAGACAAAATAATTAAAGCCCCATTTTAAAAGAAATTAAAAGCTTTATTTGTCAGTATTAGAGCAGATTTAAAACTAATCTTGCGCCCGTTCAATCAAACCCAAAGGCAAGTCAAAAGCTTTAATGAGTTCGCCCTCTTTTTGGCGTTGTTCGCCCTTATCCTTTTCATGGTCATAGCCCAACAAGTGCAACACCCCATGAATGAATAAAAGAGCGATCTCATTTTCTAAGCTATGCCCTAATTTCAGGGCGTTTTCTTGAGCTAATGGCGCATTAATCACCACGCTCCCTAAAGGGGTGTGAGGGATCGCTTCTAAAGGGAAACTCAAAACATCAGTAGCGTAATCGCAGTTCCTTAAATCCCTATTGATTTCTCGCATGGTTTCATCGCTCACTAAAACAAGTTCAATGATTTGAGTGGGGGCTAAAAAATTTGCGATTTTTTCTAATAACAAAAAGTCCGATTCTAGTAGGGTTTGGTTGTCTATTTCTAGCATTAAAAATATAAAAAGAAGTTTAAAAAAAGCCCTAAAATCTAGGGCTTTAAAGACTAAGCGAAAGAACCTTTAATTTCTGCTACCCATTTTGAAATTCGTCCGTCTGTCAAATCGTCTTGATTGTCTTCATCAATCACTAGACCCACGAATTTACCGCCTTCTACCGCTTTAGAAGCTTCAAAATGATAACCATCAGTGGGAGTTTGCCCTACCACTTTACCGGCTTTCGCTTTTTCATAAATGTGGAAAATGCCTTCTGCGAAAGTTTCGCTGTAAGTGTCTTGATCGCCCAAGCCTACAAGCCCAATGGTTTTATTCGCAAAATCGCTCGCTTCTAGCGTGCCTAAAAAGTCTTCCCAATCTGTTTGCAAATCGCCCGCACCGGCTGTTGGAGCGACTAGAATAACCTTTGTAAAGCTATTGAATTGCTCTTTAGAAGCTTTAGCCACATCAATCACTTCGGCATTACCAATAGCCTTGCTGATTTTTTCGGCAATGGCTTCAGCGTTCCCGCTGTCTGTCCCAAAAAAGATACCAATTTTTCCCATATTCCAATCCTTGTGTTTAAAGATATTAACGCACCCGCTTTATGCGAATGCTTGTGGGCGTAGTTTAGCGCATTTAATTAGAAATCTTGCTTAAAAACCCATTTTGCGCGAATATCGTTTCAATAAAAACCATATTAAAAGCGCGATAAGAACAAAACTTATCACAAAAAACGAAGTGTAATGAGAAAGCCTTTCATACAGCGTTTTCACCCAATCGCTCGCTTGAAAAGAAACGCTCCCCACGATTAACGCCCACAAAAAACTGGATAAAACATTAAGCCATAAAAATCTTTTTAAAGGGTATTTGCTAAAACCAATTGCCAAAGGCACAACGCTTTTAATCCCATACAAATATTTATTGACAAAAATCATTAAAAAAGCGTAGCGTTTCACCCACAAACTCGCTAAAGCAAGCTTTCTTCGGTGCTTATGGAAATACTTTAAAAACTCTCTTTTTTGATAGCGGGCAAAGACTACAAGAACCCCACTCCCTATTAAATTCCCTAAAAAAGCGACAAGAATCGTTATTTTTATATCCAAAGCGTGCGTGGTAGCGCTCAAAACAGAAGCGATGACAATCCCCACATACCCACCCCCTAAAGAATATAAAAACAAAATAAGATAACCCCACTCCTTAAAACCCTCTTGAAAACGCAACAACGCTTCTTGCATAAAAACCCTCTTTTTAATTTTCTCATTTTCATGTTATCCAAATTTATTCAACCAAATGAGCGTTGTTAGTGATTTAAACGCTATCTTTTAGTATAATGGTAGGGTTATCCTAATAACCTAAAAGATAGAGATGAATACAGAAATTTTAACCATCATGTTAGTTGTCTCAGTGCTTATGGGATTGGTAGGCTTGATAGCGTTTTTATGGGGGGTTAAAAGCGGTCAGTTTGACGATGAAAAACGCATGCTTGAAAGCGTGTTGTATGATAGCGCGAGCGATTTGAACGAAGCGATTTTACAAGAAAAACGCCAAAAGAATTAAAAAATAAAAATAAAAAGGATAGAAAATGAGTCAAGAAATTTTAGATGTGTTGATAGTGGGCGCAGGGCCTGGGGGCATTGCCACAGCGATAGAATGCGAAATAGCCGGCGTTAAAAAAGTGCTTTTATGCGAAAAAACCGAAAGCCATTCAGGCATGTTGGAAAAGTTTTATAAAGCCGGTAAAAGGATTGATAAAGATTATAAAAAGCAAGTCGTAGAGCTTAAAGGGCATATCCCTTTTAAAGACAGCTTTAAAGAAGAGACTTTAGAGAATTTCACTAACCTTTTAAAGGAGCATCACATCACGCCAAGCTATAAAACCGATATTGAGAGCGTGAAAAAAGAGGGCGAATACTTTAAAATCACCACCACTTCTAATACAACCTATCATGCTAAATTCGTGGTGGTTGCGATCGGGAAAATGGGCCAGCCAAACCGCCCTACTGCTTATAAAATCCCTGTTGCGCTCTCCAAACAAGTGGTTTTTAGCATCAATGATTGTAAGGAAAATGAAAAAACCCTTGTGATCGGCGGAGGCAACTCAGCGGTGGAATACGCCATTGCTTTGTGTAAAACCACCCCAACCACTCTCAATTACCGCAAGAAAGAATTCAGCCGTATCAATGAAGACAACGCTAAAAACTTGCAAGAAGTCCTAGACAACAACACGCTTAAAAGCAAGCTTGGAGTGGATATTGAAAGCCTAGAAGAAGATGGCACTCAAATCAAAGTTAACTTCACCGATAACACGAACGAGAGTTTTGATCGCTTGCTGTATGCGATCGGCGGCTCTACGCCTTTAGAGTTTTTTAAACGCTGCTCTTTAGAGTTAGATCCTAGCACGAATATCCCTGTGGTGAAGGAGAATTTAGAGAGCAACAATATCCCTAATTTGTTCATCGTGGGCGATATTTTATTCAAATCAGGAGCGAGCATCGCTACCGCGCTAAATCATGGCTATGATGTCGCTTTAGAAATCGCTAAAAGGTTGTGCTCTTAGAGCCGCTCACTCATCAAACGGCTTAGCCTTATACAAAAAGAAAAAGAGGATTAGAAGCGTTAAGGCAAAATGCATGGTGATGATAGTTAGGGGTGAAAAGTAACGCAGTTCCAAACTGCTGAGCGATAAAACTAGCACAGAAACCACACGCACACAGCTTGATAAAAGCGATGAGAGCGATGAAATGTTGTTTTTAGAAACGAATTTGGAGAATTGATACCCCAAGCAATAACTCATGTAAGTGAAAAACGCCACCATGAGTGCATACACCCCTATGAAACAATAAGGGATATTGCTAAGCAATAAGGGGCTAACGCTTAGTAACACCACAAGCAAACTCAAGGCGATTTTTTGGCTGTAATTTTTGGCTTTTAAAAAATGAATGAGGATAGAAATCACTTGAAAAGCGATATAAAACATAAAAAGGTATTGCTCTTTAACGCCTTGTTTTAAAAAATACGCTTGCCACATTTGAAAATGGCTCATAAAAAAGATAGGCGTAATCAAATGCCCCACTAACAAAATTTTAAGCTTGGGGTTATCCTTAAGCTCTTTAAGACTGCCTTTAACTTGCTCTTTAAGGAGTTTCAGGCTTTTTTGGCTTTTAAAATCCGCTTGATTCTCTTTAAAATAAAACATAATCGTTAGCACGCAAAGCATGATTAAAAAAATCCCCACGATATACAACATCGCATGGATTTTGAGATACAAAAACGATCCCAAAGAACTCCCTATAATCATGCCTAAATAAGTGATTTGATTGTTTTTGGCTAAAAACTTGGACAAATCTTTTTTATTTTCTTTAATGTCTGTGATGAGTGAAGCTTCAATCGTGCCGCTAGAGCATGCGCTATACAAACCATACAACCCCCACGCTAAAAGCATGAGGATAAAGCTATCAAAGAAAAGCACAAACGAAAAACTAGCGATTAAAAAGGCATTAGAAACCAAAAATAAATTCTTCCGGCTCATCAAATCCGCTAAAACACCGCTCGGGTATTCAGCCACCAGCACGCAAAAGCTAAAAAAGGTTTGCACGAGCAAGATTTCACTCAAACTAAGCCCTTTAGAAAGCAACAAGGGGGTTAAAATCGCATGGGGCAAGCTTTGAGCGATGATTAAGAGAAAATTCGCCCCATAGTAAGCTAAAATGTTTTTTCTTAACATTTGAAAATTATAATTAAAACTAGCTTATAATACAGCGTTATATCTTTTATTTAAGGGGTATTGATGCTAACCCAATTAAAAACTTATCCAAAATTACTCAAACATTATGAAGAAATCAAAGAAGTGCACATGCACGATTGGTTTTCTAAAGACAAAGAGCGAGCGAGCCGTTATTTCGTGCAATTGGAAAGCTTGAGCTTGGACTATTCCAAAAACCGCTTGAACGATACCACTTTAAAGCTTCTTTTTGAATTAGCGAACGACTGCTCTTTAGAAGAAAAGATTGAAGCGATGTTTAAGGGCGAAAAAATCAACACCACCGAAAAAAGGGCCGTTTTACACACCGCCTTAAGAAGTTTGAATGACGCAGAAATCTTGCTAGACAACATGGAAGTGTTAAAAAGCGTGAGAAGCGTTTTAAAACGCATGCGAGCCTTTAGCGATAGCGTGAGAAGCGGTAAAAGATTGGGCTATACTAATCAAGTGATCACTGATATTGTCAATATCGGTATTGGGGGGTCAGATTTGGGCGCTTTAATGGTTTGCACCGCCTTAAAACGCTACGGTCATCCGAGATTAAAAATGCATTTTGTGTCTAATGTGGATGGCACGCAGATTTTAGACGTTTTGGAAAAAATCAATCCGGCCAGCACGCTTTTTATCGTGGCTTCCAAGACTTTTTCCACTCAAGAAACCTTAACCAACGCCCTAACCGCTAGAAAATGGTTTGTAGAAAGGAGCGGCGATGAAAAGCATATCGCTAAGCACTTTGTAGCGGTATCCACCAACAAAGAAGCCGTGCAACAATTTGGCATTGACGAGCATAACATGTTTGAATTTTGGGATTTTGTAGGGGGGCGTTATAGCTTGTGGTCGGCCATTGGCTTATCCATTATGATCTATTTAGGGAAGAAAAATTTTAACGCTCTTTTGAAAGGGGCGTATTTGATGGATGAGCATTTTAGAAACACCCCTTTTGAAAGCAATTTGCCCGTTTTAATGGGATTAATCGGCGTGTGGTATATCAATTTTTTTCAATCCAAAAGCCACTTGATCGCTCCTTATGATCAGTATTTAAGGCATTTCCCTAAATTCATCCAGCAATTGGATATGGAAAGCAATGGCAAACGCATCAGCAAAAAAGGCGAAATCATCCCCTATGACACCTGCCCTGTTGTTTGGGGCGATATGGGCATTAACGCTCAGCACGCCTTTTTCCAGCTCTTGCATCAAGGCACGCATTTAATCCCCATTGATTTTATCGCCTCTTTGGATAAAAAACCTAACGCTAAAGGCCATCATGAGATTTTATTCAGCAATGTTTTAGCGCAAGCGCAAGCCTTCATGAAAGGCAAAAGCTATGAAGAAGCGCTTGGGGAATTGCTTTCTAAAGGCTTAGACAAAGATGAAGCCAAAGACTTAGCCCACCATAGGGTGTTTTTTGGCAACCGCCCCTCTAATATCCTTTTATTAGAAAAGATTTCACCAAGCAATATTGGGGCATTGGTGGCTCTTTATGAGCATAAGGTCTTTGTGCAAGGGGTTATTTGGGATATTAACAGCTTTGATCAATGGGGCGTGGAGCTTGGGAAAGAATTAGCCGTGCCGATTTTACAAGAATTAGAAGGGCATAAAAGCAACGCTTATTTTGACAGCTCCACTAAACACTTAATAGAATTGTATAAGAATTACAACCAATAGGCTTTATCTTACAACAAGATAAAACCTAAAAACAATAAAGCAAAGCTTAACCCCATTCTCAAGCGCTCCATTCAAAATAATCCGTTAATCATAACGGATTTTATCGCCATATATTAGCCATTTGAATTTAAAGAGAGTAAATTTTCCACAAATTGATCGTTTTTAGCCTTTAAAAGCTTGACTTTCTCATCATACGCATTATTTTACATATTATAATTATTTCAAAGCTAAGAATAATAAAAATCAAAGAATAGATTTATCTTTAAAAGCATTTGCATTTATCAATCTCATTTTAGGAGGCATGCATGAAAAAGGCAAGTCAGGTTTTATTCTTTGGAGCGTTTTTAAGCTCTTCGTTGCAAGGTTTTGAAGCTAAGCTCAACGGCTTTGTGGATCAATCCAGCACTATCGGTTTTAACCAGCATAAAATCAATAAAGAAAGAGGCATCTACCCTATGCAGCAATTCGCAACGATTGCGGGCTATTTAGGGCTTGGTTTTAGCCTGTTACCCAAAAAGGTTTCAGACCATGTTCTAAAAGGCAAAATAGGGGGCATGGTGGGATCTATTTTTTATGACGGCACGAAGAAGTTTGAAGACGGATCTGTGGCTTACAACCTCTTTGGTTATTATGATGGGTTCATGGGGGGCTATACGAATATCTTACAGACCGATAGCCTTGAGACACAGAACATGAAACACAACAAAAATGTCCGCAACTATGTCTTTAGCGATGCGTATTTAGAATACGCCTATAAGAATTATTTTGAAATAAAAGCCGGACGCTATCTCTCCACTATGCCTTATAAAAGCGGTCAAACGCAAGGCTTTCAAGTTTCTGGGCAATACAAGCATGCGCGCTTGACTTGGTTTAGCTCATGGGGTAGGGCGTTCGCTTACGGTTCGTTTTTGATGGATTGGTTTGCCGCACGGACCACTTATAGCGGAGGCTTTACCAAAAACGATAAGGGAGGTTATGATAGCCATGGGCGAAAGGTGCTTTATGGCACGCATGCGGTGCAACTCACCTATAAACCTCATCGTTTTCTCATAGAAGGCTTTTATTACCTTTCGCCTCAAATCTTTAACGCTCCAGGCGTTAAGATTGGTTGGGACTCTAACCCCAATTTTAGCGGCACAGGCTTTCGCTCTGATACGGCTGTCATAGGGTTTTTCCCCATTTACTACCCTTGGATGATCGTTAAATCCAATGGAAGCCCAGTCTATAAATACGACACGCCTGCCACTCAAAACGGGCAAAACCTCATTATCCGCCAACGCTTTGACATCAACAATTACAATGTTTCCATCGCCTTTTATAAAGTCTTTCAAAACGCTAATGGTTGGATAGGCAACATGGGGAATCCAAGCGGTGTGATCATGGGGAGTAACAGCGTCTATGCGGGTTTTACAGGCACAGCCCTTAAAAGAGACGCCGCTACCATTTTCCTTTCTTGTGGCGGCACTCATTTTGCCAAAAAATTCACATGGAAATTCGCCACGCAATACTCCAATTCAGTAGTTTCTTGGGAAGCGAGAGCGATGATCTCTTTAGGCTATAAATTCAATGAATATTTGAGCGGTAGCGTGGATCTTGCATATTATGGCGTGCATACCAACAAAGGCTTTAAACCGGGTGAAAACGGGCCTGTGCCTAAAAACTTCCCAGCCCTTTATTCTGACAGGAGCGCGTTATACACGGCTCTAGTAGCATCTTTTTGATGCTACCCTATGATTATGGTAGGCGTCTTTTTGATACTATGATCACAAAATATAGTAGGCATCATTTTGATGCTGTCTCCTACGATATGATAGGCGTTTTTTAACGCTGTTTTTCTAATCTCTATATGTAAAATTTCTTTTCAAGCAAAGCCCTCTTTTAAATCATACCCATTAAGTAAAATATCCATTATCTTCATCATCTTTAAAATTGAGCTTTTAAAAAAGCAAGCGATAGCTTTTTAAAAACTAAAACAGAAATCCCAAATGCCTTTAGTGTTTGCACACTTCACGAACAGGGTCAAACTTTTTTTATGGATTTAAATTTTATGGATTTAAAGGGGGCTAAAACCCCTTTTTTATTCAAGCGGCTTTGATATAGGGCGTTTCAGCTAGCGGTGGGTAAATTTGATTTTTAAAATAAGCGTTTGAGCAAATCCTAACGCTCACGATCAGCACTAATAACGCTACAAGCATGAAAAACACGCACAAAATCGCATCAATCGCATGGTTAAGAAAGGATTTTTGGAGGGTTTTGAGCGCTTTTTCATCGGTAGTGAGCGCGATTTTTTCTTTGATGATTTGCATTTGCGCCACATGCGAAACGTTATTAAGCACGCTATCATCACTCTTTGGCATCACCTTTAAAATACCGCTATAAAAAGTGATTGCTAAAATCAAAGCTGCCGGCAAGGCGCTTACCATTGCCCCCTTAAAACGCCCCATTTTAAACAACACCACCGTAACCAACAACAACGCCATGCCCGCTAACATCTGGTTACTCACGCCAAATAAAGGCCATAGCGTATAAATCCCCCCTTTAGGATCGATCGTGCCTTGATACAAGAAATACCCCCACCCTACCACGCACAAAAGAGTGGCAAAAATCCCAGCCTTATAGGAACTAAGATTACCCAAAGGTTTATAAACATTACCGAGCAAATCCTGAATCATGAAACGAGCGGTTCGTGTGCCAGCATCCACAGCGGTTAAAATAAACAAAGCTTCAAACAAAATCGCAAAATGGTACCAAAACGCCATCACGCTTGGATCCCCTAAAATGTGATACACGATCATCGCTAAACCGATCGCAAAAGTGGGCGCCCCACCGGTGCGGCTCAAAATGGAGCTTTCGCCGATGTTTTTGGTCATCTCACGGATTTCTTCAGCGCTGATATTAAACCCCCATGAGCTAATCACCGAAGCCGCATCAGCTATATCTTTACCGATGCTCACTTCTGGGGAATTGATAGCGAAATAAAGCCCTGGGTGTAAAATCCCCGCACACACCAACGCCATAAGAGCCACAACGCTCTCCATCACCATAGAGCCATAGCCCACTAGCCTGGCGTCGCTTTCTTTAGCGAGCATTTTAGGGGTCGTGCCTGAAGAAATTAAAGCATGAAAGCCGCTAATCGTCCCACAAGCCACCGTGATAAACAAGAAAGGGAACACGCTTCCTGCAAACACAGGCCCACTGCCATCTACAAAGGGCGTGATTTTAGGGATTTGTAAGGGCGGAGCGACAAAAATAATGGCCACAACCAACACCCCTATAACGCCAATTTTTAAAAAAGTGCTTAAATAATCTCGTGGAGCGAGTAAAAACCATACCGGCAAAATAGAAGCCACAAAACCATAACCCATGATCATCCACGCTAAAGAGCCGGCTTCAAAAGTAAAAATTGACGCTAGTTTGGGATCTAAAGAAATATATTTGCCCGCATAAATCGCTATAATCAACAAAATAAAGCCGATAACAGAAACTTCTAAAATCTTATGTGGCCTGAAAAACCGCATGTAAAGCCCCATAAGGATCGCAATGGGAATAGTCATTGCGATCGTAAAAAAGCCCCAAGGCGAATGCGCTAAAGCCTTCACCACCACCATCGCTAAAATCGCAATGATAATGAGCATGATCCCTAAAATGCCAAGACTTGCGATCATACCTACAAATTTACCCATTTCAAGCTTGATCATTTCGCCTAAAGACTTGCCATCGCGTCTAATGGAAGCAAAAAGCACCACAAAATCATGCACGCAACCCCCTAGAACCGAGCCTATCAAAATCCATAAGATAGAGGGCAAGTAACCCATTTGAGCGGCTAGTATCGGTCCTACTAAAGGGCCAGCCCCAGCAATAGCGGCGAAATGATGCCCAAAGGTGATCGCTTTATCGGTTGGCACAAAATCCTTGCCGTCATTCCTTATACATGCGGGCGTGGCTCTGTTATCGTCTAACTTTAACACTCTATAAGCGATAAAATGGCTATAAAAACGATAGCCTATGCTATAAATGCAAGCGCTCGCTACTACAAGCCATAGCGTGTTAATGCTCTCGCCCTTGTGTAAGGCTAACACCCCTAAACAGATCGCCCCTAAAATAGCTACAAAAACCCAAGCCAAAGAAACTAAACTTTTTTGCATGTCCTCTCCATTTAATGATTATTTAATCATTGTTGTTAATTTCAGCCAGTTTTTTTATTATAATCCAAATTTTCTTTGAATAGTGGCAAAATAGCTCATAAACTTCCCGCATAAAGGCTTGGGTTTTCCAAACTTCTAACAATTAGGGTGAGTAAGAGCTGTTTTTAAACATGGTGCTTTAAAGCGTCATTAATTTTAAGGTATAGCGTTATGGCATTAGATTGGGATTTTATGTTTCACTCCATCCCTGCGTTTTTTAAGGGATTAGAACTCACGCTTTATATTTCTTTCTTTGGGATTTTGCTCTCTCTTTTGGTGGGGTTTTTGTGCGCGATCATTTTGTATTTTAAAACGCGCTTTATCTCTCCTGTTGTCTATATCTATGGCGAAATCGCTAGGAACACGCCCCTACTCATCCAACTTTTCTTTTTGTATTACGGGTTGAATGAAATCGGTTTGAGCGCTTTAGAATGCGCGATTTTAGCGTTAGGGTTTTTGGGTGGGGGGTATATGAGTCAAAGTTTTTTGCTTGGGTTTAAGAGCTTGGCTTCCATTCAAAGAGAAAGCGCTTTGAGTTTAGGGTTTAGCCCTTTGAAGATGATGTATTATATTATTCTGCCTCAAAGCTTAAGCGTTTCTATGCCTTCTATAGGGGCGAATGTGATTTTTTTACTCAAAGAAACTTCGGTGGTGGGCGCGATAGCCCTAACCGATATTATGTTTGTGGCGAAAGATTTTATTGGCATTTATTACAAAACGACTGAAAGCCTTTTGATGTTAAGCCTCACTTATTTGATCGCTTTACTCCCTTTAAGCGTTTTGTTTGTGATCTTAGAGCGTTTTTTTAAAAAGAAAGTGGCTTAAAATGGGAGTTTTGTTAGAATTAGACAACCTCAAGCGTTTGTTAGAAGGGTTTGAAACCACTCTTTTGATCGCTCTTAGCTCTGCGGTTATTTCAATCATTGTTGGAATGCTTTTAGGGAGTTTGATGGCGTTTGGCTCTAAAATAATGGTTTTAGCGTGTCGTGTGTATTTAGAAAGCATTCGCATCATCCCGCTTTTAGCATGGCTTTTTATTGTGTATTTTGGGTTAGCGAGCTTGTTTGATTTGCACATTAGCGCGGTTTTGGCGAGCGTTATTGTTTTTAGCTTGTGGGGGGGCGCTGAAATGATGGATTTGACTAGAGGGGTTTTAACTTCCGTGAGCAAACACCAAGTAGAAAGCGCTCTAGCCTTAGGCTTAGATTCAAAAAAGGTGATTTTTAATATTATTTTCCCTCAAAGCTTTTTGTCTTTATTGCCCTCAAGCCTTAATTTGTTCACGCGCATGATTAAAACCACGGCTTTAGTCTCTCTCATTGGAGCGATTGATTTGCTAAAAGTGGGCCAGCAAATCATAGAGCTTAACCTCTTACGCATGCCTAATGCAAGCTTTGTGGTTTATGGCGTTATCTTAATGTTTTATTTTAGTTTATGCTATAGTTTGAGCCTGTATAGTTCCTATTTAGAAAAAAAATTCCAATACATTAGAGGGTAAAATGAGCGTGATTTTAGAAACCAAAGGGTTAAAAAAAACCTATCAAAACCATTTGGTTTTAGACGGCATCAATTTCACTTTGAATAAGGGTGAAGTGGCAGTGATTTTAGGGCCTAGCGGGTGCGGGAAAAGCACTTTTTTAAAATGTTTAAACGGGCTTGAAAAGATTGATGGAGGTGAAATTCTTTTTGAAAACACTAACCTTAATACGCCAACCACTAACTGGAATCAAATGCGCCAAAAAATAGGCATGGTGTTTCAAAATTATGAATTGTTCCCGCATTTAAATGTGTTAGATAATATCTTACTCGCCCCCTTAAAAGTGCAAAAACGATCCAAAGATGAGGTCATTTCTCAAGCCGTAGAGCTTTTAAAGCGAGTGGGTTTGGAGCATAAACAACAAGCTTACCCTAAAGAATTGAGCGGTGGGCAAAAACAACGAGTAGCGATCGTGCGCTCTTTATGCATGCGACCCAAAATCATGCTTTTTGATGAAGTAACCGCCTCATTAGACCCTGAAATGGTTAAAGAAGTTTTAGAAGTGATTTTAGAACTAGCCACAACGGGCATGAGCATGGTGATTGTAACGCATGAAATGAAATTCGCGCAAAAAATCGCTCATAAAATCGTGTTTTTTGATAGCGGTAAAATCGCTGAAGAAAACAGCGCTAAAGAATTTTTTAACCATCCGAAATCTCAAAGAGCGCAAAAATTTTTAGAAACTTTCCATTTTTTAGGGAGCTGTTAAATAAAGTTTGCTAAAAAGATAGTTTTAATTTTAAAAAAAGGTGGTTTTATGAAAACAAACGGGCTTTTTAAAATGTGGGGGCTATTTTTAGTTTTAATCGCTTTAGTCTTTAGCGCATGCTCTGATAGCCATAAAGAAAAGAAAGACGCTTTAGAAGTCATTAAACAAAGGGGGGTTTTAAAGGTGGGGGTTTTTAGCGATAAGCCTCCTTTTGGCTCTGTGGATTCTAAAGGGAACTATCAAGGCTATGATGTGGTCATCGCTAAACGCATGGCCCTTGATTTATTGGGCGATGAAAATAAGATAGAGTTTATCCCTGTAGAAGCCTCAGCTAGGGTGGAATTTTTAAAAGCCAATAAAGTGGATATTATCATGGCTAATTTCACGCACACCAAAGAAAGAGAAAAAGTCGTGGATTTCGCTAATCCGTATATGAAAGTCGCTTTGGGGGTGATTTCTAAAGATGGGGTCATTAAAGATATAGAAGAGTTGAAAGATAAAGAGTTGATTGTGAATAAAGGCACGACAGCGGATTTTTATTTCACTAAAAATTACCCCAATATCAAACTTTTGAAATTTGAGCAAAACACAGAGACTTTTTTAGCCCTTTTAAACAATAAGGCTACCGCTCTAGCCCATGACAACACTTTGTTGCTCGCTTGGGCGAAACAACACCCTGAATTTAAATTAGGCATTACAAGCCTTGGCGATAAGGATGTGATCGCTCCAGCGATTAAAAAGGGTAACCCTAAGCTTTTAGAATGGTTGAACAACGAAATTGATTCCCTCATTTCTAGCGACTTTTTAAAAGAAGCTTACAAGGAGACTTTAGAGCCTGTTTATGGCGATGGAATCAAACCGGAAGAAATTATTTTTGAATGATTTCTTTAGGCTTTGATTTCTTGACAAGGTGCGTTTTTGTTGTTAAATTAGCAATTTTGTGATCTTTTTGTTTTTCATTTTGGGATATATTTGTTTGATTTTACATTGAAAGGATTTGTTGATGAGTTATTTTTATAAGCGTTGTTTGAAATTTTCGTTGGTTGGGTTGCTAGGGCTTTTGAGCGTTCAGCTTGACGCTAGGAGTTTTGTTGATGGGGATTTAGACATTCAAAAATTCAGTTATGAAGATTCTCTGCTTAAAAAGGGAGATCCTAATGGCGTGCATAAGGTTCAGGTGCGAAATTATAATGGCAAAATGCAAGAAGCTGAGATCCATTCAGAAATACGCATTGCGGTTAAACCGGGGGTTAAAAAAGAAGTTAAAAAAGGCAAAATTTATAGCGCTCAAATCAATGACGGCATGTGCTATGCTTTTAGAATGCTCCAAACCGGCGATAATACCACAGGCCTTGATTCTAAAGAGTTCCCCAAGCAAAGCCGTGAAAAAAAGGGCCAAGTGATCACTTTAATCGGTCAAAATGAAGTGCCTTATCTTATTTTAGAGACGGATTGTCAAGTGGGTGATATTGCAAAGATCTCTTTGGTGGGTAATTTTGATGGCACCGGGTTTCTTACGGAATATAAATTCAAAGGCGCTAAACCCATTTACTAGTCTTTATTCTTCGCTTCATTCTTAAAATCTCTTAATCTTTTGTAATTAGGAGATTTTTCTTATTCGTTGCGGATATTTTTGATCGCATCTTAAAAAATTTTAAAAACCCTGTTTGTGTTTTTACCTCAAGCGTTAAAAAAAGCTCTGTCCTCATCAAATACTGACAAATAAAACCTTATTTAATTTGGAATTTTTTAAATTTTTAAAACAAGCTAAAAAAAAGAAAATAAAAGAGAAACCCCCCCCTTTTTTTTTAGGAGTTTTCTTCTTGCTTATACCCTTTAAGCGCAAAGAAGAGGATATAAAAATAGCACAATAACGGCACACCATAAGCGTAGAGCAAATTTGATTCGGTTGCTGTGAGCATGTCTGTAACCGCACCTTGAATGGGGGGGATTAACGCCCCTCCTACAATCGCCATGCTAATCACCCCAGAAGCCTTAGAAGTGAGATGCCCTAAATTGAGCGTAGCCAAAGAAAAGATGGTAGGGAACATGATAGAGTTGAAAAAGCCCACAAAAGTCAGAGCGAATAAAGCGATCTTGCCTCCAATGAGAATAGCCAAAGCGATAAGCACGATAGAGCTTAAGGCGTTGAAAGCCAGGTATTTATTAGGAGCGATTTTATTCATCAAAACACTGCCTAAGAAACGGCCCACCATCGCACCGCCCCAATAATACACCAAGTAATGCGCACTTGATTGAGGGTCTAAATTCAAAAGCTTTTCAAAGCTTAGCACCAAGAATGAGCCAATCGCCACTTCTCCCCCCACATAGAAAAAGATCCCTAAAGCCCCAAAAACAAAGTGTTTGTGCGAAAACAGGCTTTTTTGCGTCGTTTCTTTAGGCATTTCTTTTTCCACATCAGGCAATTTCAAAAGATACATGATGAGCGCTAAAAGAAGCGAAAACACCGCCAAGCCCAAATAAGGCATTTGAACGCTTTTAGCGTCCGCTAACTTATCTATCAAACTTGCATTATCGCCCATTTTAGTCGTGCTAAAAATCAACAAGCTCCCAAAAATAGGCCCTAAAGTCGTGCCAAGCGAATTGAACGCCTGGACTAAAACCAGGTTTCTGGCTTCTTTACCTTTAGAAAGCAAGGTTACAAAGGGATTACCGGCAGTCTGTAAGCACACAATCCCGCTCGCTAAAATAAACAACGCTCCTAAAAAAAACCCATAGGAACCAAAATGCGCCGCCGGATAAAACAACGCGCACCCGCTCGCTGTGATCACAAAACCAAGCACCACGCCAAAAGGGTAGCCGATTTTACTGATCACATTCCCAAAAACTCCTCCCATGATGAAATACGCCCCAAAAAAGCAAAATTGAATGAGTGAAGCTTCAAAATAGGTCAAGTCAAAAATGGGCTTTAAGTGTGGTATTAAAATGTCGTTTAAAACCGTGATAAAACCCATTAGAAAGAATAGCGCTGTCAAACTCCCCAGCGCCAGAGTGTTAGAAGTTTTTTGCATACCTTCTCCTTTTTTATTGAGTTGATATAATAATAATGATATTACAATTATTTTAAGATAATAATCTGTCTAAATAAAGAAAAAGAGGCATGAAATGGGTAAAAAATGCAAAGCCCCTTAAAAAGAGCTTAACGAAAGATAAATACAGAAACAGAAATGATGCAGAGAATGATGATGCCCGAATTGAGCGCTTTGAAGTCTTTTTGAACTAATTTGATGATACTATAAGACAAAAAGCCAAAGGCTAAGCCATCGGCAATGGAGAAGGTTAAGGGCATCATCACCACGGTTAAAAAAGTGGAAACGCTAATGGCCATGTCTTTAAAATTCACCCCCTCTAACACGCTAAACATCAAAACCCCTACTACCACTAGCACCGGATAAATCGCATTGCTGGGAATGGCTTTTAAAAGAGGCAAGCAAAAGAGCGTTAAAACAAAAAATAATCCGGTAAAAACCGCTGTCAGCCCTGTGCGGCCCCCCTCTTCAACCCCACTCGCGCTCTCTATAAAAGCCGTCGTGGTAGAAACGCCCACCACCGCGCTCCCTAAAGAAGCCACCGCATCCGCTTCCAAAGTCTTTTCCAATTCCTTGTTTTTTTCTTCATCATTGAAAAAATCAGTCTTGTGGCCAATCCCTGCAAGCGTGCCTAAAGAATCAAACAAATCGGTTACAAAAAAAGTGATGATAACCGGCACTAACGCTAAAGTGAAAGCCCCACTCGCATCAAAAAAAATGCCCTTAAAGTCTAATTGAAAGGCGATAGGGCCAATGCTAGCGGGCATGGAAAAAAACTCGCTAGGGTAAGGGGCTAGCTTTAAAACCCATGCGAGAATGGAAGTGATTAAGACCGCTATAATGAAAGAACCCCTGATTTTGAGCGTGTAGAGCGCGAAAGTTAGAATGATTCCCACAACCCCCAATAACACATGCGGATCGCCAAAATCGCCTAAGGTTACAAGCGTAGCCTTATGGGTAACGACGATATGCATTTCTTTAAGGCCAATAAATGCGATAAAAGCCCCTATCCCCGCGCTCACCGCACGCCTTAAATCGCTAGGAATGCTTCGCATGACCCAACTTCTAAATTTAGTGAAAGACAAAATCACAAAAATCGCTCCAGAGAGCGCTACGATGCCTAAAGCGCTCTGCCAAGGGAGTTTTAGCCCTTGAACCAACCCAAAGCTAAAATAAGCTGACAACCCTAAGCCCACGCTCATGGCTATGGGGGTGTTTGCCCACAATCCGTTAAACACGCTTGATAAGATAGTGATAATGGCCGTTGCGCTCAAAAGGGCTTCATAAGGCATGTTGGCTTGAGAAAGGATAAGAGCGTTTAGCGGCACGATGTAAATCATGGTGATAAAAGTCGTTAAACCCGCTCTAAACTCGGTGGCAACGTTCGTGTTGTGTTCTTTAAGCTTGAAAAACCCCATGTTAGATAACTCCTTACTATTTGGTATAGATTAATTTAATAAGGGGCTTTGGGGTTATGCTAGCACTATTTTATTTTAAATTGCCTTAAGATGCTTGATTGTGTTGTTTCAATCAAGAGAAGTGAGTAAAAAACCCTTTTTTTTAAAAACTCCGCTAAAAAATAATCGTTTTAACGAAAATCGCAAAAAAGCTCATCTTGTAAGGTAATTTCACTCTTTAATGGTTTTTGAGGGAGCGTTTTTTTAAATTTGAAAAGATTGTTGCAAAACAAACGCCCCATAAGAGCGATTATGGGGGTAAATTCTAAAAAGGAGTTTGCCATGGAAAATTAAAAATGGCAAAAACATTATACCTTAAAATTTCATTTTTGGGTTTAATGATTGTTTTTTGAAAATTTTTAGCTTTAGAGGTTTTTTTAGAAGTTTAACCCCCCTTTTAAAAAGAGAGTTTTTAATAAGCAAACACATAATTGAGATACACGCTATAGAGTCTTCGGTATTCCAATTTAGTTCCCAAGTAAGAATAGTAATTCGTGTTAATGGTAGGGATTTTCACGCCCAATTCCATGCCATGTTGAGCCGCATGATGGCTATCTTTTTTCTTAGGCCTAGCGAGATTGGTTCTCAAGCCCAAATTGAATAAAAATTGGAAGTTAGCCGTATTCACTTTAGCGCTATAGACATTGCTGATGGTTTTTAAATTCACGAATTGAGAATTAAGCCACGAAGTCCCTGCTAAGGCGATTCCTCCAAAAAGCCCCACTGAAATCTGGTTATTCTTGCCTAAAAAGTTGGTGTTTTTATCATTGATGAAATTAAACAATAAATCGCTGCCCACCCCATAAGTCCACACATCAGAAGCCGAGTTAAAGAAGTTGGATTTGATATAGGCGTGGTTGTAGTCAAAAAAGCCGTAATACCTTAACCCCCATCTTTTCTTTTCTCCAAAAAATTGCTTGTAACCCACTTGCACCCCAAGGCCGTTCATAGCCCCGTTATTGCTTAAAGAAGCGATCATGCCCATATTCCTAAAAGGGTTGTTGCCAAGTTCTTGAATAAGGGTGTTGGCTAGGCTTTGCGCTTGATTGATTTGAGGCGTTTGGTTGTTAAAATCAGCGGCACTTGTTTTTAATGAAGACAGAGTTTCTTCCACGCCAGCACACCCGTTCCCCCAATTGTTCTTTTGATTTTGCATTGTCATATTCGCACTGCTTATAGCGCTCGCATCGCATTTCCCTATGTAGTCTTTAAGATGGCCTGAAGAAAGTTTGTTAAAATCGCTCTCCACTTGATTGGCTAGTTTTAAAATTTCTGTTTGAGATTGCGCGTTTTTGAGCATTTTTTGAGCTAAAGCCGTAAGACTGCTAGGAGAGTTAAGGTTGAAATTATTGGGTTGTGTGATATTTTTTGGTTGGTTGGCGCTGAGTTGTTGGGTTTCTTGAACGATTTTTTGTGCATTATTAATCATGTCTGAAGCGGCACTAAACTCCGCACCAAAAGTCTCGCATGAATTTTTGCCGCCACCGGCTGTTTGCCATAAAGGGGTGTTTGTAGCGGCTCCGTTACTATTTCCACTACTAGATTTCGCTATCAACATGGGGCAATAATCTTTAAGGGTATTGACAATCGTTTGCGCTTGAGTCAAAAGATTTTGCGCATCATTAGTCGTATCAATAACAGAAGTTGTCGTTTTAGTTTGATTATTTTGTTGATACTTTGATGTGGTTACATGCGCTTTTAACTTTTCCCCTTTGCTATTTAAAGGAGCAAGCCCGGCTTGTTTTAAAGCTTTTGAAAGAATCTGATAGGCTTCATGGATATCTTCGTATTGCTTGATGGATAGAGAAACACCCTTATCTGCTTTTAGCGTATTAGTGCCATTTGAACTATGAGTGCCATCACTATTTGTGCTCCCACCGCAATTGATTGTAGTGCCGTTGCCATTCTCATCGGTGTAGTGGAAATTTTTTTGATTGTTTTCGCCTGGACTTTTGGTATAGCCTCCGCATATGACCGCATAACCCATGCTATTCCATAGCCCTAACACCGATCTCAACGCTAAAAGCGTGGCTTGATAGGCAGGGGAATTGGTTGTCCCACCGGCTAAAGTTTTTGCGCGTTCGTTCAAATTATTGACCGCTTGGTTGATTGCTTGCGCGCTTGTCTTTGAGCCAGCGCCACTATTGGCTAAAAGCTTGCTTAATTTTTCATAAGTGTCTGAAAGCTTTTGGATCTTGTCGGCGTTTTTCACTTTTTGAACCGCTTCACCGATTTGATAGCCCACGCTTAAAAAAACGCCGTTGTCTTCAGCGTGCAGTAATGATGCCGCAAGAGTTAGAGAAAGCAGAATCGTTTTTTTCGTTTTTTTCATAAAATGTTCCTTAAAGTAATGTTTTATTGCAAAAAATGTATCAAAATGAGAATTTATTTACAATGCGTTTAATTTTACCACAAATTTATTGGATTTCAAAAAAAGTTTTAGGGTGTTTTGATGTACTCAATCAAGCTTTTAAGAGTGTTTAATTTAATTGGGATTTGGTTTTAGAAAGATTGTTGTAAAATAAACACCCCCATAAGTGCAATTATGGGGATAATTTTTAATGGGAGTTTGCCATGAAAACAGAAAATGGTAAAAACTCTTGGAAAACATTATACCTTGAAATTTCGTTTTTGGGGTGTAAAGTTGTTGTTTTATTGAAGCGGTAGTTTTGTCAAACGAAGTTTCTGTAAAACGATAGCTTTAGTTTTTCCAAAGTTCCCTTAAGGCTTTTAGCTTTAAGGGTTTTCCTTTAAATTTTATCCTTAACTTATGGGGGCAACAAAAAAGGCTAACTCATCATCTCTAAAGCCAGAATTATCATGTTATCAAAGCTTTCTATTCTTTCTTTAGGGCTTAAGGCTTCTTTAATTTATTTTAAAGGTTTTCCTTTAAAGCTTACCCTTAACTTATGGGGTTATAAAAACTCTTTTAAATTAGCCCTAATATTCTTTTTAGCACTCTTTGCTCGGAATACTAGATTTTAAAAAACTCCGCCAAAAAACGATAGATTTTTTTATAAAAGAAAATCAAAAGCTTATTTCTTAAAAAATAGAAAATAAACGCTAATGAAATTATAAAGGTGGATATGATATAATGGATTTAGGAAACGCCAATAAAATTAAAAAGGTTCAAAAATAGTGTTATCTCTCCCTTTGATAGAAAAACGCCCTTTTTTAAATCACGAACGCATCAAATTACATAGTTTTTCGCAAATTAAAGCGTATTTTGACACACTCAATTTTGACACAAGTCATTTTGTTAATTCTAATGATATTTGCACCCCATTAGATTGTGTGAAAGAAATGATAGACACTATCCCAAGCGATTTTTTTAAACAAGAACATTTAAAAATTTTAGATTGCTGTTGTGGGAATGGGAATTTTTTTGCTTATTTAGAGACTAAGACTTCTTTAAGCAATCTGTATTTTAATGAGATTAACCCTAAACGCATTGAGCATGTTAAAAAATATTTTGGGAACAATATCCATTTAAGCTGTAAGGATTTTTTAAAATTTGATAGCGCTACGCTTTATGACTTAATCGTGGCTAATCCGCCTTTTGCTAAATTTAATGCACTAGGTCGCACTTCTAAAAATCATAATCTGGCAAGAGACTTTATTAAAAAAGCCTTAGAGCTTACAAAAAATGGGGGTTATATTTTATTTATTGTGCCTAATCACTGGATGAGTTTTTCAGATAGGAATGTTTTACCCAACTTACTCTCACAATATCAATTTATCCATCTTAATATTGGCGGAGCTAAAAAATACTTTAAAAAAGTCGGATCATCTTTCACTTGGTTTTTATTACAAAAAATCCCTAATCAAAAAAGTTTTAGCGTAGAAAATCATTACACCTTAAAAGACAAACAAAGAGTATCTCTTAAAACTCGTTTGAATTTTATTCCCTTGTATTTGAATGAATTAGTTTGTAACATTTTAGATAAAACGATCAATAATACTCATCTACCTACCTACAAAATAGAAACGACAAGCTTTCTACACAGGACAACCAAGAAAGAATTTTTATCGCCCATTCAAAATAAGGACTACCCTTATAAGATTATCCATACCCCTAGTCAAGTCGTATATAGTAAAATCCCTCACAAATATCAAGAAGGCTATAAAGTCTTTTTATCTTTGACTAATCAATACAGCACATTTATTGATAATTGCGGCATGACACAAAGCATTGCGTTTGTGCGTTGCAAAAACTACGAAGAGGCCTTAAAAATTAAAACCGAATTAGATAATGAAATTTATTTATTTCTTAATAATCTCACTCGTTATGGAAATTTTAATAACATTAGAGTGTTACAGCATTTACCTTTATTGGAAAGTATTGTTCTAAACAAGCAAGAATTAGAATTTATCCAAAAATTTAATGGGGCGTATTATGGCAAAAAGAAAGAGCGATATAATTTTAAAGAGTGTTGATGATTTAAAAGATGAAATTGATTATAAGGACTTTGAATACAAAGAGTATTTTAATTTATTATGCGAATTAGTCCCTAATAATAGTTTGGAAAAATTAGAAATCAACGCCATTGATGAAAAGAATATGAAAAACGAAGGACTTGTATATGTGTTTGTTATTCAAGGTAAAATTTTTAAAATCGGTCATAGCATTACGCCCATCACGAAGCGAGTACAATCTTATAATTGCGGCAAAGTAGAATATCGTAAAAATGGCACTTGCTCCACAACAAATTATTTTGTATTGCAATCGCTCTTAAAGATTAATAAAATCGTACAAGTGTATGCATTTTTTCCAGAACAACCTACCTATACCCTATTTGGTAAAACTTACCAAGATAGTTTTTCAACTTCTAAAAGGGCTGAGAATGTGATTTTAGAAAATTTTATTAAAAATCATAAGAAAAAACCTATCGGATGCACACAGACTTAAAAAGAATATTTTTTATACATTACATATGTTTTTTAAAGTATGGTCAAAAATAATCTCCACACTAAAGCTATAATATAAAGAGCTAAATTTGATGATTTTACTCAGTAGAGCGAATGAGTTTTTGCTCTTTAAACTTATTTTCAATCGTCATTGTGTCATCATCTCCAAAGCCAAAATTATCATGTTATCAAAGCTCTCTATTCTTTCTTTAGGGCTTAAGGCTTCTTTAGTGATTAAGTGATCCGAAACCGAGCATAAGCATAAAGCCTTAGCGTTCAATTCCATCGCCGTGGCGTATAACCCTGCCGCTTCCATTTCAATAGCTAAGTGGTTGTATTGGGCCATTAAATCAAAGGCATGCGTTTCAAAAGAATAGAAAAAATCGCTTGAAAAAACATTGCCCACTTTCAAATCAATGCCCAAACGCTTTGCTGTTTGATACGCTCTTAAACTCAATTCAAAATCAGGCGTTGCGCTCAAATCGTGGTTCAAAAAACGCACCCGATTGGTTTTAGAATCCGTTGAAGCCCCCATCGCCATGACAATGTCTTTCAGACCAACTTTTGGGCTAATCGCCCCGCAAGTGCCAATCCTTAAAAGCTCTTTAACCTGATAGGTTTTAATGAGTTCGGTTACATAAATCGTGCATGACGCAATGCCCATGCCATGCCCCATTAAAGAAATCCCCTTACCCTTATACTTCCCGCTAAAGCCTAGCATGTTGCGCACATTCGTGATCTCTTTGGCGTCTTGTAAAAATTTTTTCGCAATGTAGCTCACCCTTAAGGGATCGCCGCATAAAAGGCATTGAGAATAAAAATCGCCGATTTTAGCGTTGATGTGAGGGGTCATGGTTGTCCTTTAAATTTTAGTAAGTTTTTGCCATAATCTAGGGGGCTTAATCCCAAAAAGTGAGCGATACTTTGCCCAATATCCGCAAACGACTCGCTCTTGCCTAAAAAGGCTGGTTGTAAATCTTTATGATAGAACAAAACAGGAATGTATTCTCGTGTGTGATCGGTGCCTTTAAAGCTGGGATCGCACCCATGATCGGCGCAAAGAATGAGCAAATCGTTTTTCCTTAAATTTTCTAAAACCTCTTTTAAGCGTGCATCAAAATACTCTAAAGCGTTAGCATACCCGCTAATATCGCGCCTATGCCCATAATCGCTATCAAAATGCACAAAATTCGTAAAAATCAAGCTGTTGTTTGGGGCGTTTTTGACTCGCTCTAAAGTAACATCGCATAATTCCATTAAACTACCGGCTTTGAACTTTTGGGTGATCCCCACATGAGCGTAAATATCAGCGATTTTTCCAATGCTAATGACTTCGCCCTGCTTTTCTTCAATGAATGTTTCAAAAAGCAATTTTTTATGGGGCTTTATCGCATAGTCTTTGCGATTAGCGGTGCGCTTGAAATCCTCTCTATTGGCGCCAATAAAGGGGCGTGCGATCACTCTGGCGATCTTTAAAGGCTCTAAAATTTTAAACGCTTCTTCACAAAGGGCGTATAAATTATCCAGCCCAAACCTTTCTTCATGCGCAGCGATTTGAAACACCGAATCCGCTGAAGTGTAAAAAATGGGGTATAAAGTTTCTAAATGCTTTTCGCCTAAATCTTTAATGATTTCTGTCCCTGATGCGTGGCAATTCCCTAAATAGCCCTTAATCTTAGTTTTATGCATGATTTCATCTAAAATTTCTTTAGGAAACGAATGGGTTTTATCTTTAAAATACCCCCATTCAAAAAGAACGGGCGCGCCCATCATCTCCCAATGCCCAGAAATCGTATCCTTAGCGCTAGAAAGTTCTTGCGCGTAAGCGTAAGCCCCTATTAAATTAGGTTGGGATTGAAAGCCTAAGGGCAATTCATTTGCAGCTTTTAAAGTGCTCAACCCTAAACCCAAACTCTCTAAATAAGGCAGTTTCAAAGCCCCATTGCGATCGTTAGAATCAGCTAGGTTATTGAAACAAGCCTTAGCGATATTGCCTAAAGTGTTCGCCCCCAAATCGCCAAAATCTTTAGCGTCTTCACTAGCCCCTATACCAAAAGAATCCAATAATAAGATCACCACTCTTTTTTGCATGTTTTGTCCTTTTAATGAGCGTTTAGTCCTATGAATAGCCCAGCGATAGTCGCGCTCATGAAATTAGAAAGCGTGCCTACAAGCACCGCTTTTAAAGCAAGCCTTATAATGAGATCTTTCTTTTTAGGCACTAAACTGCCAAGCCCCCCAATGAGCATGGCGACTGAACTTAAGTTAGCAAACCCGCACAACGCAAAAGTGATGATCGCTTTAGTTTTCTCGCTCAAGATTAAAGGAGGGTTATCGCCCAAATAAGGCAATAACTGCATATAGCCCACAAATTCATTGAGCGCGATTTTAATGCCTATGATTTCTCCGGCAATCCCAGCCTGGCTCCACGGAATGCCTAACATAAAGGCTAAGGGTTTTAAGAGTGTGCCTAAAATCAACCCTAAAGACAAATGCTCCATGCCTAAAAACCCCCCTACAACCCCTAAAATCCCGTTAATGAGCGCGAGCATTCCCACAAAGGCTAAAAGCATCGCTCCCACATGCAAGGCTAAATTTAGCCCTGTACTTGCCCCATTAGCGATAGCTTCTATGGCATTGACATGCTTTTCTACAGAAACATCTGCATGGCTAGAAATGGTTTCGTTTTGCGGGTAAATGATTTTAGCGAACAACAAACCCCCAGGAGCGGACATAAACGAAGCAGCGATCAAATAAGGCAAAGGAATGCCCATGCTCGCATACCCGGCTAACACAGGCCCCGCAACGCTAGCCATGCCCACGCACATGACCGCAAAAATCTCTGAATCGCTCATGCTTTTCAAATAAGGCTTAATAACTAAGGGCGCTTCGGTGTGCGCTACAAAAATATTAGCCGCTGCGCTCATGCTTTCTGCTTTAGAAGTGCCTAAGCATTTTTGCAACGCCCCGCCGATGAGGTTGATGACTAAAGGCATGATTTTTAAATAATATAGAAGTGAAATCAAGCTAGCAAAAAAGATAATGATCGCTAAAACATTGATCGCAAAGATAAAGCCTCCTATCCCTTGATCGCCCTTAGCGTTTGGAGCGAGATTGCCAAATAAAAAACGCACCCCCTCATAGCCGTAACCAATCACGCTTTGTATGCCGCTAGCTAAACCCTGCAGTATTTCTCTGCCCAAAGGCACATATAAAGCCAACGCCCCTAAAGTCACTTGAATCACAAAGGCGCTGACAATCGTGCGATAATTTATAGCCCTTTTATTGCTAGAAAACACCCAAGCAATAAGAAAAAGCACCGCCATCCCTACAACACTTAAAAGAGAGCTAAAAATCATCGTCAAATCCCTAATGTTAAGAAATTAAAAGATGCAACGCTATTGTAGTTTAGGTTTGCTAAAAAAAAGATTAAACGAAAATTAAATGAAGATTAAATCAAATCATGGTGTCAAGAGGGGGACTTGAACCCCCGACCTCCGGCTTATGAGACCAGCGCTCTAAACCAGCTGAGCTACCTTGACACAAGCAAAATATAAAGCAAAAAAATAAAGAATAAGATTATACAAAAAATTTTCTTAAAAATCCATTAAAATTAAACTTTTATTATCAATCCTACTTTCCTAAATTAATGATAAAAATTAGAGATTTTCTTGTAAAATACCACGCATGTTTAAGAAAATTTTTCCATTAGCGTTAGTGTCGTCGTTGCGGTTTTTAGGGCTTTTTATTGTTTTGCCTGTCATCAGTTTGTATGCGGATAGTTTCCATTCAAGCAGTCCCTTGCTCATAGGTTTGGCTGTGGGTGGGGCGTATCTCACGCAAATCATTTTTCAAACCCCCATGGGTATTCTTAGCGATAAAATCGGCCGTAAAGTGGTCGTTATGGTGTGCTTGTTATTGTTTTTAATTGGCTCGTTAGTGTGCTTTGTGGCGAACGATATTATCACGCTCGTTATCGGGCGCTTCATTCAAGGCATGGGGGCTTTAGGGGGGGTCGTTAGCGCGATGGTGGCGGATGAGGTGAAAGAAGAAGAGCGCACCAAAGCGATGGCGATCATGGGGGCGTTTATTTTCATTAGCTTTACCATAAGCATGGCGATAGGCCCTGGGATTGTGGCGTTTTTTGGGGGGGCAAAATGGCTCTTCTTGCTCACGGCGATCTTAACTTTATTGAGTTTGTTGATGCTTTTAAAAGTTAAAGACGCTCCTAAAATTTCTTACCAAATCAAAAACATCAAAGCTTACCAACCCAACTCTAAAGCCTTGTATCTTTTATACATAAGCTCTTTTTTTGAAAAAGCGTTCATGACGCTTATTTTTGTGCTGATCCCTTTAGCCTTAGTGAATGAATTTCATAAAGATGAAAGTTTTTTAATCTTGGTGTATGTGCCTGGAGCCTTATTAGGGGTTTTAAGCATGGGAGTAGCGAGCGTTATGGCTGAAAAATACAATAAGCCTAAAGGGGTGATGCTTTCTGGCGTGTTGTTGTTTATTATGAGTTATTTGTGCTTGTTTTTAGCGGACTCTAGCTTTTTGGGTAAATATTTATGGCTCTTTATTCTTGGGGTGGCGTTTTTCTTTATTGGTTTTGCCACCTTAGAGCCTATCATGCAATCTTTAGCGTCTAAATTCGCTAGAGCAAACGAAAAAGGCAAGGTTTTAGGGCAATTCACTACTTTTGGCTATTTAGGGAGCTTTGTTGGGGGCGTGAGCGGGGGGTTGAGCTACCATCATTTAGGCGTTTCTAACACAAGCTTAATCGTTGTAGCTTTAGGGCTTATTTGGGGACTATCGCTCTTTTTACTCCATAACCCTTCCAAGCAAAAAAATGTCTATTTCCCCTTAGACGCTTATAATGAGGAACAATTTGAAACTTTAGGGGACAAAATCATTGAATGGTATGTCAATATTAGCGAAGAAATCATTATTGTGAAATATAATTCCGATCACATTAGCGAAGAAGAAATCATTCGCTTAGCGCGAAACTTTAGAAAATAAAATAATCAAGGATCAAAAATGGCCTATGAAATTTCCAAAAAAGTCTTGCACATTGTAGGCAAGACAAACGCCACTTACAAACTCATAGAAGAAGGCGATAAAATCTTATTAGGGTTGAGTGGGGGCAAGGATTCTATCATGCTCGCTTGCATCTTAGCCAGGATGCAAAAACATGCCCCTTTCAAATTTGATTTTAAAGCGGTTACCGTGCATTATGGCTTGGGCGAAAATTTGAAATGGTTGAGCGATTTGTGCCAAGAGCAAGGCATTGAGCATGAGATCATTTACACCCAAATCGCTGCCACGATCAACGAAAAACGCCGTGAAAAAAGCTCGTTTTGTTCGTTTTGCTCTCGTTTGAGGAGGGGGACTTTGTATTCTAAAGCTTTAGAAGAAGGCTATAATAAAGTCGCTATCGCACACCATTTAGACGATGCGGTGGAGAGCTTTTTTATGAATTTCACTTATAACGGGAGTTTGAGGAGCATGCCCCCCATTTATAGGGCTGAAAACGGCTTATTGGTGATCCGCCCTTTGATTAAGGTTCGAGAAGCCAGTAGTATCCATTTTGTCACTTCTCAAAATATCCCGGTTGCTCCTGATTGCAATTGCCCAGCCAAGCAGCCCACCTCTGATAAGCCTCCTATCGCGCGATTAGCCACTAAAAATTTCTTAAAAGAAATGCAAAACTTGCACCCTCGTTTCTTTGACAGCTTAGAAAATGCGTTTAATAACGTTCAAGCGAGCAGCTTTAGCGACGCTAGATATTTAGACGCTTAAGCTTTCATTTAAGCTTTTTTGTTGAGTATTTTGATCGCAATCGTGAATAATACCCCTTCAAAAATAGCCGCCATGAGCAATGCGTAGTAGGTGTTTTGCGAGATCGCTTGCGCTTTTAAACCCACTGCGGCGGTGGTTACTAAAAAAGTTAAAGGCATAGAAGCCCCTAAAGCGAATGAAAATAAATGCTTAGCTTCTTTAAAGTATTTGCGCCACAATAAGGTTGAAGTGATCAAGTGCAAACTCAACATCGCTATGACAATCAGTATCCCTTGAAGGATCAAATGCGGGT
The DNA here is from genome assembly GCF_003638305.1 of Helicobacter pylori. Lineage (GTDB taxonomy): Bacteria > Campylobacterota > Campylobacteria > Campylobacterales > Helicobacteraceae > Helicobacter > Helicobacter pylori_DJ. The sequence continues at coordinate 64,704 of NZ_MVYP01000005.1, read as the reverse complement.
TTAAAAACACTAATTTTAAGTCTAAAGTAGAGCCTACATGGATAAAAAACAAAGGCACAAAAAACCCAAAACCCACATCATTGAGCTTGTGGATCAGCTCTGATTTGTGAGGGAAAAAAGTAGAAACGACTAACCCCGCCAAAAACGCCCCCAAAACCATTTCTATTTTGAGCCACACCACGATCGCAACCAAGGAAAAAAAGAGCATGAGCGAAAAACGCACATCTTGGTTAAACTGACTGCTTTTAGGCATCACAAAAAGCTTTAAATGCGGGAACCACCAAAACAAAGTCTTAAAGATTTGAAACGCCACGATAATTAAAATTAAAAAAACAATGAGAATGCCTAAATCTTTAATCAATTCCATGCCCAAACCATGCGAATACACCCCATCCACGACCACCAAACCAAAAATGCTTAACAATTCCCCAATAACGCCCACTTTCAAAACCAGATCAAGCCACAAAATCTCTTTACGATAATCTTTGACTAAAGTCATGATCATGCCCAAACTGATAATAGGGAAAATCACCATAAAAATAGGCTCTAAATTAAGGCTAAAAGTAAGGATGAACGAAAGCGTGTATAAAATCAACAGGTAAGCAAAAATGCGTTTTAAAAGAGAAACCCCTAATTTTTTAAACAAATAAATCTCCACTTCCAAACCGCATAAAAACATTAAAAATAAAAAGCCAATTTCAGACATGATTTCAAAGCCCTTAGTAGGCTCAATAAAACCCACATACGCCCCAACAGACCCAAATAAAATCTCCACGACCGTGATAGGCAAACGAGAGATTCTAGACATATAGGGAGCTATTACGATTAAAAGCATAATGAGCGCGAAAGTGAAAAATTCTGCATGCATGTCTTAATTTTACCTTATTTATTGGTTAAGTTTTCAAAGCGATAGGGTTTTTCTCTTTATAAATGGTAAAAACCCCTTTTTTGATTTCATAATAAGTTACCCCTAACGCTACTAAAAACGCTAAAAATTGCGCGATAGGGTAAGTTACCCAAATGCCATTAATCCCATAGAAATGGCTTAAAATCGGCAATAGGACAATAATAAACCCCAGCGTGTGCGAAAGGGTGATGATAAACGAACTTTTAGTGCGCTGAATGGATTGGAAAAACACTGCGCACAACAAAGTCATGCCTAAAAAAACATAGCCGATGTAGTAAATATTCATCGCTCTTTTAGTCTCTTGCATAAAAAGGGGATCTTGTTCGCTTGGCTGCAAATAAAGCTTGATTAAAAATTCATCTAAGAAATAATAAGTGCCATAGAAAACAACCCCTATACAAAACGCTACTTTCAAACCAAAGACAAACACGGCTCTCACGCGCTCTAAATTTCTAGCCCCATAGCTAAAGCTCGCAATCGGTTGGATGCCTTGAGAAATCGCAAACAAAGTCGTAAAAAAGATAATCGCATTATACATAACGATCCCATACATGCTCACAAACCTTTCCCCAGCCGTGTGCATGATAGCGGTATTAAACAATAAAATCATAATAGAAGCGCTAAATTCCGCCGTGCTTTGAGGCACACCGCTTTTAGCTGAAGAAATGACCGAAGACAAAGAAAATCGTTTGATGAAATACAACTGCCCTTTTTTGCGCCAAAAATGCTGCATTAAGACTAAAACCCCTATCGCATGCCCTATCACGGTGGCTATCGCGCTGCCTTGAACCCCCACTTCCAAAACAAAAATAAACCAATAGTTGAAAAAGATATTCGCTAACGAGCCAATCAGCATCGCCACCATCGCTAAAACGGGCCGTTTGTCATTCACCACAAAGACATCCGCTAAAGGGTGCAAAACCATAAAAACAGAGCCCATTAAAATGATTTCAATATAGCGTTTAGACATGCTCAATAAAGCGTCATTACTCCCAAAAAAACGCGCGATAGTTTCGCTAAAAGGTAGTAGCACCATGCTCAAAATAAAGGCGCTTATAGCGACAAAATAAAACACGCTGCTAAACACAAGCCTAGCCCTATGGGTTTTATTTTGACCCAAAAAATACCCCACAATACTCGCTGCCCCAAAACCAAAAAGCAATTCATACGCAATGAGCCCTGGAAAAATAGGCCATGCGATATTGACCGCAGCGATAGCTTCTTTACCCAGTTTCTTACCCACAAACATGCCATCTATCATAGAGTAAGTGGAAAGTGAGATCATAGAAAAAGCTAAAGGGATAAAATAATAAAAAAAGAGCTTCCTAATAGAATCTTTATGCAAATCAATCTTTTTTTTGAGCATTTAAAACACACCGCTTAAAATTTATGACAAATTCTTTTATTTTAACATAAAAAGAGAGGCAATCTACCCATTCGCACAATTGGATTTAAGCAACACCATTAAAGTTTAAAAAATGGTTTTTAGCGCAAAAAGGATTTTCCTTTATTGGGTTAATCCTTTTAACGCCCTTTAAGTTTTTTTAAACTTTATCGTAATGAATCTAAGCCAAAAGAGCGCCAACAAACCTAAAGCCCCACCCACAAAGCCAATATACCCTAGCCCTAATTGGTGGATCACAATACTGCCAAACAGCGCTCCTGATCCAATCCCCACATTATAGCTCCCCGAAAAAATCGCACTCGCGACATCCGTAGCATCTGGGGCGAGCTGCAACACCCTCATTTGCAACGCAATAGTGAGTGAAGTGATCCCTATTCCCCACAAGAAAATTTGCAAAAAGATCACCCACTCTAAGTTTTTAAACACAAAAAGCAAGAGTTGCGGGCAAATGACTAAAACCATTGCAAAAGCGATAAATTTTCTTGAGTTTTTCGCATACAAACGGCCGAATAAAAAACTCCCTGCCACGCCCGCTAACCCAAACACAAACAGCATTAGCGTCGTAATGTCAGGAGAAAATTGGCTGATTTGAATGATAAAAGGCTCAATATAGCTATAAGTGGTGAAATGCCCAGAGATAACCATGATCACAAGCAAATAAATCCCCATTAACAGCGGGCGTTTCATTAATATAGGGACACTTGCGAGCGTGCCGGCGTTTCTACTCGGCAAAGGCGGGAGCAATTTCCACATAAGCAACGCTATAAGAGTCGCAACGCCCCCAATCACACCAAAAGTGGATCGCCAATCCAGGATTTGCCCAATGATCCTCCCAAGCGGTAACCCCAAAATCATCGCTAACGAACTCCCTAACGCCAATAACCCTAAAGCTTGTTGTTTTTTATTTCTTGGTGCGACACGAATGACTAAAGAAGCCGTGATGGACCAAAAAATAGAGTGGGCAAAAGCGATACCCATACGAGAAATGAGAAGCACCCAAAAATTCCACGCTAGCGCTGAAAGGATATGACTAGCAATAAAAAGGGCAAAAAGAAAGAGCAGTAAGCGTTTCCTTTCAATCTTAGCGCTAAGTAGCATCAAGGGCAATGAGCCAAGAGACACCACCCACGCATAAGCAGTGATCATAAGCCCCACTGTCGCGCTCTCCATTTCAAAACTTTTTGCAATGTCTGTTAAGAGCGCGACAGGGACAAACTCCGTGGTGTTAAAAATAAACGCCGAAAGCGAGAACACAAAAACCCGCATTAAGGCGAATCTTTGATACGATTGTTTGGTTATCATCATTTAAATCTTAAGGGGTTAAATTTTATTCAATTTGAAAACCTAGAGTATAAGACAAAAATTTTAACCGCTTGTAAATTAGGGGCTGATTGAAACAAATATTTCGCTCCATAGGCACATTAATCCAAGGGAGTTGTTACCATATAAAACAGAATTTAAAATCATTTTCAACTTTTAACCAATCTGTTTTTTGTAACTGCGGTCATTGTTTATTAAGCGCTAAAATTAAGCTATTGCCTTTTTAATAATTTTAGAATTTTAGAATAAAGGATAATTAGAATGAAAAAAACTTTTTTGATCGCTTTAGCGTTAGCCGCTTCTCTTATAGGCGCTGAAAACACCAAATGGGATTATAAAAATAAAGAAAACGGCCCGCACCGCTGGGACAAATTGCACAAAGATTTTGAAGTGTGCAAAAGCGGTAAAAGCCAATCGCCCATCAACATTGAGCATTACTACCACACGCAAGATAAAACCGATTTGCAATTCAAATACGCTGCTTCCAAACCTAAAGCGGTCTTTTTCACCCACCACACTTTAAAAGCTTCGTTTGAGCCGACTAACCACATCAATTATAGAGGGCATGATTATGTGCTGGATAATGTGCATTTCCACGCCCCTATGGAGTTTTTAATCAATAATAAAACCAGGCCTTTGAGCGCGCATTTCGTGCATAAAGACGCTAAAGGGCGCTTATTAGTCTTAGCGATAGGTTTTGAAGAAGGGAAAGAAAACCCCAACCTTGATCCTATTTTAGAAGGCATTCAAAAGAAACAAGGTTTTAAGGAGGTGGCTTTAGACACTTTCTTACCCAAAACTATCAATTACTACCATTTTAACGGCTCTCTCACCGCTCCTCCTTGCACAGAAGGGGTGGCATGGTTTGTCATAGAAGAGCCTTTGGAAGTCTCTGCCAAACAATTGGCTGAAATCAAAAAACGCATGAAAAATTCGCCCAACCAACGCCCCGTCCAGCCTGACTACAACACCGTGATCATTAAAAGCTCAGCTGAGACCCGCTAAAGACCCACTAAAATAAAAACCCTCTCTTTTTAAAGAGAGGGATATAAAAATCATTCTTCATGAAACACCGCATAAAAATTGCAACCGCTTGTATTTTGTGAAACGCTCAAACGCTAAAAACGATTTTATGGTGTTTTCTTATGCCTACATCCTTTTACTATAACCATAACCCGCTTTTTCTACTTTCTTTTCAGTATTAGCCGCTACTTCTATTTCTTTATTAATATCGGCAACGATGTTTTGAATGATTGAAAAGCTTTGAGAGGTTGAAAGGTGGGCTTGTGAGTCTGGTTTTAAACTCCTCATTTCAAGCATTTTAGCTTGAGCTTTAGAGCGTATTTTTAAATTTTCTTTTTGCCATTCTTCTGTAGCGTTAAAATCTCTAGGATCTAATTCTAAATAAGCGATAGAACTTGGTTTATAAAAATCCACTTGTTTAGCGATAGCTTTTTGTGAATAGGGCAGAGATTCTAACTCTTTTTGCAAATAAGCTATAAGCTCTTGCGCTTTTGATCCTCTTTGAGAGCGGGGTTGTTTAGAGTTTGGAAGGTGTTTTGGCTGGATAGGGGTTTGATTGGTTTTTGTGGGTTTAGGGGTTTTGCATTCAGCTTCTACTTCTATACCAATACCAGCCTTAATTCCTGCTTTTTTAATAAAGAATTGATTATGTTTTTCTTGGCAATTTTGTTCTGCGTATTTAATAAAATCTTTCTGTTCTTTAACCAAATCTTTCTGTTCTTTAACCAAATCTTTCTGTTCTTTAACCAAATCTTTCTGTTCTTTAACCAAATCTTTTTGCGTATTGCTTGTCTTTTGTTTTTCTTGTTCTACTTTTATTTGGTTATTAGTCTCTATATTGCTTGTCTTTTGTTGTTCTTGTTCCAGTTCTATCCCACTCTTGTTTGCTCTATCCCTAGCATTTTCAGCTTCCTTTTGAGTTTCAGCCACTTCCTTTTTGGATTGATCATCAGCAAAACACACATTCATAAGCATGGCTGTTAAAGCTGTTACACCTATTGCTGAATTAAACCATGAGTTAGGATGCGTTTTTAAATAATCATCCGCAGTCTTAACATTCCCGCATATCCAATTGCTTTTTTTAATTTGTTTTTTTATCGAGTCTTTTATCGCTTCCCAAAAAGCAATCCCCATTATAGACATTCCCACATTCTTAAAAACTTTCTTTTCTTTTGCCGTTTTTCCTAACTTCATCATCATTGTTGCAAGCATTACTAAAACCCTTATAATAGGCATTTAAATCCTTTCAAAAAACAATCTCACCTTTCAAAATCTTATTATTGTAGTGTATATAGCCATATTTAATCGTTATTAAACAATTGGTTTGAAAAATTGTGAGGGTCAATCCAATCAGATTTTTCTAATCCATTCCAACAAAACTTGATACAAGTTTCCCTTATACCTTAAACTCACACCCTTTTAAATGGAATAATAGGCAATAACTCGCTAGCTAAACATTCACTCTCTGCTTGAGTATAAGCCTTTATCATTCCTTTTGACCTACCAAATATTAGCATTTCTCTCAATCAAGCCTTGAGAAATTCAATTACACCCTTGTTTAACATCGCAAGCCTAGTAACTTAAAGCTCTTTTTGAGAGATTGGGCTAGATTGATCCTTATCCTTAATTCAAGTGCATGCGCATTCATCTTTGTTATCTTTGAATAAACTCAAGCGTTCTTAATGTAATGCATGGCGATTTTGAGCGCGTTGGTGGCTGCCCCCACTCTTAATTGATCCGCCACGCAAAAGCCATGCAAAGTTTTTTTGTCAAACAAATCCTTCCTCAAGCGCCCTATAAAAGTGGTATCCGTGTGGCTCGCTTTTAAGGGCGTGGGGTAGAGATTGCGGCTAGGATCATCGCAAACAACCACGCTAGGGGCGTTTCTTAAAACTTCATAGACTTCTTTGAGATCGAATTCTTTTTCAAAAGCGATACTCAAACTCTCGCTATGGCTCCTCAATACCGGCACGCGCACGCAAGTCGCGCTGATAGGGAAATCCACGCCCATGATTTTATGGGTTTCATGCACCATTTTCAGCTCTTCTTTCGTGTAGCCATTCTCCTTAAAAACATCAATATGAGCGATCGCATTGAAAGCGATCGGATAAGCGAAAGCCCCGGCTTGCAAAACCTGGTTTAAATCAATAGCGGGGTCTTTTTCCAAATATTCTAATGCGGTTTTTAGCTCATTTTTCAAACTCTCTATGCCCTTATTCCCTGCCCCACTCACGGCTTGATAAGTGCTAACAATCACGCTTTTTATCTTAAAATGGAGATGCAAGGGGTTTAAGATTTGCGTCATTTGAATGGTGGAGCAATTAGGGTTAGCGATGATATTTAAGGGAGCGTTAAAAATTTCTTTAGCGTTGATTTCAGGAACGACCAAAGGCACATCTTTATGCAATCTAAAAAAGCTCGTGTTATCAACCACTAAGGCCGTTTTTGCAGCGCTTGTGGCAAATTCTTCGCTCACGCTCCCCCCAGCGCTAAAAAAAACGATATCTATTCTTTCTTTTTCAAAAACTTCGTGCGTGGTTTCTAAAATTTCATAGTCTTTATTAAAAGCTTTAATCTTTTTACCAGCACTCCTAGCGCTAGCGAGCGGGACAAATTTTTTAATCGGGAAAGAAGAATTTTCTAAACCTTTAATCAGCTCTTGCCCTACTGCCCCACTAGCCCCAACAATAGCGGCATTATAAGTCTTCATCGTTTTCTCCAATGATTTCAAGGGCTTTTAAAAAACTCAAGCAATTCAACTGCATGCCTAAATGCATGTTTTTTAAGCTTAAGGTTTCGCTTTTAAATTCTTCTTCGCCAATGATAGCCACAAACTCATGCCCCTTGTGGTTAGCGTAAGAAAAGGGTTTTTTGATTTTTTGAGCTTCTGGATAGACTTCGCTAAAAATACCGCTTTGCCTTAAAGACTCCGCTAAGCGGTTGGCGTAAGAAAAATACTCTTCATGCATGCAAGCGATTAAGACTTTAGCTTGGGTGGAGCGCTCGTCTAATAATTGCATTTCACTCAAAGCCACAATCAATCTATCAATCCCAATAGAAGCCCCCACTCCTTGTAAATTCTCTTTAGAAAAATTTTTAGTCAAATGATCATAACGCCCCCCTGAACACACGCTCCCTAAAGACTTCATGTCATTAAGCGTGGTTTCATACACAATCCCTGTATAATACCCTAACCCCCTAGCGATAGAAAAATCAATTTTATACAGGTTTTGAGAAATTTGCAAATCCCCTAGCAACTGGTATAGCCTTTCTAAATCCTGTATACCCTTTTTTAGATTCTCATTATAGTCTTTCAAATAAGCAATTTTTTCAAAAAATTCCGCATGGCTTAAATCGTTCTGTTTGATTTGAACCATTTCTAAAAGCTCTTTAATGGTGTTTGGATCCAAATCGCACTCTTTTTTTAATTCTTCTTCAACCCCATTCAAGCCAATTTTTTCCAATTTATCCACAATGCGCAGCACTTCATTCACTTGAGCAATGCCAAAATATTCGCATATGCCGTTCAAAATTTTCCTGTGGTTGATAGAGACGCAAAAATCTTCTAAATCCAAAGCTTTTAAAGAAGCGATAATCACTTGAATGATCTCAGCATCGCACACCAAACTCTCGCTCCCTATAAAATCAAAATCGCATTGCGTGAATTCCCTGTAACGCCCTTTTTGTGCCCTTTCACCCCTAAAAACATTGCCTATGGCGTAGCGTTTAAAGGGCATGCCTAATATTTGGTGGTGTAAAGAGACAAAACGGGCTAACGGCACGGTCAAATCAAACCTTAAAGCCACATCCCTATCCCCATGGTCTTTAAAGCGATAAATTTCTTTTTGAATATCGCTGCTCGCATCAGGCAATAACGTTTGAGCGTATTCCAAATGAGGGGTTTCAATCGGCACAAAACCAAAACTTTGAAACACGACTGAAACTTTCGCAAGCAACTGGGCTTTTTGTATCGCATCTTTAGGCAAGCGGTCTTTAAACCCGCTCAACACTTTAGGGGTAATCATTCCATTTCCTTGTATTTGTATGCTAAAATTTTAGCTTAAAATCTTTAAAAAAGGGCTATTGATGAGCGTAAATGCACCCAAACGCATGCGTATTTTATTGCGTTTGCCTAATTGGTTAGGCGATGGGGTGATGGCAAGCTCGCTTTTTTACACCCTTAAACACCACTACCCTAACGTGCATTTTATCTTAGTGGGTCCACAAATCACTTGCGAACTTTTCAAAAAAGATGAAAAAATAGAAGCCGTTTTTATAGATGACACCAAAAAATCCTTTTTCAGGCTGCTAGCCACTCACAAACTCGCTCAAAAAATAGGGCGTTGCGATATAGCGATCACTTTAAACAACCATTTTTATTCCGCTTTTTTGCTTTATGCGACAAAAACGCCCGTTCGCATCGGTTTTGCTCAATTTTTTCGTTCTTTGTTTCTCAGCCATGCGGTAACTACTGCCCCTAAAGAGTATCATCAAGTGGAAAAGTATTGCTTTTTATTTTCGCAATTTTTAAAAAAAGAATTGGATCAAAAAAGCGTTTTACCCTTAAAACTAGCCTTTGACCTCCCCATTCACACCCCAAACACCCCTAAAAAAATTGGCTTTAACCCTAGCGCAAGCTATGGGAGCGCTAAAAGATGGCCAGCTTCTTATTACGCTGAAGTTGCGGCTGCTTTGTTGGAAAAAGGGTATGAAATTTATTTTTTTGGGGCTAAAGAAGACGCTATCGTTTCTGAAGAGATTTTAAAATCCGTTAAAAGCTTATTGAAAAACCCCTTATTATCCCGTAACGCTTACAATCTGTGCGGGAAAACAAGCATTGAAGAATTGATACAACGCATCGCAATTTTAGATTTATTCATCACTAACGATAGCGGCCCTATGCATGTGGCTGCTAGCACGAAAACCCCCTTAATCGCTCTTTTTGGCCCCACTGATGAAAAAGAGACTCGCCCCTATAAAGCTCAAAAAACGATTGTGTTGAACCACCATTTAAGCTGTTCGCCTTGCAAGAAACGAGTTTGCCCTTTAAAGGATGAAAAAAACCATTTGTGCATGAAATCTATCACGCCCCTTGAAGTCTTAGAAGCCGCTCACGTTCTTTTAGAAAAGCCTTAAACACCCTCCATGGGCTTTTTTTAAAAACGCAACCACATTGATAAAACTCTGTATATAAAAGATTTAAAAAGCAGAATTGATAAAGCAGTTTAAAGAAAGCGTTTTGAAAACGCTTTCTTTGGAGACAAAGCCATTAGACCACTGAGTTTTTAGGTTTTTTAGCGTCTTTTTTATCTTTGTGAGCCACTAATTGAGAGCTTAACTCAGGTTTTTTAGCGTCTTTTTTATCTTTGTGAGCCACTAATTGAGAGCTTAACTCAGGTTTTTTAGCGTCTTTTTTATCTTTGTGAGCCACTAATTGAGAGCTTAACTCAGGTTTTTTAGCGTCTTTTTTATCTTTGTGAGCCACTAATTGAGAGCTTAACTCAGGTTTTTTAGCGTCTTTTTTATCTTTGTGAGCCACTAATTGAGAGCTTAACTCAGGTTTTTTAGCGTCTTTTTTATCTTTGTGAGCGTATGCAGAACTCACTGCCAAAACTGATAATAAAACACCTGTCAAGATTTGCTTTTTCATACGAAACTCCTTGTGATGATCTTAAAAGCGAGAGAATTATATTTCTCAAAAGTAAACGAATAGAAACCAATCAAATTTTTGATTGGTTTGGTGGTTTTGCTACCTTAAAAAAACTATCAATACAAAAAACTTGATAAATTATCTTTGGTTTTAGAAAGTTGACAAAAATTAAGATCTTCGGTTATACTGAAAAAACAATATGAAATCAAGGAGTTTGTATGCAACAGCGTCATTTAGGCCCTTTAAAAGTGGGTGCGTTAGCTCTAGGGTGCATGGGCATGACTTATGGGTATGGGGAAGTCCATGATAAAAAGCAGATGGTTAAACTTATCCATAAGGCTTTGGAATTGGGTATTAACTTTTTTGACACTGCAGAGGCTTATGGGGAAGATAATGAAAAGCTTTTAGGCGAAGCGATCAAGCCTTTTAAAGACAAGGTTGTGGTAGCGAGCAAGTTTGGGATTTACTACGCAGATCCTAATGACAAATACGCAACCATGTTTTTAGACTCCAGTCCTAACCGCATTAAGAGCGCCATTGAAGGGAGTTTGAAACGCTTAAAAGTAGAATGCATTGATTTATACTACCAACACCGCATGGATACTAACACGCCCATAGAAGAAGTGGCAGAAGTTATGCAAGCTCTTATTAAAGAAGGAAAAATTAAAGCTTGGGGGATGAGTGAGGCAGGGTTATCTAGCATCCAAAAAGCCCATCAAATTTGCCCTTTAAGCGCGTTGCAGAGCGAATATTCCTTGTGGTGGCGCGAACCTGAAAAAGAGATTTTAGGTTTTTTAGAAAAAGAAAAAATTGGCTTTGTCGCTTTTTCGCCTTTGGGTAAGGGGTTTTTAGGCGCGAAATTTGAAAAAAATGCCACCTTCGCTAGTGAGGATTTTAGAAGCGTTTCTCCTAGGTTTAATCAAGAAAATCTAGCCAAAAATTATATCTTGGTGGAATTAATCCAAGATCATGCACACGCTAAAGGCGTTACACCAGCCCAACTGGCTCTCTCATGGATTTTGCACACGCAAAAAATCATTGTCCCTCTCTTTGGCACCACCAAAGAATCCAGGCTCATAGAAAATATAGGGGCTTTGCAGGTTTCTTGGAGTCAAAAAGAATTGGAGATTTTCCAAAAAGAATTGACTGCAATCAAAATAGAAGGGGCCCGCTACCCTGAAAGAATCAATGAAATGGTGAATCGATAAAAGTATTGGGTATTTATAATTGAATTGGCTCTTTTAAAAGAGATTGAGCGTTATTTTCTGTTTGTCAGTGTGTTTTTATCCCCCTGACAAACTTTTTAAGGCGTTTTAACAAGGCTTTGTTTTAATAAAAAATTGATTATAAAAATTTGAAAAATACCAAAAAGCGTTTTTTGAGATTGAATACAAAAGAGCTTGTTGTTAGTCAAGCGGAATTTCTTGTAATGCGGTCTTATAGTGTAAGAGTTATTTCAAAATACCCCCTATCCCTTAAAAAATAAGTCTTAAATAAACTTAAGAAAATGAACTTTACCATAAAATAAAGCAACCAAAACCCCATTTTTAAAAAATTAAAAAATTTTAGTTACCCCTATTTGACAAGAGAGCCAAAAATCAATTTCATAGGCAAACTAAAAATGAAAAAAGATAGCTAAAGAGATAAAAAGGGAGAATAAACCCACTCAAAAAGTCTTTTTAAACCCAAAAGAGAAAAAGTTTAAACAGCGCCTATAACACCCCCTAAAATAAGAGAGCGTTATTACAAAATCAACCTTTGCGTTTTTCTACAATTTCCTTAGCGATATTGCTAGGCACTTCGCCATAATGATCAAACTCCATGGAGTAAGTCCCACGCCCTTGAGTCGCTGATCGCAAATCCGTAGAATAGCCAAACATTTCCACCAACGGCACAAAAGCATTCACGATTTTCAAGCCTAATCTATCGTCCATAGAATTGATTTGCCCTCTTCTTCTGTTTAAATCGCCAATCACATCGCCCATGTATTCTTCAGGGACTTCCACTTCCACTTTCATCATAGGCTCTAATAAAACCGGGTTAGCCGCACGACTCGCTTCTTTAAACGCCATAGATCCAGCGATTTTAAACGCCATTTCCGAAGAATCCACATCATGGTAGCTCCCATCATAAAGGGTAACTTTAAAATCCACCACCGGATAGCCCGCCAAAACGCCATTTTGCATCGCTTCTTGGATACCCTTATCCACCGCAGGGATATATTCTTTAGGGATCACGCCCCCAGAAATTTCATTCACAAATTCATACCCACTGCCAGGCTCTTTAGGTTCAAGCTTGATAAACACATGCCCGTATTGCCCACGACCACCGCTTTGCTTAGCGTATTTATGCTCTTTGCTCACGCTTGAGCGGATAGTCTCTCTAAAGGCGACTTGCGACTGACCGATTTCAGTTTCCACCTTAAATTCTCTCTTCAATCTATCCACGATGATTTCTAGATGCAATTCACCCATGCCACCAATGAGGGTTTGCCCAGTTTCTTCTTGAGTCATCACCCTAAAGCTTGGATCCTCTTCAGCGAGCTTGCCTAACGCTACACCCATTTTTTCCTGGTCTGCTTTCGTTTTAGGCTCCACAGCGATGTGAATGACCGGCTCAGGAAATTCCATCCTTTCTAAAACTACCGCATTCTTTTCATCGCAAAGCGTGTCCCCGGTTAGCGTGTCTTTCAAGCCCACAAACGCGCAAATCTCACCCGCATAAACTTCTTTAATGTCTTCTCTCTTGTTGGAGTGCATTTTAAGGAGTCTTCCCACGCGCTCTTTTTTGTCTTTGGTGGAGTTATACACATAGCTACCGGACTCTAGCTTGCCGCGATACACGCGCACAAAAGTGAGTTGGCCCACAAAAGGATCCGTCATGATTTTAAACGCCAAGCCGGCAAACTCGCCATCATCGCTGGATTTCACAAAAACTTCTTCTTCGCTCTTTGGATCAATCCCCTTAATATCCACAACCTCTGTGGGCGCTGGCAAGTAATCAATGACCGCATCTAATAAAGTCTGCACGCCTTTATTTTTAAAAGAAGAACCACAAAGCATGGGGACAAGGCTCATGTTCAAACAACCTGTTTTAATGCCTTTTTTGATCTCTTCAACGCTTAATTCCTCACCGCCTAAATACTTTTCCATTAAGGCTTCATCTTGCTCAGCTACGGCTTCTACAAGTTTTTCTCGGTATTGTTTAGCCTTTTCTAACAAATCGCTAGGGATTTCTTCCACATCGTATTTGGCTCCCATGGTTTCATTATTCCAAACGATCGCTTTCATTTGGATTAAATCAATCACGCCAATGAAAGTGTCTTCAGCCCCAATAGGGATATTAATAGGCACAGGATTAGCTTTCAAGCGTTGTTTGATCTGGTTTTCCACACTATAGAAATTCGCCCCAATCCTATCCATTTTATTGACAAAAACAATCCTAGGCACGCCGTATTTGTTCGCTTGACGCCACACGGTCTCGCTTTGAGGCTGAACGCCCCCCACCGAGCAAAACACCGAAACCGCACCATCCAGCACGCGCATGGATCGTTCCACTTCAATAGTGAAATCCACATGCCCTGGGGTGTCAATCAAATTGATTTGGTGATCCTTCCAAAAACAAGTCGTTGCCGCAGAAGTGATAGTGATCCCTCTTTCTTTTTCTTGCTCCATCCAATCCATTGTCGCCGCACCGTCATGCACTTCGCCAATCTTATGGCTCACGCCTGTATAGAATAAAATCCTTTCAGAAGTGGTGGTTTTCCCGGCATCAATGTGAGCAGCGATACCAATATTCCTGATCCTATTTAATGGGGTTTTTCTAGCCATTCTAACTCCAATTACCAGCGGTAGTGCGCGAACGCTTTATTCGCTTCTGCCATTTTATGCACATCTTCTTTTTTCTTAAAAGCCGCACCCTTATCGCTAGCCGCATCCATAAGCTCGTTAGCCAGTCTATCCACCATCATTCTTTCATTGCGTTTTCTAGTGGCTTCTAAAATCCAACGGATAGATAGCGACTGCTGGCGGCTTGCCCTCACTTCTACCGGCACTTGATAGGTAGCCCCACCCACTCTTCTGCTGCGCACTTCCACTAAAGGACGCACTCTTTCTAGGGCTTTTTCAAACACTTCAATCCCTTTTTCACCGCTCTTTTCTTCAATCTTATTAAAAGCTTTGTAGATGATTTTTTCCGCTACGCTTTTCTTGCCGTCGAACATCATCTTGTTGATAAACTTGGTAACCACTTTGTTCCCATAAACAGGATCGCCCAAAACCTCCCTAACGGGTGCTTTTCTTCTTCTCATGTTTTTGTTTTCCTCTTATTTTTTCTTGTTGTCTGTTGCTTTCTTGTCGGTTGCTTTAGCTTTTTTAGTCCCATATTTAGAGCGTGAAACCGTTCTTTTATTGACCCCTGCAGTGTCTAAAGCGCCACGAACAATGTGGTATTTCACACCGGGTAAATCCTTAACCCTACCCCCACGCACTAACACAATGGAGTGTTCTTGCAAGTTATGCCCTTCACCAGGGATGTAACTGATCACTTCAAATTTACTGGTCAAACGGACCTTAGCGACCTTTCTTAAAGCCGAGTTAGGCTTTTTAGGGGTAGTCGTATAAACCCTAGTACAAACCCCTCTCCTTTGAGGGCATTCCACTAATGCAGGTGATTTCGTTTTTTTAACCACCTTTTTCCTTTCTTTTCTAATCAACTGATTGATAGTAGGCACTATTTTTCCTTATTCTAAAAATTTAAAACTAAAAGTTCCCCCATTTTACCCTAATTTTTCTTTTAAAAATCTTAACCGATTTTTTATATCAAAATTTAGGGCCATCTTCAAGCGCTCTCAGCACGATTTTTTTATTCTTATACATGCCTGTTCCCACAGGGATCATCCTCCCCAACACCACATTTTCTTTCAAGTCTTCTAAAAAGTCTTTTTTCATAGCGATACTGGCTTCTGTTAAAACTTTAGTCGTTTCTTGGAAAGAGGCCGCTGAAATGATGCTATCGCTCCCAATAGCCGCTCTAGTGATCCCTAAAAGCACCGGTTCAGCAATCGCCGGCTCGCCTTTTAAAGCGATCACACGAGCGTTTTCTTCTTTGAAGAGTTTTTTACTGACTAAATCCCCTTCAATAAACTTGCTATCCCCGCTGTCTAAAATGCGCACTTGCCTTAGCATTTGAGAGACAATGATTTCAATGTGCTTGTCCGCAATGCTTACCCCCTGCCTGCGATACACTTGCTGGACTTCGCTCACAATGTATTTATAAAGCTCTTTTTCGCCGCTGATCCTTAAAATATCATGGCTTGAAACTACTCCATCCGTCATCGCCTCTCCCGCATGCACAAATTCATCAGCATGCACTAGAATTTGCTTGCCTTTATCCACAAAATAATCCATGGAACGGCCATCTTTAGAAGTTACGATGATGTGTTCTTTATTGCGAATGGGTTTGCCAAAACTCACTATCCCATCCACTTCAGAAAGGATCGCCACATCTTTAGGCTTGGGTTTTCTCGCTTCAAACAATTCCGAAACCCTTGGGAGACCCCCAGTAATATCCCTGGATTTAACGGTCGCTTTAGGGATTTTCGCTAACACTTCAGCTTGCTCCACGCTAGAGCCATCGCTAATAGCGATAGAAGTTTTTGGCTCTAGGAAATAATGCATCTCTTCGCCATTAGCCCCTTCTAAAAACAAGCTTGGTTTGTATCCGCTTGGAATGTAATCATTCACCACTAAACTGGTGATACCGGTATTTTCGTCTTCTTTTTCAGCGACTGTAACCCCTGCGATAATATCCACAAAACTCACCTTACCTTTAAAGTCCGCAATGATAGGGGTGTTGTAAGGATCCCATGTGGCAATCGTTTTGAAAGTGTTAGTCGTGGGTTTAGAAATCACGCTATTAGCGCTCACTTCACTATTATCATCAATCAAGATCTCAGAACCCCTAGCGATATAATGGCGAGCGGCTTCCCTATCATTATCATCAGCTATCACCGCAAACAAGCCTTTTTCGCTCACCATATCGCCCTTTTTGATCCCATGGGTGCGCTCTAAATGGTTAGCCTCTAAAACATAGTATTTGATTGCGCCTTTTTCTTTGGCATACACATCTTGCGCAATAGGGTCATTATCCTTGACTAGCAATTCGCTCGCGTAAGGGATGCGATTAGGCACATTCCAGCCCTCTTGGATAATATCAGCGATACTTCCTCCCTTATGCACCTTATGCCCGCTAGCATAAGGCAAATACACTTTCCCCTCAATCTTACCGCCAACGCCGGCTAATTCGCTCGGCTTGACAATATCGCTTCTTCTTAAAACGAACTTAGCTTCTTGCTCGCCATTTTTCACGCTCACAACGACTTCTTCATAGACCGTTTCAATGCGTAATTCCCCATCAAAAGGCGCTTTAATCTTAGGCTCTACCACTAAAATAGAAGCGTTACGGCGGTTAGCGATAATGTTTTTACCCTCTTTGTTCGTGTAAGTCCTAAGATTATAAAAACGCACAAAACCTTCTTTGCTCGCTACAATTTCGCGCTCATCCTGACTCCTGCTCGCTGTCCCGCCCACATGGAAAGTCCTTAAGGTGAGCTGCGTTCCAGGCTCCCCAATAGATTGCGCGGCTACCACGCCCACCGCCTCACCTGGATAACTCATCTTGCCTTCGCCTAAATTCAAGCCATAACATTTCGCGCACACGCCCTTTGGCGCCTTACAAGTTACTGGGGTGCGGATTGTAATGGATTTAATCCCGGCTTCAACCACCTTTTTAGCGCCCTCTTCATCAATCAAAGTGTCCGCATAAAGCAAGATTTCATTCGTAATGGGATCGATCACATCTTCTAATAAAACGCGCCCAAAAATACGCTCTTCTAAAGGCTCAATCAGCTCACTCCCCACCGCAATATCCGTGATTTCAATCCCTTCATGCGTGCCGCAATCATCAGACACCACCTTGACATTTTGCGAAACGTCAATGAGTTTTCTTGTCAAATACCCCGCATTGGCGGTTTTTAATGCTGTATCTGCTAAGCCCTTTCTAGCGCCATGCGTGGAGTTAAAGTATTCTAAGACATTCAACCCCTCTTTAAAGTTAGAAATAATAGGCGTTTCAATGATGCTGCCGTCCGGCTTTGTCATAAGACCCCTCATCGCTGAAAGCTGACGGATTTGCGCCGCGCTCCCCCTTGCGCCGCTATCCGCCATCATATAAATAGAGTTAAAGCCCTCTTTATCTTGTGCGATAGCGGTCATCATTTCTTTACTCATTCTGTCATTGACTTCAGTCCAAGTGTCAATGATTTTATTATAACGCTCTTGGTCAGTGAGCAACCCTTGATCGTATTGTTGCTGGATTTTTTTAACCTCTACTTTGGCTTTTTCCACCATTTTTTGCTTGTCTTTTGGCGTGATAATATCCTCCATAGAGATAGAAATACCAGCCTTAGTCGCATACCTAAAGCCAAGCGTTTTTAAATTATCCAAAAAGGTCGCGGTAATGCCGATACCGCCGACTTTATGCACATAATCCACAAGCACGCCAATATCCTTTTTCTTCATGGGTCTGTTCCATAAATCCGTAGGGATAAAATCAGGCAAAATGGACTTGATGATCATACGCCCTGCGCTCGTAGCGATAATATTCCCTTGATCTAAAACCCTAATCTTTGCGTGGATGTCTAATTCTTTCGTGTCAATGGCGGTGATGATTTCATTCACGCTAGAAAAAAGCTTATGCTCGCCCTTGACCCCACTCTTTTCTAAAGAAAGATAATAAAGCCCTAAAACCATATCCTGGCTAGGAATGGCTACGGCTTTACCGCTAGCGGGTAAAAGGATATTCATAGAGCTTAGCATGAGCACCTTGCATTCAGCGATCGCTTCCTGGCTTAAAGGCACATGCACCGCCATTTGATCCCCGTCAAAATCGGCGTTGAACGCTGAACACACTAACGGGTGCAATTGGATCGCTTTGCCGTCAATCAGCTTTGGATGGAACGCTTGAATGGATTGCTTGTGCAAGGTAGGGGCGCGGTTGAGTAACACCGGATACCCCTCTGTGATTTCTTGCAAGCACTCCCACACTTCATTGCTCTTTTGCTCAATCATGCGTTTAGCTTGTTTGAGCGTGGTGGCATAGCCTCTCTCTTCAAGCTTGGATAACAGATGCGGTTTGAAGAGTTCTAACGCCATGTTTTTAGGCAACCCGCATTCATCCATTTTAAGATTAGGCCCAACCACAATCACGCTTCTGCCTGAAAAATCCACGCGCTTACCTAAAAGGTTTTGCCTGAAACGCCCTTGCTTGCCTTTAATGATCTCGCTGAGCGATTTTAAAGGGCGTTTGTTAGCCCCTTTAACCGCATTGGTGCTGCGGCCGTTATCAAAAAGCACATCCACGGCTTCTTGCAACATCCTTTTTTCATTGCGCACAATGATTTCTGGTGCCCCAAGCTCCATTAGGCGTTTCAAGCGTTGGTTACGATTGATGACACGACGATACAATTCATTCACATCGCTGACTGCAAACTTCCCACCATCTAGCGCGACTAAAGGCCTTAAATCCGGTGGCAATACCGGTAAAACCGTGAGCATCATCCATTCAGGCCTGTTACCGGAATTTAAAAAGCTTTCTACCACTTTCAAACGCTTAATGAGTTTTTTCTTTTTCGCATCCGAATTAGTGTCTTTCACTTCTTCTTTCAAACTCTGCAATAAGGTGATCAAATCAATTTCTTCTAACAAATCCTTGATCGCTTCACCACCCATTTGCGCTACAAAGCCCCTGTCTTCGTATCTTCGTGAGATATTTTGATACTGCTCTTCATTCAAAATATCGTATTTCATCACAAGCTTAGTGCCTTCATTGTCATAAGCGGCTTCGCCTGGTTCTTTAACGATATAAGCTTCATAATACAACACGCGCTCTAAATCTTTCATCTTAACGCCTAAAAGCGTGCCGATACGGCTAGGTAAGGAATTGACATACCAGATGTGCGCTACAGGAGTGGCCAATTCAATATGCCCCATTCTAAAACGCCTGACTTTGGAGTGCGTGATCGCCACGCCGCATTTTTCGCATGTGCCAATGTCTTTGAAGCGAGGCTTTTTGTATTTACCGCACAAGCATTCATAATCTTTAGTAGGACCAAAGATTTTCATGCAAAACAAGCCGTCTCGTTCGGGTTTTAAGGTGCGATAATTGATCGTTTCTGGCTTTTTAACTTCCCCATAGCTCCAAGAATGGATTTTTTCAGGGCTGGCTAGAGTGAGCTGGAAAGAGCTAAAGTCTTTAGGCCTGTCATCTTCTTTGATCATAATGGGTTTAGGCGCTCCATCCTCATCCACATCGTCCCCAAAAATATTAATATCTAAAGCGAGCGATTGCAATTCTTTAGTCAAAACATAGAAAGTCTCAGGGATTTCACTCTCGCCCACTTGCTCACCTTTAGCGATAGCCCTATAAGCGTTCTCTCTGCCTCTAATATCATCGGATTTAATGGTAAGCATTTCTTTTAGAGTGTGCGCTGCGCCATAAGCTTCCAAGGCCCACACTTCCATTTCCCCAAACCTTTGACCCCCAAAGAGCGCTTTACCCCCAACAGGTTGGTGCGTTACTAGGCTATAAGGGCCTGTGCTTCTGGCATGGACTTTTTCATCCACTAAGTGGTGGAGCTTGATCATATACATATAGCCCACATTCACGCGCTCCCTCATTTTTTCGCCTGTGCGCCCATCATACAGATCCATTTTGCCATCCATAGCGATCTTGGCTAATTCAAACAGCTTGTAAAATTTTTCTTGCGAGATGCCTTCAAACACAGGGATAGCCATCTTAACGCCCTTGCTCCAATCTTTGGCGTATTCCAAAAGCTCTTCATCAGAGCAATTCTCAAGAACATGGATTGTCAAGGGGTCTTTTTCATTAATGGCGTTAGCGATTTCTAGCATTTTAGCGCGCAATTCTTTGGCAAAATCTTTGGTTTTATCCTCTAGCATGCTAGCGATTTGTTTCCCAAACTCTTTCCCCACTAAGCCTAAATGCATTTCTAAAATCTGCCCGATGTTCATGCGGCTTGGCACGCCTAAAGGGTTTAAGACAATATCCACAGGCTCGCCATCAGCGGTATAAGGCATATCTGCAACCGGCACGATATTAGACACAATCCCTTTATTCCCATGCCTTCCTGCCATTTTATCGCCCACTTTAAGCTTTCGTTTTGTAGCGATATAGAGCTTGACTTTTTTGATCACGCCATTAGGCAAAATATCATCTTTTTCTAAAATAGAGAGCTTTTCTTCATGCTCTTCGCCTAAAACTTTCTTTTGCTCTAAGAAATTGTTTTTAGTGATTTCATAGTGGTTTTGCACTTCTTTAGAATACTTTTTGACTAAACTGGCCAAAGTGAAGCGGTTGATTGAAGCGATTTCTTCTTTAGGGATTTGATCGCCTTCTTTATAATCCTTACCATTATGGCTAAAAGGCTCTTCTAAAATCGCTTGAGAAAGGAGCAAGCTAACGCGCAACAATTCTTCTCTATTGAGCATGGTCAAGCGGTCAAAATGCTCCATATCAAGCTTGGCTTTTTCTTCTTCATACGCGCTCAAAACCCGCGCATCCTTCTCATAGCCTTTTTTAGTGAAGACTTTTACATCAATCACCGTGCCTTCCAAACTGGGGGGGCAATACAAACTCTTATTGACCACATGCCCGGCTTTATCCCCAAAAATAGCCCTTAAGAGCCGTTCTTCAGGCGTGCTTTTAATCTCGCCTTTAGGAGAAGTCTTGCCCACTAAAATCATGCCAGCGCTCACATAAGTGCCGACTTTAACGATCCCGCTTTCATCAAGATGAGCGAGCGCTTCTTCTTTCACATCAGGAATATCAGCGGTAAATTCTTCCACGCCATGCTTAAGCTCCCTAGCGTCCACTTCTTTTTCATAAATGTGCGTGGAAGTGAAAATATCATCTTTAGTGATGCGCTCACTCACCACGATCGCGTCTTCAAAATTGTAGCCATTCCAAGGCATGAACGCCACGCGCACATTTTTCCCTAACGCTAACTCGCCTCTGTCCATGCTAGGACCATCAGCGATGATTTGCCCGGCTTCCACTTTATCGCCCACTTTAACGATAGGGACTTGATTGAAACTGGTGTTTTGGTTGGTGCGTAAGTTTTTTTGCAAAGAATACGCATCAATATAGGCCTCTTCTTTGCCTTCGCCTAAAATGTAAATGTTTTTAGAATCAATTTTTTCTACAACGCCTGCACGATTGGCTTTGATCGCTCCCCAAGAATCCCTAGCGATAATTTTTTCAATCCCTGTGCCTACAATGGGAGCGTCGCTTCTTAACAAAGGCACGGCTTGGCGCTGCATGTTAGTCCCCATTAAGGCGCGGTTGGCGTCATCATGCTCTAAGAAAGGAATGAGCGATGCGGCGACCCCTACAAGCATGCTAGAGCTTAAATCCATTAAGGTTACTTTGCTTTTTTCGTTTAAAACGATTTCGCCTTCCACGCGCGTTTCAATCAAATCGCCCAAAATATTACCCTCTTCATCAATAAGGGTGCTTGCGGGAGCGATGATGTGGCTGTCTTCTTGAATAGCGGTCAAATAAATCGTCTCACCCACTACCTTGCCATCCACAACCTTTTTATAAGGGGCTTCAATAAAGCCTAAATCATTCACTCTCGTGAAAGTGGAAAGGGTGTTGATCAGACCGATATTTTGACCTTCTGGGGTCTCAATGGGACAAATTCGGCCATAATGCGTTGGGTGCACATCCCTGGCTTCAAACCCTACCCTGTCTTTGACTAACCCCCCTTCACCGAGCGCTGAAAGGCGGCGTTTGTGCGTAACTTCACTCAAGGGGTTGGTTTGATCCATGAATTGCGAGAGCTGGCCACCCATGAAAAATTCCATGATGGTGCTGGTGATCATTTTAGAATTGACCAAGTCATGGGGCATGAGCGAATCAAAAGCCCCGCTCATGGTAGTGAGCTTGTCTTTAATGGTCTTTTGCATTTTCACTAAGCCTGAATGCAATTCATTGGCCAATAATTCCCCAACGGCTCTGATCCTACGATTGCCTAAGTGATCCCTGTCATCAATCTTGCCCTGATTGTTTTTGATTTTCATGAGATATTTAACGGTGGTGATAATATCTTCATGCGTTAAAGTCGTGATGTAATCAGGCACATGCAAGCCTAACTTGTGATTCATTTTCATGCGCCCCACCATAGTCAAATCATAGCGTTCAGGGTCAAAGAAAAGTTTTTTGACAAATTGCTTAGCCACTTCAGTCGTAACAGGATCGCCTGGTTTCATAACCTTATGGATACGAATCGCCGCTAGAGCGTTTTCATCATCAATCTTTTCAGTTTGCTTGAGCAATTTCAAAGACTCATAATCGGCCAAAAAAGAATGGATAATGGAAGCGTCATGCCCTAACGCTAGATCGTTAATGATCACAAATTCTTGCACGCCTAAATCGTGGATTTTTTCCAATCTGTTTTTATCTAGCTGAGTGAGCATGTCCAATATGACTTCTTTCCCCACCATAACAGGCTCAGCTAAATGACGATTGATTAAAATATCCATAGGGTATTCCACCCATTCTAAATGGTTTTCTTTAAGCTCTTTAATCTTTCTTGAAGTGAGCTTTTTTCCTGCTAAAAGAATAATCTTGCCTTGAGGATCTTTCAAGTCAAATTCCATTCTTTGATTGGCGTCTAATGAAGCAAACGGGATCAAATATTTATCACTTTCATAACGCACTTTAACAAGCGGGTAGAACATTTTGATGATGTCTTGTTTTTGATAATCCATTGCCCTGAATAAAATGGTAACAGGCACTTTACGGCGTTTATTGATACGAGCGTATAAAACATCTTTAGAATCGTATTCAAAATACAGCCACGAACCCCTATCAGGGATGATTTGCCCTGTGTAAATGAGCTTGTTTAAAGAAGTGCTAGACTCCTCTTCTTTAAAAATCACACCGGGGCTTCTGTGGAGCTGATTGACGACCACGCGCTCCACCCCATTGATAATAAATGAAGTGCGTTCTGTCATCAAAGGGATCTCACGAATGAAAATGCTTTGTTCTTTAATATCCTTAATGCCGTTCTTTTCGCCACTTTTGGTATCTTTTTCCCACAAGATCAAGCGCACTTTAATTTTGAGAGGGATAGAGTAGGTAATGCCCCTCTCCATCGCTTCTCTAACGGTGTATTTAGACTTGCCAAATTCGCAACCCGCGTATTCTAAAGTGATGCGGTTATGCTCATCTTGGATAGGGAAAATGGATTTAAAAACCTTTTCAATCCCGCTCTCTTTACCCTCTTTAGAATACAAGAAAGAATCATAGCTGTCTCGTTGTAATAATAATAAATTAGGGACTTCTAAATCTGTTGGGGTTTTTGTAAAATCAGCTCTCAAGCGGTTTTTTAGGGGAATTTTTTTTGACATATTTCAAGCCTTTGATCAAAAATTTTGAGTTATTTAATGCATTAATTCAAGTAAGCATTGCAAAAGGATCTTTAAACTTTAGAACCATCCATGATAAAAATACCAAAAACCCACCTGCAATACTAACCACTTTAGGCCACACGCTCACAAACAAAATCATGGAGCAAAATCATCTGCCGCACTAGATCAGAGAAAGGCGCAAAGACCTTTCTGTTTTTAAGTCTTACTTGACTTCAACCTTAGCACCCACTTCTTCAAGTTTCTTCTTGATGGTTTCAGCTTCTTCTTTATTCACGCCCTCTTTAAGCACATGAGGGGTTTTTTCGGTAGCGTCTTTAGCTTCTTTCAAGCCAAGTCCAGTAATTTCACGAACCACTTTAATCACCTTGATTTTTTCAGCGCCACTATCAGCCAAAATCACATTAAATTCGGTTTTTTCTTCGCTCTCAGCCGCTGCACCGCCAGCTACAGCCGCACCCGCTATGACCGTTGGAGTCGCGCTCACGCCAAATTTTTCCTCAAACATTTTAACCAATTCAGCAAGCTCTAAAACGCTCAATGAACCAATATACTCTAACACTTCTTCTTTTGAAATTGCCATAATCCAATCCTTCAAATTTTTTTAATTAAAGCCATCATAGGCTCTTAGTTTTCTTCTTTCGCTTTACGCAAATTGTCTAAACCGGTCACAAAATAACGCGCCGGAGCCGTCCAAACAGAAAGCAACATTCCCATAAGCTCTTCTTTGCTTGGGAGTTTTGAAACCGCTTCCACATGAGCTACGCTAACGCTTTCTTTATCAAACAAGCCCGCTTTCAACACAAAGTGATCTTTATGCTCTTTTTGGAAATCAAACACGAGTTTAGAGAGAGCGATTTGATCACCGCCCCACAAAAACACATTGGTTTCTTTCAAATCCAAATCAGAATAGCCGGCCTCTTTCATGGCAATATGAGCGAGCGTGTTCTTAATCACTTGCACTTTAATGCCTTGAATGCGAGCCTTATTCCTTAAAGCTTCCAACTTTTTCACGCTAAGACCCTTATAATCGCAAATTAAAAGGGCTTTGGCATTTACAAATTGCGACTTTAAGTTAGCGACTAGCCCTACTTTATGCTGCCTTTGATATTGTTTTTGCATCTTTTCCTCCTTTCTAGACTAGACCTCTGCAAGATTATCTTTTTAAAAAAGAAATTTTAAGCTTTTTAGCTCTTACGATCTTCAGCCTAAGATTAAAAACTCCTAACGCTATTTAATATCCATCAATTCTTGTGCGTCCAAACTCACTGAAGGCGACATGGTGAGCGAGAGAGCGGCGTTTCTAATATACTTGCCTTTCGCGCTACTGGGTTTTAGGCGGTTGATCGTTTTAACCAACTCAAGCATGTTTTCTTTGATTTTTTCTTCAGGAAAACTCGCTTTGCCAATAGGGGCATGAACATTGCCCTTTTTATCCACCCTGAAATTCACTTGACCGCTTTTAGCGTTAGTAACCGCTTTAGCAATATCCATCGTAACGGTTCCGGTTTTAGGGTTTGGCATCAAACCCTTAGGGCCTAAAATCCTACCCACTTTACCGACAACCGCCATCATATCAGGCGTTGCGATCACCATGTCAAAATCAATACGACCGTTTTTGATTTCTTCAGCCAAATCGTCTCCGCCAACGACATCAGCCCCAGCGTTCTTGGCTTCATCTTGCTTAATGTCTTTTGCAAAAACGGCCACTCTTACTTTTTTACCCGTCCCATGAGGAAGCACCACCGCACCGCGCACCATTTGATCCGCATGCCTTGGATCAACCCCTAGTCTCAACGCCACTTCCACGGTTTCATCAAATTTCGCTGAAGCGAGAGATTTAACCACCTCTACGCCATGTTCTACGCCATACACTTTATCGTTTTGAATTTTAGAAAAAAGTTTTTCCAATCTTTTAAATACTTTTTTTGCCACGATTCTAATCCTTAAAAATTTCTTTCAATTCCAACAAAACCCAATCAATCCACAACTTCTACGCCCATGCTCCTAGCGCTGCCCATAACGATTTTTTTGGCCGCTTCCATGGTGCTTGTGTTTAAATCTTCCATTTTCAATTGCGCGATCTCTTCCACTTGCTTGTGGGTGAGCTTTGCAATCTTATTCTTAAGCGGGTTGTCAGAACCTTTTTCAACCCCAGAAGCTTTTTTGATCAAATCTGTTACCGGAGGCTTTTTAGTGATAAAGGTGAAACTCTTATCTTGATAAACCGTGATAATGACTGGGATATTAAAACTCCCCATGTCTTTAGTTCTCTCGTTAAAAGCCTTACAAAATTCCATGATATTAACCCCTCTTTGACCCAATGCTGGCCCTACGGGAGGTGAAGGGTTTGCCTTACCGGCAGGGATTTGAAGTTTGATTTCTCCGACTACTTTTTTAGCCATGTTTTCTCCTTAAAAAGTTATATAATTTTTTCCACTTGCGAATGCAAAATCTCTATTGGAGTGTTCCTGCCAAAAATAGAAACATTGAGCTTGAGCTTGCGGTGTTCCACATCATACTCTTCCACCGTAGCGGTAAAGTTCGCAAAAGGGCCTTCCACCACGCGTACCACTTCGCCTTGCTCAAAAAAGATTTTGGGCTTGGGGGCTGCTCGGTTATTCATTTTTTCTAAAATATGCCCAATATCCGCTTCACTCAATGGGGTTGGCTTTTTATTTTCTCCAATAAAACGGCTCACTCTTGGCAAAGATTGTATCTTATGCCACAAAACCGTATCCAAATCCACCTTAATAAAAACATACCCAGGATAAAGGCTTCGTTCCGTTACTTTCGTCTTGCTTTT
Source organism: Helicobacter pylori (assembly GCF_003638305.1). GTDB lineage: Bacteria > Campylobacterota > Campylobacteria > Campylobacterales > Helicobacteraceae > Helicobacter > Helicobacter pylori_DJ. The sequence continues at coordinate 38,082 of NZ_MVYP01000005.1, read as the reverse complement.
TTTAGAAACCTCTATAATATCTTCAGTAGGCACAATGATCTCTTGTATCCTATCTCTTATATTATGATCGTTCGCTAGATTCTCAATCGCTTTCTTAACGGACTGCTCGCTCCCTGAATAAGTTTGTATGGCATACCAATCCATCATTATTCTCCTTCTCTAAAGCCACCAACCTATAGAACACTAGAGACAAAAGCCCCCAGAGAAAAATCCAACAAAGCTAAAAACAGCGTGATAGCACTCACCACCACCAAAACAGAAACAAGCGCGTTGCGTATCTGCTCTTTAATAGGAAATATCACCTTAGAAAGCTCTTCTCTAGCTAATTTATATTGCATGAGCCATTTATCCATAGTTTCTTTTCGCCCTCACTTAAACTTAATACATTTATACATTAAAAGAATTTTCAATTTTATCCAAAATAGCTTAAACTAAAATTAAAAAATTCAAAAAACAATCCAATTGAAACAAAAATTTGATAGAATAAATTAGTAGATGGCAGGCCAGGAGGGACTCGAACCCCCAACAACCGGTTTTGGAGACCGACGCTCTACCATTGGAGCTACTGACCTAACCTCCCCTCCTTTTAAATTGCAACACAAAAGAAAGAGCTAGCTCTTCAATTTGATTTCTTTATGAAGAGTGTGCTTGTTTTCCCTTGGGCAGAACTTCTTAAGCTCCAGTTTTTCAGTGTTAGTTTTAGCGTTCTTGGTTGTGCTGTAATTGATGTCTTCACAATCAGAACACTTCAACCCTATTTTAACTTTCATGATAACCCTTTATTAGCGACCTTTATGGTAACTTTTTTACTTCCATATGAGTAAGATTATTCAATAATATTACTCACAACACCAGCACCAACGGTCCTACCGCCTTCACGAATCGCAAATTTAGTTCCCAACTCTAACGCAACAGGGCTAATCAATTCTACAGTGATTTTCACATTATCGCCAGGCATAACCATTTCTACGCCTTCAGGAAGGGTGATAGAGCCAGTCACATCAGTCGTGCGCACATAGAATTGCGGGCGGTAGTTGGTGAAGAATGGAGTGTGTCTTCCGCCTTCTTCTTTAGAAAGGACATAAATTTCTCCCTCAAATTTCTTGTGCGGAGTGATAGAACCTGGTTTGCATAGAACCATACCGCGTTCTACTTCTTCTTTTTTAGTTCCTCTTAAAAGCACGCCCACATTATCGCCGGCTTCACCTTTTTCCAACTCTTTCCTAAACATTTCTACACCGGTTACAGTCGTTTTTTGTGTAGGTCTGATACCAACGATTTCCACTTCATCGCCTACTTTCACCACGCCTCTTTCAATCCTACCTGTAACCACAGTCCCTCTACCCGCAATAGAGAACACATCTTCAACCGGCATCAAGAAAGTTTTTTCAGTGTCTCTTTCTGGAGTAGGGATATAGGCATCCACTTCAGCCATAAGTTTAAGCACTTTTTCACCCCATTCACCCACATTACCAGCCTTTGCTTCTTCTAAAGCTCTCAAAGCTGAACCCGCTATGATAGGAGTGTCATCGCCAGGGAATTCATACGCACTCAACAACTCGCGTACTTCCATTTCTACAAGTTCCAACAATTCTTGGTCATCTACCATGTCTTGTTTATTTAAGAAAACAACAATGTGAGGCACGCCTACTTGACGAGACAATAAGATATGCTCTCTGGTTTGAGGCATAGGGCCATCAGCTGCAGAAACAACCAAAATCGCTCCGTCCATTTGTGCCGCACCGGTGATCATGTTTTTTACATAGTCAGCATGTCCTGGGCAATCCACATGCGCATAGTGTCTGTTTTCAGTTTCATATTCAATGTGAGAAGTAGCGATAGTGATCCCTCTTTCTTTTTCTTCAGGGGCGTTATCAATATTATCATAGTCTTTCATTTCTGCAAGACCTTTCAAAGAAAGCACCGCTGAAATCGCTGCACTCAAAGTCGTTTTACCATGGTCTACATGCCCAATGGTTCCAATATTAACATGCGGCTTAGTTCTATTAAACTTTTCTTTTGCCATTTGTATTTCTCCTTAATTTTATTGAAATGGATTTTAGAATTATACTAAACAAAATCCTAAGTATTCCTAAATGCTACCACAAAATTTAAGACATTTTTGTCTTATCGCCATTCAAGAGATTATAAACTGGAGCCTATAAGCGGAATTGAACCGCCGACCTCTTCCTTACCAAGGAAGTGCTCTGCCTCTGAGCTATATAGGCGTCTCAAAAACTAAAATGTTATCCTAAAAATGGAGCGGGAAACGGGACTCGAACCCGCGACCCTCAGCTTGGAAGGCTGATGCTCTAGCCAACTGAGCTATTCCCGCATTCTATAAAACAAAATGGTGGTGAGACGTGGATTCGAACCACGGAAGACATAGTCAGCAGATTTACAGTCTGCCCTCGTTGGCCACTTGAGTATCTCACCAAAAACTTTACAAAATAACATTTTAACTGGAGCTGGCTAAGGGACTTGAACCCCCGACCTGCTGCTTACAAGGCAGCTGCTCTACCAACTGAGCTAAGCCAGCAACTAAAATAATCAAAGACTTGGGATTATAGCAGTTTTATACTTGACTTGTCAAGAAAGGATGACAGAAAGCTAAATTATTCGTATGGCACAGAGCATGGTTAAAATTTAGCTATAATCTAGCTCAATTTGGCTTAACACAGCTCAAGTTTATTATATATAAAAGAATCTATGGACACTTAAATTATGGCGAAAAAAAAACATAAAATTTCTACTTTAAAATACTTTTTACGCTCTTTAAAGCAAATCTACATGCTCATCACTTTCAAGGAAAAAATGGTTTTTTTCCTGCTTGTGCTGATGGCGGTTTTTTCTTCTTTTGTGGAAGTGATGTCTCTAACTCTCCTAATGCCTTTTATCACTCTCGCTTCCGATCCTAGCAGAGCTTTAGACGATAAAGATTGGAAAATGGTCTATGATTTTTTCCATTTTTCATCTCCCGTTCGCCTGATGTATTTCTTTAGTTTTTGCTTGGTGGGGATTTATTTGTTCAGGATGTTTTATGGGGTGTCTTTCACTTATTTGAAAGGGCGTTTTTCCAATAAAAAAGCTTATCAAATCAAGCAACAACTTTTTTTACAGCACATTAAAAGCAACTACCTCTCCCACCTTAACCACAACTTGGATTCTTTAAGAGACATTATCAATAATAAAGCGGATGGCATGTTTATGAGCTTTAACGCTTTTTTGAATCTGCTCACTGAATTAACCGTGATCGTTTTTTTCTATTCCACGCTACTAATCACTAACTGGAAGATAACGCTTGTATTCACTCTAATCATCTCTATACAAATTTTTATTATCACTAAAAAAATCACCGTTCTTATTCAAAAAAAGGGCGAGATAGCGGCAAAATCTAGGGCGCAAACGCTTAAGGTTTTTTCAAAATTTTTCAGCAATTTCAAAATCACTAAACTCAAAGACAACCACGAAGAAGCCCACAAGCTTTTTGGAGAAAATAGCCGTAAAGCCCATGACACCGAGATTATTTATTCTACTTTGCAAGTGGTCCCCAGGTATTCATTAGAAACGGTGGGCTTTAGCTTGTTGATTTTAGCGGTCGCTTACATTTTATTCAAATACGGCGAAGCTAAAATGGTGCTCCCTACCATTTCTATGTATGCTCTAGCGCTTTATCGCACGCTCCCTTCTGTTACTGGCGTTTTGAATCAATATAATGAAATCGCTTACAACCAGCTTGCGACCAACATTGTGTTTAAAAGCCTTACTAAAACCATCGTTGAAGAGGATTTAGTCCCTTTAGACTTTAATAAAAAAATCACTCTCCAAAACATTTCGTTCGCTTATAAGTCAAAACACCCGGTTTTAAAGAATTTTAACCTCACCATTCAAAAAGGTCAAAAAGTCGCTCTCATAGGCCATAGCGGGTGCGGAAAATCCACGCTGGCGGATATTATTATGGGGCTTACCTACCCTAAAAGTGGGGAAATTTTTATTGATAACACCCTTTTAACCAACGAAAACAGGCGCTCATGGCGTAAAAAAATAGGCTATATCCCCCAAAATATTTACCTTTTTGATGGCACTGTGGGGGATAATATCGCTTTTGGGAGCGCTATAGATGAAAAACGCTTGATTAAGGTGTGCAAAATGGCTCATATTTATGATTTTTTATGCGAGCATGAGAGCCTTAAAACCCAAGTGGGCGAAGGGGGTGCTAAGCTTAGTGGCGGGCAAAAACAACGCATAGGCATCGCAAGAGCCTTATACGATAACCCTGAAATTTTGGTTTTAGATGAAGCCACTTCAGCCCTAGACAATGAAACCGAGAGTAAAATCATGGATGAAATCTATCAAATCGCTAAAAATAAAACCCTAATCGTTATCGCCCACCGCTTAAGCACGATCGAACGCTGTGAAGTCATCATTGACATGAGCCAACACAAAGACAATCTCGGCTAAAGCTGGCTTCACTCTTTTGCGAAGTTTTGTAAATCAAACCCCTTAAAGCTCTCCAAATACTTCCCTTGATAGCCGTTTTGGCCCACTAAATTTTTCAAAACCTTGCTGTTGTAACCCAAAAACGCCACTTTATTAGCCTTAGCGCTTTCATAGTCATTGACGCTATCGCCTATCATTAGCATGCGGCTTGGGTTATAGGCATATTTTTGAATGATATTAGCGATGATTTTAGGTTTATTGGGAGGACTCCCTTCAACGCTCTTAAAATACTTAGTAATCCCTAAAAACTCGCACAACACTTGCAATTCGCTATGCAAGGCCGCTGAAGCGATATGGAAAATATAATTTTGATAATGCTCATCAATAAACGCCATCACTTCGCTATTCAAATGCCCCTTATCAAAAAGCTTCTGCTCTATGATAGCGCCAAATTCTAAGGCTAATTTATCCACTTTTTCTTGAGCGATAGAAGTTTTTAAAATCTCGTTATAAAAATATTGGATTTTTTCATTCCTTGAAATCCCCCCACTTTGATAGTGATAAACTTCAAATTGTTTCAAACCCTCTTTACTATCGTTGCCATGCTTTTGAAACAACGCCTTAAACCCTTCATTTTTTAAATGCATGCTGTCAAAAATCACGCCATCAAAATCCCATAGAACCACTTCAAACGCCATGATTTCCCCTTTTTTATAGGCTTATTTTGGTTTCATTTTACCTTATTTAAGCGGTATTTAAGCGATTATTTTTATCATTATTGGAGTATCTTGGATTGGTTTTAATCAAATACCGCCCACTAAAGCCTCATTTAAAACTCTAACGCTCTTTAGACTTTTAACTTAAAGCTCGTTTTTAAAGGTTGGGTTGTTTTGACTCTTATTTGATAAGAATATGCAAACACTCTTTGGTGTGCGCGGCTTTGTGGGCGCGTTTGTTATCCGCTTTAAAACGCATGTAAGTTTTGGTAATTAGGGAGTAAGCGCCGTATTTTTTTAAGATATTTTTAATCTCTGTCTCACTCATAAGCCCTTCATTGTTATAACTTAAAAAGATATATTTGAATCGCGCTTTTTTGATCAAGTTTTCAAAAGCGTTTAAGATTTTAGCGCGAGAGCAAAAAGAGGATTTCTGGTAACTGGGCAAGCCGGTTTTGCCTTTTGGAGTAAAGGGCATATAAGCAGCAATCGTGTTCAATAAATGGTAATTCGCCCCGTATTGCCTCGCATTATAAGGGGGGTCTAAATACAAAATATCCCCTGAAATCTTTCCAATCAAATCATTAGAATCCTGCTGATACACTTCATTAGCGTTTAAACTCACATCAAAATGAGCGCCTTTTAAGATGAGTTCTTTTTGAGCACTTTTTTTAAGGCGTTTTAAAAAAGCCCCATAAACTGAAGCGGTGTTAGCCACCTTGTCTGCGCTCTCCAATAACGATGCGAGCAAAAAATAATACGCGCAATTATCAATGTTTTGAGAAAGCTTAAGCTCTTCAATTTTTAGACGCACCGCATCAATTTTTTGAGCGTTTGTTTCGCTAAAATACTGCCTTGAACTCCCCCCTAAAGAATAATGCGAATGGATAAAGCCCTTTTTTAAAGCAACGCTATTGAGCCCATTAATAAGCTCTTCTTGATTAGGGATTTCTTGAATGTTGCCAATATAATTTTGATTCAAAACAAAGCTATAATATTCCAAGTCATTAGCGATGATTTTATGGACAGCCTTTTTAAACGCGCGCCCCACAATGCCCGTCCCAGCGAACAGATCACAAAAAATCGCGCCAGAGAGATCATTACCCACAACCGCATGGATATTTTCCTTAATAAAAGGAATGAGCTTGTATTTAGAGCCGATGTAGTTCATTAATCTGTGTTTGTATGCTTCTTTAAATGGTATGGCTATTATTAAAGTTAAATTTTATGTATTGTAACATAACTTGATTATGAATAAGTCCTAACCCCCACGATTAAAATAATCTTAAAACCAACTAATCAATCCTATGTGAAACAATGATCGTTTTTTTAATACCGCACGCTCTACCAATCGCTTCATTAAAACAACGAGACAACCCCTCTATTGCCAATAAAGACTTTTTCTATCGCAACTGCTCATTAAAATACCGCCAGAAAAACAGCGACATCCCCCACTAGCTGAATGCACCAAAGCTTTTGTCGCTATTACCCTATTTTCTAGTAGGTCCTTTTATAAATACCATTCTTATATTCTTCCACTTTACCCTTTGATGTGGTTACAGCCACTACACCACCTGAAACTTGCACATTAATAGCGTTACTACCATAAGTTCTCTTATAGATACCATTCTCAAATTCTTCTACCTTACCATTTGCAGTAACAGCAGCAACAATATGCCTATCAGTATCTGCAGCTACGATATTACTACCATAAGTTCTCTTATAGATACCATTCTCATATTCCTGTATTTTGCCATTAACGACTTTAATTACAATCGCCATTATAAATCTCCTAAAATATAAATTGTGATATACCCAACGTCAAACTATCAGTCTAGTCTATAGTCTAACTAACAAATAAACCTTATTTGAGTATTTGAGTATTTGAGTATTTGAGTATTTGAGTATTTGAGTATTTGAGTATTTGAGTATTTGAGTATTTGAGTATTTGAGTATTTGAGTATTTGAGTATTTGAGTATTTTATCACAAAATCCCTAAAGAATAGCTTAACAATAAACCCGCTTAACTCTCATAAAATCAGTCTCATTAATCAATTTACCTCAAAATAACCCGCATCGTGCAAATTAGCTCAACCGCTTGTCTAGAATTAACGATCTTTTGTGATGGTTTTAGCTTTAGCACCTACAGCCGTAGAACCCGTGGGTAAATCTGAAAGCACCACCGCATTAGCCCCAATCCTCACATCATCGCCCACGCAAATCGCGCCCAAGACCTTAGCCCCTGCCCCCACTACCACTCGGTTGCCTAAGGTAGGGTGGCGCTTGCCCTTGAACTTGCCCGTACCCCCTAGAGTTACACCATGATAAATGGTAACATCATCTCCAATCTCTGTGGTCTCGCCAATCACCACACCCATGCCATGATCAATAAAAAGCCCTCTCCCGATCTTAGCGCCCGGATGGATTTCTATCCCAGTGATAAAACGCGCTAACTGAGAAAGCGCGCGCGCAATGAAGTAAAACCTCCGCTTGTGCAACGCATGCGCTAGGCGGTAACAAAGTAGCGCATGAATGCCCGGATAAAGCAAGAGCACCTCCCACTTATTCCTAGCTGCCGGGTCTTCTTGCAAGACACGCTCCAAGCTATAAGACAGATCTAGCATGACAGAGTCTCCGGTTAAAATATATTTGGATCAACATGACTTGAGCAGATTTTTCTTATCCATTCCAATAAAACTTGATGCAAATTTTTCTTGTCATTATACCTAAACTCACACTCCTTTTAATGGAGTAAAATCAATAGAATAAAACGCTCTCTCTTTTAATTCTTTTAAATTCTCTTAAACAACCCTTTAAAAAAGGCTTAAAAAAACCCGCTAATCCACATTAATTTGGCATTTATTTGGGATAAAACTATTTTAAACGAAAAAATTTTAAACGAAAAAGATAAAAAGCAGATTGAAAAAAATTACTAGTAGTGGTGCCGAAGGTCGGACTCGAACCGACACGGGATTGCTCCCACCAGATTTTGAGTCTAGCGTGTCTACCAATTCCACCACTTCGGCGTTATAGAGCAAAGAGTGAGATTATACCCACTTATTCCTTAAAGAAACTTAATGGTGCACTGGGCGAGACTCGAACTCGCACGAGATTGCTCCCACCACCCCCTCAAGATGGCGTGTCTACCAATTCCACCACCAGTGCTAAAAATTTAAAACAGATATTATAGCTAAATCATGCTTTTTAAGCAATAATTTAGCTTATCAAAAAACCCTTAACTTAAGAATGGGTTACTATAAATAGCGATAATAGCAAACACTAGAGTATAAATCACTTGCGCTTCAATCATCGCCATGGCTACGAACATGGTTGTGAGCAATTTACCGCCCACTCCTGGGTTTCTCGCTGTGCCTGTAATGGTTGCTGCGGCCGCATTCCCCATACCGATCGCCCCACCAAAAGCGGCAATCCCTAAACCAATCATCGCCCCTAAGATAGAATAAGATTTAATCATATCCATCCCACCCATTCCACCATCATGAGCGAAAGCAACGCCCGCTAAAGCCAGAAAAAATAACGCTAAAAATTTCATTTTCGCACTCCGTTTCAAAAATTAGGCTTGATTTTCATTTCGAATCGTTCCTCTACTTTCAAAAATACAAGCAAGGATTTATTTTAATCTAAATTTGCTTAAAATCTCTTTTAAAAATGCTTTTTAAAAATTTTAAGCCAAATCCAAAGCGATTTTACCCTTATTAAAACTAATCACCCTACACCTGATACTATCGCCTTCTTTTAAAACCACTTGACACCTGTCCATGTTTTGTTTTCTTAACAAGCCTTCGCCCCCCTTAGGCAAGCTTAAAAACGCCCCAAAATCCACGATTCGTTTCACTTGAGCTTCTAATATCTCATCAATAGCGTATTGCTCCAATTCTTGATCTAAAGAATGCAAATAGTTTAAAATAAATTCTTTAGTTTTCAAAACGCGCTCTTTATTCCCCATGATTTTCACTTCACCGCTCGGTTTATTCAAATCAATCTTAACCTCAAACCTTTCTACTATCTCTTTAATCACGCGCCCCCCTTGACCGATAATTTCTACAATTTTATCGGGCGCGACATTAAAAATCTCCGTTGTGGGCAAGTTAGAAAAATTGATCACAATCTTTTCTTTCGCTTCATGCATGATTTTTAAAATATGTTTCCGCGCTTCTTTGGCTTGGAGTAAGGCTTGGTATAAAACTTCTAATCTAATACCGCTCATTTTGGTATCCATTTGCATAGCCGTAATGCCTTCTAAATTCCCGGCAATCTTAAAATCCATATCGCCTTCGGCGTCTTCTAAGCCGCTAATATCGCTTAAAATAGCGTGATCTTGCCCTTCGCTCACCATGCCCATAGCTACCCCAGCGACTAAATCATAAATTTCCACACCGCTTGCATAAAGGGCTAAAGACCCTGCGCACACGCTCGCCATTGAGCTTGAACCATTGCTTTCTAAAATCTCAGAAACCAATCGTATCACCTGCTCTTTATTTTTAATGCTCGTTTCTAAGGCTCTTTTAGCCAAATTCCCATGCCCTAATTCGCGCCTTGAAGTCGCGCCAATAGAACTCGCTTCGCCCACGCAAAAAGGAGGGAAATTATAATGGAACATGAAGCGCTCTTTGATAGGGGCTTTATGCTCCAAATTCTCATGGGTTTGAGCGTCATTATCCGTGCCTAAAACCCCTACCACTAAGCTTTGAGTTTGCCCCCTAGTGAATAAAATGGAGCTGTGTGCCATAGGGAGCAAATCGCTCTCTATCAAAATGGGTCGCACTTCTTCTAACGCGCGCTTATCTGGGCGGATTTTATCTTGAATAATCATGCGCCTTATCTCAGTTTTTTTCACTTTTTCTAAAGACAATTCAATTTCTTCTAAACTGAATTCTGAGTGGGCTTCGCTGATTTTTTTAGCAATTTCATGGAAAACATTTTCTCGCTCGCTCAAAGCAGAACTTTCAATGCCTTTAATGATTTCATCAAAATACTGATTTGTTAATAAATCTAACAGCCTTTCATTGAATATTATTCCTTGGCTTTCTTTAAAAAGCAGCTCGTTTTGGTGGGGCGTGAAAACCTCTTCATAAAGCGTGCAAGTTTCTTTCAAACTTTTTTGAGCCAACTCTAAAGCTTTTAACATTAAAGGCTCTTCTAAAGCGTTTAATTTTTGCCCCAAAGAGCGCATTTCTATCATGTTCAAACTCTCTTTTGTGCCGGACACAAACAGATCCAAACTGGATTGATTCAAAAGGCTTGCGCTAGGGTTAATAATAAATTCGTTATCCACCCTAGCGATCCTGCAAGCGCTCACGCTTTTAATAGGAGCGATATGGGCCAAAAAGAGAGCGGCTGAAGCGGCGTTTAAAGCAGAAACTTGCAAATCGTTTTCAATATCATGGCTTAAAACCATTAAAGTGATTTGCGTAGGGTAGCGGTAATCTTTAGGGAATAAAGGGCGTAAGGTCCTATCTATAAGCCTAGAGGTTAAGATTTCAAAATCTTGCGCTCTGCCTTCTCTTTTAACAAAACCGCCAGGAATCTTTCCGGCTGCATACGATTTTTCTAAAAACTGCACCACTAAAGGCAAAAAATCTTCACTCACAGGCTCTCTTTCTACGCACACGCTCGCTAAAATGATGGTTTTTCCTAATCGGTATAAAAGAGAGCTGGTGGCTTGTTTGGCCACTTGTTTGAGAGCGAATTCTTCGGTTTTGTTACTGGAATTGATGGTGATAAAATCCATATTTAATGTTCCTTTTTTAAATTAGGTGCGTTGTTAGCGCCCAAGTATTTTTCAATTTCTTCATTGCTTAATCGCTTGAGTTCTTTATAATGGTGTTCCACAGAGACAAAACATTCAGGGCGGTACACGCTAATCACCCCATCGCACAAACTTTCTAAGCCTTGAGCGACATTTTGCGCGACAATGGGGGTTAAAATATAAATGTCTTGGCATTCTTTTTTCAAGCAAGTTTGCACGCCTAACCCTGCTCTAAACCCGGTTTCAATCCCCCTATCTACGATAAAAATATTTTTATCTTTCAAGCTTTTGATCGCATTGCCTTTGCGATACTGATAGATGTGGGACAAAATGTCTTCTTCATAAGCTCGCTTGGCTTCCCCATAAACATAGTCTAAAGTGATGTCAAAGGAATTAATCAAGCTTTCATGCATCACTATATCCATGCTTTCACTCACTAAAGCGATCTCGCATTTTGAGTTTAAAGGGGCTAGGATAGGCTCTAAAAAAAGTATATCATAAGTCGCCCCAAATTTTTGCGCTAAAGCGTTAGCTAAATACAAGGCGTTAAAACTCAAAGCGAGCATGATGGAATCTTTTAAATCAATGTGGCACGTGTGGATTTCATTAATCAATTTGTTTAAAGCGTCTTCTTCATTAACAAAACGCATGCCCTCAATATCGGTGATATGGCTAAAGTCCGTATTCAAATCTATTCCTTTTTTACTTACGCTGTAAAGAGCGGTAAGTTACATTGGTTTTAGTGATCGGTGAAAAGTCTAATTCTAGCTTAACATAGTTATTTTCAAACACTCTTATAGGTTGGTTGGGATCGCCGGTGAGGATAGGGCGTCGTTGGTTGACGAATTGAAAGCCAATCCCAAAACAACGGATTTTTTTATAAATCCCTACATTCCAATTCAAAACCACATTGTTTCTAATATCATAACCCACATCCGCGCTCATGGAAAAATACCCAAAATCGTTGCTAAAACCCGCCTTTAAATAATCCGCAGGATTTTCTACAATGCTATTAATCCCACTGCTGAAATTGTTTTTTAAAAAATAAGAGAGGTTAAAGCTTAAAAATTTGCGTTGGTAATTGGCGTTCACAGAGATTTCTTCTAAGCGGTTTTGATAAAACGAATAAAAGACATTCCCAAAAATGTTCAATCCCGTTAAGGGCGAAAACCCGATCTTGCTCTCTAATGGCATTTTAAAGGGCGAAACTTTATCGTCAAGATTGATGAGTTGCGATATTTTAAAATACAACAACTCTTGCCCCCCTAAGCCATAAAGGTATTGCGTTAGGGTTAAATTCACCGTTTTATTGCTCGCATCGCTGGGTAAAATGCTGCTAGGATTCCACACGGAGTCATACAAACGCCCTTGATAATCGTAATCTCTCAATAAAGGCGAAGTGTAGCTGTTTAAAGCTTGCGCGCTTAAAGCATACATGTTTTGAGAAAATAAGCCATTCTTAAAGGTGTAATAAGGGATGTTGAAAATCGCTTCCAGTTGGATCGTGTGGAAAAGCTTGTTGTATTCTCTAGCCAAATCCGTATTGACATACATGGAAAAATTTGAAGACACAAAGTTCCCAAATTCTCTTGATTCATTAGGGATCGTAGGCACGAAGGAATTTTTAGATTGCATTAAAGCCACATTAGATAGTTGGAGATCATTCCAAAGCCCTAAAGACAAATACTTTTTAAACAAAGAAAATTGCAAACCCACCGGCACATTCAAAGCGTTTTGCACATAGCCATAGCCGATCTCTCTCGCGGTGTTTCTAAACTGATAATCCACTGAATACAATAAATTCCTAAAATACAAAGAATTTAAATATTTATGGTATTGCAAATTAGGGACAGATTGGAAAGTGCGGTTGTTATTGATTTTATTCAGGTTTAAAAAATACTTGATATTCAAGCCGTAATAATTGTTTTCAGTTTGCAAATAGTAATTCGCCCTAGACATGTGCGTGGCATCTGTGATACGCTTATTGACCTTTTCAAAACGCACATAATCCAAATCGTTCATGTATAAAAAGTCAATGTAATGCCCGTTGTCAATATTAGACTTAAGATGAAAGTATTTTTGTAAAGTGTCCCTACTAGAGCTTAAAAATTCAAACCCGTAGATATTTTGATTCCTCAAATCATAGCGTTTGACGTATTGGGTGTAATTCCTAAAATAGCGCGCGTTGAATAAAAACCTGTCGTCTTTAGAGTTGATGTAGCGTGCTTCAAAATTCAAGCCAAAACCCCTTTTATAGCGGATTTGTGGGGTAAAGGTCATATCCCATGAGTTTTTGGGGGCTAAATAAAAGGGTTGCAAATAAATAAAGCCGTCTAAATTGGAAGTGCCAAACTCAGGGTATAAAAACCCGGTAGTTCTTTTATTGCTCGTGGACATGAAAATGTAGGGCAAATACAATATAGGAATATCACCGACATAGATCTTAGGATTCCACATAGACAAATGCGATTTTTGCATATTAAATGAGCCTGAAGTCGCATTGACATGCCAAATGGGGTTATCAATGCTGCACCCTGAAGCGCTCATGTTTTTAACCTTATATTTTTGATCCTTCCCGCTAGCAATATCCGCGCTCACCCAAATCCCGCTCACGCTGTCTTGGACATAAAAGGGGAAAATGATTTCATATTTTTCATTCAAGCTCAATTTCACGTAATCGGTTTTAACGAGCAAACCCTCGCCCCTATAAACCTTGATATTGCCTTCTAATAACGCTTCTTTAGTTTTGGTGTCATAACGCACCTTGTCCGCTAGAATATACACATCATAATTCAATAAGATCGCATTCCCTGAGGCGGTTATCACATTGTCTTTAGCGCTCACTTTATCCGCAAGGATTTCAAAAATCTTATGGTTTTGTTTGTCAAATCGTTGCATAGCGATTTCTTTAGCGTCTAATGTGCTCAACAAAAAAAAGACCGCCAAATACAACCAATAAATCATGATTAAAACAACACCAAAAGACTTTTGCTTTTTTCTTCATGCCACGCCCTATGATAGGGGTTTTTAAATACTACAAACCATAAAAAGGGGCATAGAAAAACCACGATCTTTAACCCTAAACGCTTCAATAAAATAGCCCTACCGGGGCAATCTGCTAAATAAATATCAATGATTTTAATCCTAAAAACCAGTTTAGCCAAACTCATCTTGCACAAACACACAAAAAAGATTTCATAAACGCCATACAAGATGATAAAACTCACTATAACAAACACGCTGTGATAAATGGGGTTAGCTAGCCAATATAAAGAATGCAAAAAGCGCACGCCCCTAAAAGATCGCTCAATAAAAACGCCACCAATAAACTATCGGTTAAAAACGCTAAGATGCGCCAATACAAGGGGCATAAACGCATTTTTTCACGCATAAGGAGTGTTTCTATGATTTCGGTTTCTTCTTTTTCTAAATTTGGAGAGCGCATTCAAAAACAAACAAGACAAACTCTTTGGTTTGTCTTAAACTTTAACCTTTAAGAATATTCTTTCAAATCTAACACCTTAAAACCAATATCCTTGCGATAAAACATGCCTTCAAAATGCACCTTTTGAGCGATTTCATAAGCATGGTTTCTGGCTTCTAATAAGGATTTTCCTCTGCCAATGGCAAAGATCACCCTCCCCCCACTGCTTTCAAACACGCCATTATCCTGCTCCACCTCCCCTAAAATCAAATGACCCTTTTTTTCATCAACCGGATCAATATAAAGGGTTTGCTTGGGCGAAGAGCTAGTGGGGTAATTCCTAGAAACAAGCGCCACACTCATCACAAATTCTTTAGAAAACACCAACTCAAGAGAATGCAATTCCCCTTTGGCTGTGGCTAAAAACAAATCTAAAAGCGAGCTTTCTAAAAGAGGTAAAATCGTCTGGCATTCAATATCTTTAAAACGCACGCTAAAATCCAATAAATACGGCTCTAAAACACCTTTTTCTTCTATGATTACAATTTCAGCGAGTAAAACCCCTTTAAAAGGCATGTTGTCAGCCTGAAGTTTCTCTAAAGTGGGTTTAAAGATATGATTTTTTATTTTCTCTTCTAATTCATTAGAGAAAAAGTTTGCAGGAGCGATGGCCCCCATACCCCCTGTATTGACCCCATTATCCCCCTCTAATAAGCGTTTGTAGTTTTGGCAAAAGGGCAACAAGATAAAATCATCATTGGCTATGAGCGCTGTAACTGAAAGCTCAAACCCCTCTAAAAAAGGCTCTATGATCACAGGCTCATTGCTTTGTTTTAAAGCGTCTTCAAGGATTTTTAGCGCTTCTTCTTGATGATGGACAATGCTTGTGTTTTTATTCAACGCCTTAATCACTAAGGGGAAAGAAGCGTTTTGAATGTAACTCAAAGCTTCTTTTAAGTCGTTTGTTTCAAAGTAAGACGCGCTTTTGATACCGCATTCTTTAACAAAAGCTTTCATGTAGCTTTTGGAAGCCTCTAATTTCGCCGCTTCTTTAGAAGCCCCAAACACTAAAATCCCCGCTTTTTCTAGCATCTCTGTAAGCCCTAAAATCAAAGGCTCTTCTTCTGAAATGATGGCTAAATGGATCTGTTTTTTCAGGGCTAATTCCACGATATGCTCGTAATGTTCGCATTCCAGATTTTCGCCTAAATCTTGAGTGCCACCATTACCCAAACAAAAATACAAAGCATTCACTCGCTCATCTTGCTGAAGCCTTTGAGCCAAAGCATACTCTCGCCCCTTATTCCCCACAATTAAAACATTATAGTTGTTGTTATCTTTCATGTCTTCCCTAAAATGTGGTTGTTTTTAAACCCAGATGACCGCTACTTTTACATGCGCATAAGTTCAACAAACCTACACTAATAAGGCTAGGAGGATTTTCTTAGGGGCAGATTTAAAAAATGCCATCACACAAAAACCACTACCTTAGCCTAACTTATTTTTTCAACGAACTTGCCATCAATAAGAAACACGAATCATCCAGGCGATTCTTACAATTATACTTAAATTTTAAAGAAATTCCATGCAAAAATATTCCAACAATCTGTGATAGTTTTAATTGGCGTTTAGGCGTTTTAAGAGAAACTGACTGATTTATTTCAACCTTTCTTTATACGCTACCTCCAAACTGCTATACCCTTTTTTCAATTCCCCCACACTCCCAAAAGCCACTACTTTAGCTTCTTTTAAAAAAATCGCGCTGTCTAAATACTTTTCCACATCCACCACCAAATGCGTAGAGACTAATAAGCTTGCGTTTTGGCTAAACTCCTTAGCGATTAATTCAAAAATCTCTTCTCTTGCAATAGGGTCAATCCCAGCCACCGGCTCATCAAAAAGATACAAAGAAGCGTTTCGTGATAGGGTTAAAATCAGCTGCAATTTTTCCCTCATGCCTTTTGAAAGGGCTTTGAACTCTCTTTTTAAAGGCACGCTGAAGCGTTTTAGTAAATTTAGGGCTTTTGATTCATCAAAATCGCTAAAAAAATCCTTGTAAAAAGCGATCGCTTTTAAAGGCGTTAATTTAGGATCTAAAAAATCGCCATCGCTTAAAAACGCCACGCTTTTTTTCGTCTCTATGCCGATCTTTTGGTTTAAAATTTTCACTTCCCCTTGATAGTTCAAATTCAATCCGGCTAAAATTTTTAACAAAGTGGTTTTACCCGCTCCATTAGGCCCTAAAAGCCCTATAAATTGCTGTTTGGGTAGTTTCAAACTGATATTGTCTAGCGCTTTTAAACTCCCATAGGTTTTAGTCAAATTCTCTATTTCTACTAGCATTTTAATTCCCCAAATTTGCGCACCCTTTTGTAAAAATCGCTAATGATGTTTTCTAAATCTTTAGGGGTGAAATCAGGCCATAAAATCGGCGTGAAAAACAATTCCGCATAGCTAGACTGCCACAATAAGAAATTAGACAGGCGCATTTCCCCCCCTGTCCGCAACAACAAATCCACTTCCGGCAAATCATGCGTGTCTAAACGATGAGAAATTTCATTTTCTAGGCTTTCTATACTATTGATATGGCTAGGCGGGCTTTCTAATAAGCTTTTAAACGCCCTTGAAAGTTCGTTTTTAGATCCGTAATTAAGGGCTAAAACTTGCGTAAAATCCTTAAAATGCCTGGTATCGTTTTCAAGCCGTAAGATCGTGCCTCTCAATTCTTTAGAAAAGCCCTCTAAATCCCCTATCGCCCTGAAGCGTATGTTATTATCCAAGTAAGTGGATCGCTCATCTTTAAGGTATTTTTTAAGCATTTTCATCAAAAAATCCACTTCACTTTTGGGGCGTTTCCAATTTTCCGTAGAAAAAGCGTATAAAGTCAAGCATTCTAATTTATGGTTAGCGCACCAGATCGTAATGTCTTTAAGAGTTTTTACGCCTTTTTTATGCCCATAAGCCCTAGCTTTATTCTTTAATTTAGCCCACCTGCCATTACCATCCATAATAATGGCAAGATGTTTGAGAGTGTTAACCAATGCCTTTACCCTTTAAAGAAAGTCCTTAATTATACACCATTAAAGCGTGCAAGCATCCACTAAATAAGCGATATGCTGCCAAGCGAATTGGGTTTTTTCACTCAAACCGATTTCGCAAGTGCTAGAAGTGGAAAAACCCCTTTTAAGATCATAGGATTGGTAAAACGCTTGAAAGCCGTTTAAAGCGCTCTCGTTCAATTCAGGGGTAAAAAAGCCCTTATTCCCCGCAAAACCGCAACAACCCGTCTCTTTATGGATAACAATCTCGCCCAAAGTGCATTTTTTAGCCAAATTGAATAACAACTCTTCTTTATTCTCTAACTTTAAAGCGCACATCGTGTATAACCCTATGTCTTCGTTAATGGGGTTGAATTTTAATTTTGGGCTTAGAACTTCTTCAATATAGACGCTCAAATCATAGACTTTCAAATCCTTATAAGCTTTCATTTGCTTGAAAAAATGCGTCGAACAAGCGCTATGGTCTAAAACAATGGGGATTTTGCCCTCATCGCTTAATTGTAAAAAAATCGCGTGGTTTTTTTCATTGTTTTGCTTGGTTAAGTCGGTGTAATTGATGAAGGCTTTCCCGCAACAAAGCGCGTTTAATTCGTTAGGATACACCACAGAAACTTTGGCTTTTTGGCATAAGGATTCAAACACTTCTTGAATGCATCTTTTATCCGCCATTTTGGTTGATGGAGCGAACGAGCGGTTGATGCAGGTGCTGAAATAAATGACTTTTTCTCCACCCTTAAGCGTTTTATTTTCTAAAGGATAGGCGTTGCTTTTGGGCATGTAATGAAAGGCTTTAGGGAAGGGCTTGATGAATTTTTTAATCCCTTTAGTCAGGCTCACTAAGTTGTGAGGGCCTATGAGATTTTGAACTAAGCGAGCACTTTTTAAAGAAAAACGAGCCATGCTTGTGGTTGTTTGCATGTGATTAAGGATCTTTGAAGCGATCTTCTCGCCTTTAGGGTTCTTTTGATAATGGTTTAAAGCGATGCTCCCGGTATCAATTTCTAAAGGGCATAAGGTGGAGCACATATGGCACACTGCGCAAGTGGCGTGCGCTAAATATTCAGACTCTTTTAAAAGCTCATCTAATAAAACTTGATCTTCATTATGACCATGACTCACCCTTTCTTTTAAGCGTTCTATCTCTCTGTGGATAACGATTCGTTGTCGTGGCGTTAAAGATAAATCTTTACTAGGGCAAATCCTTTCACAAAACCCGCATTCCATGCACATGTCCAAATGCTCTTCAATAGGGTAAATGCTCTTTAAATTTTTAGTGTGGATTTCTTTATCGTTTGTGATGATCACATCAGGGTTTAAAAGGCCGTTAGGATCAAACAATTCTTTGATTTGCTTGTGGATTTTGTAGGCTTTTTCTCCCCACTCCATTTCCACAAAGGGGGCTACCATTCTGCCTGTGCCATGCTCGGCTTTAATAGAGCCAGAGCTTTTGCTCACCATTAAAAACATCTCAAAAACTAAATTTTCAAACGCTTTTCTTTCAGCTTCATTTTCTAAAATCGGCGTAACGACAAAGTGCAGATTCCCGCTTAACGCATGCCCAAAAATAATGCCATTATCCTTAAAGCCATGTTTTTTTAAAAGCCCCTCAATCGCTTTTGCCCCTTCTACAAAATCCTCTTTGCTGAAGCACACGTCTTCAATGATCACAGAGCTTTGGCTTTTTCTTTTTGACGCTGCGATAGGGAAAATGCCTTTTCTGATCTTCCACCACGATTGATAAGTATCAGGATCACTGCTGATTTGAGAATCTAAAACGACCGGTATCGCATTCAAGGCGTTTAAAATCGTTTGCATGTTGTTTTCTAAAATTAAAGGATCATCGCTTTCGCTTTGAATGAGTAAGCATGCGTTAGGCTCTTTGATTTCTAAAATCACGCTAGGCATGCCCTCTAAATTTTTCACGCTTTTTAAGGACGCATAATCCATAAGCTCTGCTGAAGAAATCATTTCAGGTTGTTTGGCTTTTAAGGCGGCTAAAATTTGAGCGGCTTTGGCGCATTGCTCTAAATTTTCATAAAACAATAACGCGCAAGTTTTATAAGCGTAGTCTTTCACACATTCTAATCCCACGCTTGAAATAAAGCCTAAAGTCCCCTCAGAGCCTATGAATAAATGGCTGATGATTTCAATCGGATCTTCAAAATCAATGAGAGCGTTTAAGCTATAGCCGGTGGTGTTTTTGATCTCGTATTTTTTCTTAATTAAAGCATGCAATTCTTCATCTTTTAAGATCTCTTTTCTTAAATTCAAAACCCCTTCAATCAAATCTTTGTGCGCGTTTTTGAAACTCTCAATACTCTTTTGATTGGCTGTGTCTAAAAGCGTGCCATCAGCTAAAATGACTCTTAAGGATTTTAGGGTTTTATAGCTGTTTTGCTCCACCCCGCAACACATCCCGCTAGCGTTATTAGCGACAATCCCCCCTATCATAGCGGTGTTTATCGTAGCGGGATCCGGGCCTATTTTTTTATGGTAAGGTTTTAATAAAGCGTTCGCATGGCTTCCTATGACTCCGCATGAGAGCTGAATGCTTTGAGCGTTGTCTAAAATTTGAGCGTCTTTGAAAAAATGCGCCACCACCACTAGCACCCCATCGCAGCTCGCCTGCCCTGATAAGGAACTCCCAGCCGCTCTAAAAGTCAATGTAACGCCATGCTTTTTGGCTAAAACACAAAGCTTTTGGACTTCTTCTTCATCCTTCACCCAAGCGACTATTTTAGGGATATAACGATAACATGACGCGTCAATGCCATAAGCCAAACGGCGTAAATAATCCTTAAAGATCCGATCGTTTAAAAACCCGCTCGCTTCGGTAAAAAAAGCATGATAATTTTCTTCCATACACACTCCTTAAACATTCCTATTTATCAAATCATTGTAACATAACCTTACTTTAAAAATTAAGGATAAACATGCTTGAAGATTATGCGATCAGTTTGGAAGAAGTCAATTTCAATGATTTTATCGTCGTGGATGTACGCGAATTGGACGAATATGAAGAACTGCATTTGCCTAACGCTACGCTCATTAGCGTCAATGACCAAGAAAAGCTCGCTGATTTTTTATCTAAGCACAAAGATAAAAAAGTGTTGCTCCATTGCAGGGCTGGCCGCAGGGCTTTAGATGCGGCTAAAAGCATGCATGAATTAGGCTATACGCCCTATTATTTAGAGGGCAATGTCTATGATTTTGAAAAATACGGCTTTAGAATGGTCTATGATGACACTTCTTTGAGCGGCAAAAAAAACTAGGCATGAGGGAGATTGTATGGGTGCATTCTCAAAGAATCGCCCCTTATAAGACTCTCATCTTAAATGAATTGCGCTACTATCCTTTAGAATTGGATCTAACCCCTTTTAACGCCCTGATTTTCACTTCTAAAAATGCGGTGTTTTCCTTGCTAGGAACCCTAAACAACAGCCCCAAACTCAAAATTTTACAAAACATTCCTGCTTACGCTTTGAGCGAACCCACCGCAAAAACTCTACAAGATCACCATTTTAAAGTCGCCTTTATAGGGGAAAAAGCCCATGGCAAAGAGTTTGCCAAAGAAATCCTTCCTTTATTGGAAAAAAAAAGCGTTTTGTATCTCAGGGCAAAAGAAATTGCCTCTCCTTTAGACACCATTCTTTTAGAGCATGGCATTAATCTTAAACAAGCCGTTGTTTATGAAAACAAGCTCAAACATTTGACTTTAAGCGAACAAAACGCCCTAAAACCCCAAGAAAAGAGCGTTCTTATTTTCACCGCCATAAGCCATGCAAAAGCTTTTTTACACTATTTTGAATTTTTAAAAAGTTACACCGCCATAAGCATTGGCAACACGACCGCTTCTTATTTAAAAGAGAAAGGCATTCAAAGCTATATAGCTCAAAAGCCCTCCTTAGAAGCGTGTTTAGAACTGGCTTTAAATTTGAGGGTTAAGGAATATTAAAAATATCTTATTATAATGCTCTCTATTGATTTTTAAAGGATGATGCATGAATCTTGTCTTTTTATGGGCCGCTTTAGGAGGGGCTATAGGGAGTTCGTTAAGGTATTTTGTGGGCAAAATAATGCCCAGTAAATTTTTAACGTTTGAAAGTTTCCCTTTAGGGACTTTTAGCGTGAATCTCATAGGGTGTTTTGTCATCGGCTTTATGGGGCATTTGGCCGCCAAAAAAGTTTTTGGCGATGATTTTGGGATTTTCTTTGTAACCGGAGTTTTAGGGGGTTTTACGACCTTTTCTTCTTATGGGCTAGACACTTTAAAACTCTTGCAAAAATCCCAATACCTTGAAGCCATTTCTTATGTTTTAGGCACTAACCTTTTAGGGCTTATTGGGGTGGCCATTGGGTGGTTTTTGGCTAAAAATTTTATAGGCGTTAATTAAAAAACGCTTTCTAGCATTTTTTAATTATTATCATACTCCATTGAAGCAGAGCCTACAATCACAACAGCCACAAAGCCATTTCATCGGCCATGAAAAAATCGCTCGCTATCAATCGGTTATTTTTAATGAAAGCCTTGTTCTCTTCAATCAAAAGCTTTACTTTATTTCCATCTAACAAACCAAGCTCAACCCCCAGCTCACACCTCAAGCCTAAAAGCAGCTTTTCTAAGTGCTTGTCTTGTTTATTAAGCGTCTCAACTTGGCGTTTTAGGGGGTCTTTAATGTAGTTTTCTATGAGTTTTTTCGCATAAAAGCGCTCATTCGCCACGCAGCCCACAGCCCCAGCCCCACACCCTAAATAATCTTTAGCCCCCCAGTAAGCCAAATTATGTTTGACTTGGTAATTTCTAGCGTAATTAGACACTTCGTATTGCTTGAAAGAAAAGCTCTCTAAAACCTCTTTTACCACATTGTCAAAATCCACGCTTGAGGGTTTTTTGGCGTTTTTTTCTAAATTCGTGTTTTTTTCAATGCTCAAAGCGTAAGCGCTCAAATGATTGATGGGGAGTTCTTTAGCGAGTTTCAATTCTTCTTTTAAAGAGTTTTCATTGTCTAATGGAGTGTTATAAATCAAATCAATGCTGATATTTTCAATCCCACTTTTAAAAATAATTTCTATCACAGGAGCGATATTTTTGGAATGCTGGCGCTCTAAAAACAATAATTTATCCTCCCTAAAACTTTGCACCCCTAAACTCAAGCGGTTGATCCCTAAATCTTTTAAGCCTTGACACCAAGCTTTAGAAATCAATTCAGGGTTAGCTTCAGTGGTGATCTCACATTCCATGCTCAAGCTCGCATGTTGGTGAATGCTTTCAAAAATCCTTTCAAAAGCCTTCACGCTTAAAGTATTGGGCGTGCCGCCGCCAATAAAAACGCTTTCAATTGGTTCGTCAGTTTGGCTTAACGCATGCTTTAAATCCAGGCACAACGCTTGAATGTATTCTTCTTTTAACGCATGCTTATTTTCATAGGAATTGAAAGCGCAATAACCGCATTTATTTTCACAAAAGGGGATATGAATGTATAAAATCATATTTATTTCTCCCATTTTCATTTCATTTTTAAGCAAAGCTTAAACTTGTAATTGTATCATTTTAAGATCATTTTGATAAGTAGAGGAGACAAACGATGAAAAAGGTTATTGTGGCTTTAGGCGTTTTAGCGTTCGCAAACACCTTAATGGCAACCGATGTTAAAGCTCTTGTAAAAGGTTGTGCCGCTTGCCATGGGGTTAAGTTTGAAAAGAAGGCTTTAGGCAAAAGCAAAATCGTCAACATGATGAGTGAAGCGGAAATTGAAAAAGATCTTATGGATTTTAAAAGCGGTGCTAATAAGAATCCTGTCATGACCGCGCAGGCTAAAAAATTAAGCGATGAAGACATCAAAGCTTTAGCCAAATACATCCCCACTCTCAAATAAACCCTCTCAGTTTTAATAGCGCTATTTGGGTGCTATTAAAACGAGTTTCAAGCCCTTTTTTCTTAATTTTTGATTTTAATGGCATTCTTAACCCTACTTAAAGCCAGCATACACTATAATATCATCTTAATCAAACAAGAAAGAGCTAAAATAAAGACCTATGCTACATAAAAAATATCGTCCTAATGTTGCGGCCATTATCATGTCGCCAGACTACCCTAACACATGCGAAGTTTTTATCGCTGAGCGCATAGATATTGAAGGGGCGTGGCAGTTCCCTCAAGGGGGCATTGATGAGGGAGAGACCCCATTAGAAGCGCTTTATAGGGAATTATTAGAAGAAATCGGCACGAATGAAATAGAGATTTTGGCGCAATACCCCAGATGGATCGCCTATGATTTCCCAAGCAACATGGAGCATAAATTCTATTCATTTGATGGGCAAAAGCAACGCTATTTTTTAGTGCGCCTAAAGCATGCGAATAACATTGATTTGAACAAACACACGCCAGAATTTAGGGCTTATCAATTCATCCATCTTAAGGATTTGCTTAAAAAAATCGTCCCTTTCAAACGCCAAGTGTACCGCCAAGTCATCGCTTATTTTAGAAAAGAGGGGTATTTGGTGTGTTAATCGTTCAAAAATACGGCGGCACGAGCATGGGTAGCATAGAAAGGATCCACAATGTCGCCCAAAGGGTTTTAGAAAGCGTTAAATTAGGGCATCAAGTCGTGGTGGTGGTTTCGGCGATGAGCGGCGAAACGGATCGGCTTTTAGAATTTGGCAAGAATTTTAGCCATAACCCTAACAAGCGAGAAATGGACAGGATCGTCAGCACGGGGGAATGGATTTCAAGTGCGGCTTTGAGCATGGCGTTAGAGAGGTATGGGCATAGGGCCATTTCATTGAGCGGGAAAGAAGCGGGTATTTTAACCAGCTCGCATTTTCAAAACGCTGTGATCCAATCCATTGACACTAAACGCATCACAGAGCTTTTAGAAAAAAACTACATTGTGGTGATCGCTGGGTTTCAAGGCGCTGATATTCAAGGCGAAACAACGACTTTAGGGCGTGGGGGGAGCGATTTGAGTGCGGTCGCTTTGGCCGGGGCTTTAAAAGCACATTTGTGTGAAATCTATACGGATGTGGATGGCGTTTATACCACCGATCCGCGCATTGAAGAAAAGGCTCAAAAAATCGTGCAAATCAGCTATGATGAAATGCTTGAATTGGCTTCTATGGGGGCTAAAGTGTTATTAAACCGCTCGGTAGAATTAGCCAAAAAACTCAGCGTGAAATTAGTGACTCGCAATTCGTTTAACCATAGCGAAGGCACGCTCATTGTCGCTGAAAAAGACTTTAAAGGAGAACGCATGGAAACCCCTATAGTGAGTGGGATCGCATTGGATAAGAATCAGGCTCGTGTGAGCATGGAGGGCGTGGAAGATCGGCCTGGCATTGCCGCTGAAATCTTTGGCACTTTAGCGGAGTATCGCATTAATGTGGATATGATAGTCCAAACGATTGGCAGAGACGGCAAAACCGATTTGGATTTTACGATCGTTAAAACCCAAATAGAAGAAACCAAGCAGGCCTTAAAGCCTTTTTTAGCGCAAATGGATTCCATTGATTATGATGAAAATATCGCTAAAGTTTCCATAGTGGGCGTGGGCATGAAGTCGCATTCTGGGGTAGCGAGCATCGCTTTTAAAGCCCTAGCCAAAGACAACATTAATATCATGATGATTTCTACAAGCGAGATTAAAATTTCGGTTTTGATTGACATTAAATACGCTGAATTAGCGGTTAGAACTTTGCATGCGGTGTATCAATTAGATCAATGAAAAATTTCTACGACTGGATCAAGGAATTTGTGCGCGATCAAGGGGAGCTTATCGCCCAACAAAGCGGGTGGTTGGAATTAGAGCGATCAAGTTATGCAAAACTCATCGCGCAAACCATTTCGCATGTGCTTAATGGCGGATCGCTGTTAGTGAGTGCGGATTCTTCTAGGAGCTGGTTTTTAAACTACATTCTTTCTAACTTAAACCCTAAAGATTTAAAAGAGCGCCCCTTATTGTCCGTTATTAATTTTAACGCTTCTTCTTTCTACCCCAAAAACGATGCGAATCTCTCTCTAGCCACCATAGAGATGACTTATCAAAACCCCATGTTTTGGCATGTTGGGAAAATTGAAAATGAAGGCTTAAAAACCTTACTATTGAGTAAAATCCCTAGTTTTTTATGGCTTTTTGAAGAGCTTAAAGAAGATTGCTTGCTTTTAAAAGAGCATGATAGTTTGCTAGATTATAAATTATTGCAACTCTTCAAACTCTTTGAAAACGCGCTTTTTAGCGCGCTATACAATAAGGTTACTCTGTGAAAAACTCCAACCGCCTTATTTATACGGACAATCTTGAAGAGAGCCTAGAAGAGGCCGCAAGCCTTTTTAAAAATCATATTAAATTCTACACGGAGATTATTGAAAAAGACAAAAAGGTGATCAAAACTTTTAACAAGGATTTTAAAATTGAGCATGCCAAAGAAGTGATTTCAAAGGCCCATCTCAAACACAGCGAACTGAACGCCTTTTTAATCGCTGCACCCAGCTATGGCGTAGAAGCCCAAAACGCGCTTTTAAAAATCTTAGAAGAACCCCCAAATAACGTTTGTTTTATCATGTTCGCTAAAAGCCCAAACCATGTGTTAGCCACCATTAAATCCCGCCTAATCAAAGAAGACAAACGCCAAAAAATCCCCCTAAAACCTTTGGATTTGGATTTATCTAGGCTGGATCTGAAAGACATTTATGCGTTTTTAAAAAATTTAGACAAAGAAAATTTTGATTCCAGAGAAAATCAGAGGGAAAGGATTGAAAGCTTATTAGAGAGTATTCACAGACACCAAATCTATTTGAGCGAGCAAGAATTGCAAGCCTTTGATTTAGCGATCAAGGCTAACAGCTCTTATTACAAGCTCAGCTATAATCTTTTACCCCTGCTTTTAAGCCTTTTATCCAAAAAGAAAACGCCATGATTGTAAAACGCCTTAACCCTGATGCGCTCAAAAACGCTTTACAAAAAATAGGCCCAGAAAAGATCGCGCAAAACCATATGCGCCAAAAAGGCGTTAGCTTTGTTTTTGAAATCCAACACCTGCCCTTAAGCGCTGCACTCATTTTAAAGCAAGAGGCTATCAGCGTTGGGGGCGATTTTGCCACGCCAAGAGATTGTATTTTAGCTAAAGAGCCTTTTTATGATGGGGTGCTGATTGTGAGCGCTAAGCAATTAGAACGCCTTATTGTTAAGTGCCATTCCCAACCCTTTGGGCTTAAACATTTAGCACAAGAATTAAAAAGCCATCTCAAAGCCCCCAAGCCTAACGCCCCACAGATCATGGCAATCTTGAATCTCACGCCGGATAGCTTCTATGAAAAGAGCCGGTTTAGTAGCAAAAAAGCGCTTGAAGAAATCTATCAATGGCTAGAAAAGGGTATCAAACTCATTGATATAGGCGCAGCCAGTTCAAGACCGCAGAGTGAAATCATTGATCCAAAAGTAGAGCAAGAGCGCTTGAAAGAAGTTTTATTAGAAATCAAATCCCAAAAACTCTACCAGTGTGCCCATTTTAGCATAGACACCTACCATGCCAAAACGGCCCAAATGGCTTTGGAACATTATTTTTCTATCCTTAATGACGTGAGCGGTTTTAATAGCGCTGCAATGCTAGAAGTCGCACGAGATTACAAGCCCACTTGCGTTTTAATGCACGCTCAAAAAACCCCCAAAGACATGCAAGAAAATGTCTTTTACCACAATCTGTTTGATGAAATGGATCGATTCTTTAAGGAAAAACTAGAGGTTTTAGAAAAATACGCGCTTCAAGATATTATTTTAGATATTGGGTTTGGATTCGCTAAATTAAAAGAGCATAATTTGGCCTTAATCAAGCATTTAAGCCATTTTCTTAAGTTCAAAAAACCCTTATTGGTGGGAGCGAGCCGTAAAAACACGATCGGGCTTATCACCGGGCGTGAAGTTCAAAACCGGCTCGCTGGCACTTTGAGTTTGCATTTAATGGCGCTGCAAAATGGAGCGAGTATTTTAAGAGCGCATGATATTGATGAACATATAGATTTAATCAAAGTGTTTAAGAGTTTGGAAGAAACGGATTGAACCCAAATTTTTAGCTTTATCCCACTAGGCGTTGGCTATCATCAAAACGCTCAAAAGCGTTTTTGATGATTAATACCCCACTTAACCCTAACGCTTAAAGAACCACATCCATAGACGAAGGGTTGTTGTAAGCGTTTTGGTAGCGTTGCAAAAAAGCGTTATGGTTGGTAGCGTTAAAGGTTTGTAGGGCTTTTTTGTGCAAGCCATTCACCGGTTGTTTGGGGGCGTTTTCCACTTCTTTAGAGAATTTCCCGTTATAAAAATCCGTCAAACTATAGAGCGACTGAGCGGCAAGGCGTTTTTGGCTCTCATCCATTCCGGCCGTAGCCCTTAAAAAAGCCTCATACTCTCTATCACTCATCAATTCTAACACCAAAAAGCCGTAAGTCTCTCGCTTGTCAGGGTTAAAAGGGAGGTTTTCTGTTGGAGCGTCCTTTTTTTCTCGCTCTATTTTTTCTGCACCTTCAATAGGAGCTAGGTCTTCTTTAGGAGCGCTTTTAGCGTTTAAAAGCCCATAGAGGTTAGAATCAAACTGATTGATAGAAGAAACAGCCATGTGAATTTCCTAAAATTGGATTTTACGCTAATGTTAAGCAAAATTCATTCCCTAATGAGACTAAAAAATTTAAAAAGCTTAAAAGAGTTTTCTAATGGTGGCATTCAAACCCTTTAAAAAGGGTCTAGGAGTTTATTTTCAAAAAGGATTCGTGTTTTTATGTTTTCATATTTCTATAAGGAGTTTGAAATGCTGAAGCTTCTAGAATAATTCTAGACAAAACAAAAGGTAAAACTCCTAGAACATTGTTATAGCATGATTTTACCAATCAATGCAACTTTTATGCTTTTAGAGCTTAAAAACTTTAAGTCTTAATTAGAGATTTTAGGTTAAACTACCCTAAAAATCTTTAATCTAATGAGCAAAAAGCATGCGTAATACCATTTTATTTGGCGTTTCAATGATACTCTTGGCGAATTTATGCTTTGGGATCATGAGCGCGTTTGTTAAAATCACAGCGGATTATTTTTCCCCTATGGAGAATGTGTTTTACCGCTCCATTACCATGACGCTTTTACTCTTACTTATTTACCCTTTCAAACCCTACCGCTTGAAAAGTTACAAACAAGGCGGTTTTAAAAAACTCGCTTTTAGGGTCGTTGTAGGGGGCTTAGCCATGCTAGCGTTTTTTTATAATATTGAAAAAATTTCGCTCGCTACAGCGACGGCTTTCTCGCAATGCGCACCCATTTATACGGTGCTTCTTTCCCCTTTTCTTTTGAAAGAAAAACTCAAAAGAAGCACGTTAATTTCTGCATGCATTGGGCTAGTGGGGGTGGTGCTGATTTCCGATCCTAGCGTGGAAAATGTGGGGCCGGTTGAAATTATTATGGGCATATTGAGCGGGATCTTTGTGTCTTTAGCGTATATCACTTTAAGGGATTTGAGGGAATATTACGACAAGCAAGCCGTGATTTTAGCGTTCGCCTTTGGCATGAGCCTTCTTGGGTTAGTGGGCATGTTCATTGATATTCCTTTTTTATCCACAGGCATTCATATTCCTAGAAAAGAAGACATTTTGTGGATCTCTTTAATAGGGATTAGCGGGACTTTAGGGCAGTATTTCTTAACCTATGCTTACATGAACGCTCCTGCTGGGATCATTGCCCCCATTGAATACACCCGCATTGTTTGGGGGCTGTTGTTTGGGCTGTATTTAGGCGATAAATTCTTGGATCTTAAAAGCTCTTTAGGGGTGGCTTTGATCTTGTGTTCAGGCTTACTCATTGCCTTGCCCGCTCTTTTAAAAGAATTAAAAAATTTTAAGTCATGCAACTAAGCCCCTTACAAAGCGCTCTGTTATATTTCCGCTACTTTATTTATCCAGAGAAAAAAACAAGGAGCTTTGATTTAAGCGATTTAGTCTTTATCATCATGGTTTTTTTAGCCCTAGCTTTGGGGCTGTTGATGAGCGAAGAAATTTCTATCAGCTACAATGAAGCGAAGGACTTTTTTTATGGCGATGCGTGGTTTGTCAAAATCGCTCAAAAAAGCACCGCCATTTTAGGCCAAAACGATTTGGCTTTAAGATTGCCTTTTTTGATCGCTCATCTCATTAACATGTTTTTATTTTATTTGATAGGGCGAAAGATTTTAAAAAAACCTAAAGACGCCCTTTATGTGGTATTGACTTACGCTTTATTGCCTGGGGTGAATCTCTTTGCGATTTTACTGGCTAAAAGCGTGCTGGTGTTAAGCCTTGGGCTTTTGGTCAGCTATTTGCATATCAAAACCCAAAAAATCCCTTATTTGATCCTTAGCGCTTGCGCGTTTTTAGACGGCGCGTTCATCCCGCTTTTACTAGGGGTTTTTGCCTACGCTTTAAGAAAACGCTATTTTAAGAGCGCGATCTTTACTTTGGTGGTTTTAATTGTGAATACCGCTCTTTTTAGCGGGAGTTTCAATAAGGGCTTGCCTAGCGGGTATTTTATAGACACATGCTTAGAGCTCATGCTCTTATACTCGCCCTTATTGTTCCTCTACTACCCTTATACGCTCTATAAAGCCCTTTTGGATAAAAAGCCATCGTTACTAGCCTTTATGAGCGCGAGCGGTTGGCTTTTCCCTTTGCTTTTGAGCATGCGCCAAGAGATAGATTTAAGAACTTTCGCCCCCTTAGCCTTAATCGGTTTGCCCTTGTTTGTTAAAAGCGTTTTAAATAGCCTTAGGGTGCGTTTAAAGGAATTTAGGGGGCAGTATTATTTGCGCGTTTTCAGTTTGTATCTTTTAATGCTCACTGAAACGCTTTTTTTATGGGGGAGTAAAATTTCTGGTGCTAATGAAAAGTTATTAAACCGGCATTTCTTAGCTAAAGAAGTCGCTACAGCCTTGCAATTAAGGGGCATCCATCAAATCCGCACTAACGATAAACAACTCGCTTTAAGGCTCCAATTCTATGGCATTAAAGAAGGGGGGAGGTTAAGACTGATTAACACTAAGATTTCTAAAAAACGCCCTGATATTACAATCATCTACGCTGATAAAATTCTACAATCCTATAGTTTGGTGCACCATTAAATTGATTCTTTAAAAAGCGTTTTATCTAAAAAACGATAAAATACACTCTAAAAATAAATAAAATACGCGAGAAAAATCATGAGACTCAAACTAACCCATATAAACCATATAAGCCATAAGATTGCCAACGACTTTATCCATTCAAAACTATTAGAATTAAAAGCCCCTAGAGAATTATTGTGCGAATTGATAGAAGGGATTTTGGAAAAAAGCGTTAAAAAAGAAAACGCCATTGATGAGCAAGCCAGAGAGCTTTTAGAAGAAAACACCGATGAAATAGAATTCATGCGGATGGATGAAAGGCAGCTTTTTTGGATGATTAAAAGACAGATCGCTCAAAAAGAGGGATTCCATTTGTTTTGGGAAGAAAGGTGCAACGATTTGTCGCACCAGATTTTGAATAAAATCTTAGATGAAGATTTGATCATGTTTAGCGTTTCAGAGAATTTGATAAGAAACTTGATTTACAAATCCATTGACACCTATTCTAAAGCGTATGAAAGCATTGAAAATGAAGTGCATGAAAAAATCAAGCATTACAAACGCAAACTCCCCGTAGGGAGCGATGAATACGAGTTGGTGTTTGAAAGACTCTATGAAGAAGAATTAAGGCGCAAAGGCTTTTTATAATGGTCTCTCTTTATTTAGAAAACGGGCTTTTTTTACAGGCTCAAAGTTTTGGGGCTAGCGGCACGCAAGTGGGCGAGCTTGTTTTTAACACTTCTATGAGTGGCTATCAAGAAGTCATCAGCGACCCTAGCTATAAGGGGCAATTTGTGGTTTTTAGCATGCCTGAAATTGGGGTTGTGGGCGCTAATCCTAAAGATGATGAATCCTTTTTTTCATGCGCAGGGGTTTTAGCGCGCCATTACAACGAATTTTTTTCTAATTCAAGGGCGGATTCTAGCTTGAGCGTTTATTTAAAAAAGCGTGGCGTTTTAGGGATTTGTGGCGTTGATACCAGGAGTTTGATCAAAACCTTACGCCATCATGGGTGCTTGATGATGGTCGCTTCCACGATCGAGCATGACAAAAACAAGCTTGAAAAAATTTTAAAAAACGCCCCTAAAATTTCTCACTCCCCCTTAGTGTCTAGCGTTTCCACGCCAAAAATAATCACGCACCAACGCGCTACTTTTGATTTCAAAACCCTAGATTACAAGCCTTTTGATGAAAAAACCTCTCATAAAATTATCGCTGTGCTAGACTTTGGGGCTAAGGGCAATATTTTAAACGAGATTCAAAATGTGGGGTTAAAAGCCCTTATTTACCCGCACCACACTAAAGCTAGCGAACTGATTAAAGCCTATGAAAAAAAAGAAATTAGCGGGATTTTTCTCTCTAACGGGCCGGGCGATCCTTTGAGCTTGCAGCAAGAAATTGGCGAAATCAAACAACTCATTGACGCTAAAATCCCCATGTTTGGCATTTGCTTAGGGCATCAATTGCTCTCTATCGCGCAAGGCTACCCTACTTACAAGCTCAAATTCGGCCATCATGGGAGCAACCACCCCGTTAAAAACCTAAAAACAAACGCCGTGGAAATCACCGCGCAAAACCACAACTATTGCGTCCCTGAAGAAATTGAAGAAATCGCTGTTATCACGCACCGCAATCTTTTTGACAACACCATTGAGGGCGTGCGTTATAAAAACGCTCCCATTATCTCTGTCCAGCACCACCCAGAAAGCAGTCCCGGCCCCAAAGAGAGCCACTATATTTTTAAGGAATTTGTGGAATTGTTAAAGGGTTTTTAGGGGTTTTTAAAGCAGCACCCATAGAGGTTGAAAAGTGCTTTAAAAATAGATTTAAATCTTTTTATCAAAAAATCTCATATTTACTCTAAATTAGTTCTCTTGCAATAGTATTCTCTCGCAATAACTATTATTGTTATTGCGACAAAACTTTTTAGAAGGAGTTATTATGGGAAGTATCGGTAGTATGGGCAAACCTATTGAAGGGTTTTTAGTGGCAGCCATTCAGTTTCCTGTGCCCATTGTCAACAGCCGTAAGGATATTGATCACAATATTGAAAGCATTATTAGAACCTTGCATGCGACTAAAGCGGGGTATCCAGGAGTGGAGCTTATCATTTTCCCTGAGTATAGCACGCAAGGTTTGAATACCGCTAAGTGGCTTAGTGAAGAGTTTTTATTAGATGTCCCGGGTAAAGAGACGGAAGCTTACGCTCAAGCGTGTAAAGAGGCGAAAGTTTATGGTGTTTTTTCAATCATGGAACGCAATCCTGATTCTAACAAAAACCCCTACAACACCGCTATTATCATTGATCCGCAAGGTAAAATCATTTTAAAATACCGCAAGCTATTCCCATGGAATCCCATTGAACCATGGTATCCTGGGGATTTAGGAATGCCTGTGTGCGAGGGGCCGGGCGGATCAAAGTTAGCCGTGTGCATTTGCCATGACGGCATGATTCCAGAGCTCGCTAGAGAAGCAGCCTATAAAGGGTGCAATGTGTATATCCGCATTTCAGGCTATAGCACTCAAGTCAATGATCAATGGATTTTGACCAACCGCTCCAACGCATGGCACAATTTGATGTATACCGTGAGCGTGAATTTAGCCGGCTATGATAATGTCTTTTACTACTTTGGTGAAGGGCAAATCTGTAACTTTGATGGCACGACTCTCGTTCAAGGGCACCGCAACCCTTGGGAGATTGTAACCGGGGAAATCTATCCTAAAATGGCAGATAACGCCCGCTTAAGCTGGGGCTTAGAAAACAACATTTACAACCTAGGCCATAGAGGGTATGTGGCTAAACCGGGCGGAGAACATGACGCAGGCTTAACCTACATCAAAGACTTAGCCGCCGGTAAATACAAATTGCCTTGGGAAGATCACATGAAAATCAAAGACGGCTCTATTTATGGCTACCCTACCACCGGTGGGCGTTTTGGGAAATAATCCCTAACCTTATATTTTTGCTAGAACCTGTTTTTAAAGGTTCTAGTTTCTCCCCTATTTTAATTTTTTCAATTAATTTTTACGAATAGTCTTCTATCGCAGAGCATGTAAGAAAACCCATAATAAGCGTAAGCCCCCATAAAGCGATATAACCTATGCAAAACCATGTTATTTTTGATAAAGACCACCACCCCATTGCGGCTGATAGAGCGTTAAAATCTGTAATAATGCCATAGCCACAATAGATCATTCCCGCTAAACATGCCAATTTAAGAGCATGGTAGTAAGCGCTAATCCCAAAACCACCATCAAGATTGATAAAAGAATACGAAACCAAGACCCCATGACAACTCCTTAAACATCAAATGCTAGAGTATATCGTTTTTTTTGTTTGTCAAGGGGGCTAGCTAGAAAGTAGTATTATTGAGTGTTTTAAAATAAAAGGATAGCGTTTATAACGATGAAAGTTTAGCCCCTAATTGTAGCACCCCTAACAAGCCTTCCACATTCAGCCCCAACCCCACGCTCAAATTCTTGCTTGAGCTTTTAATATAAGGCTTATGAAAGTCCTCTAAACGCACACAGCCCGCGCTTTCTTGCCACAAACCGCTCTCTAAGTATTTTTCTATTTCGCTGCAATCAAACGCCTTTAAACGCGCTCTAAAAACCGATAGATCCAGCCATTCTAGTTTAGGAAAAATCAATGCCGAGCAGGTTAAAACCTCTATTTCATTGCCATTTTGGCGTTTTAAAAATTCAAGGGCTTCTCGCTTGCTTTGAGCCTTTCGTTGCATGCGATTATTCACGCTCACCACGCTATCAGCAACCACGATAGCGCAATGGTTTGTGAGTAATTTTTTAGCCTTTTCTAATTTCCCCTTGCACGCCAAATAAACAAACTCCCTAGGGTCTGTGGTTTTTAGGCTTTCTTCATCAAAATCTAGTGCTTTTTGTGTGAATTTAATCCCATGCTCTTTTAAAAGATTCGCCCTAGCGCTGGATTGAGAGCCTAAAATAAGCTCCATGCTATCCCTCTAAAGCTTTAAGGGCGGTATTTTTCGCTAAATTGAGCGCGGTTGGTAAATTTTCAATATCCTTGCCCCCAGCGCTCGCAAAATCATCTCTCCCGCCCCCTTTGCCCCCTAAAATTTGCGCCACTTCATTAGCCCATGCGTTCGCTTTTATGGGGGCATTTTTCACCCCGCATGCGAGAGTTATGCGCTCATTTTCTTTTTTAAACACCATAGCGAGCAGTTTTTCATGCTTACTTTTCAACCGGTCAATCATTTCTTTAATGTCGCCATTTTCCACGACGCCCACCACCAAATTCACGCCATGGATTTTTTCAACCGGTAAATCCATAGAAACGGGAGCTTTTTGGCTGTTTTTCACGCTCTCTTTAAGCTTGTTAATGCCGGCGATCACATCGTTATTTTTCAATAAAGTCTTAGCGTTTTTAAGCTCTTTACTTTCTTCTTTAGCCAATTGGTAAAAGGCTTTCCCGCACACCGCTTCAATGCGTCTGACCCCACTACTCACCCCGCTCTCTTTTACAATCCTAAACCCCCCAATAAGCCCGGTATTTTCCACATGAATGCCCCCACACAATTCAATGGACGCTTCTTTAAAGCTCACCACCCGCACATTTTCAGCGTATTTTTCACTAAATAACGCTAACGCTCCCTTATCCTTGGCTTGGTTTAAGTGCATATGCTCCACCTGGCTTTTTAAGTGCTTGAAAATTTGAGCGTTGACTAGATCTTCTACTTTTTCTAACTCTTCATCATTGAGCGCTTTAGCATGCGAGAAATCAAAGCGCAATCGTTTGGATTCCACTAAACTCCCTGCTTGACTCACATGCGAGCCTAAAACTTCTCTTAAAGCGCTTTGCAATAAATGCGTCGCGCTATGGTGTTTGGCGATTTCTAAGCGCTCATCGCTCACTTGCGCGATCACTTGATCGCCTTTTTTTAGTGCTTTTTTGATTTCAAGAAGCGAAAAATTAAGCCCAAAAAAGTTTTTTGTATCTAACACCAAAGCCGCTTCTTCATTGTCTTTTAAAAGCGTGCCCTTATCGCCTATAGCCCCCCCACCTTCTGCGTAAAAAGGGGTTTTTTCTAATAAGACCCAGACTTCTTGGTTAGGATTTGCCTCTGCTATTTCTTTAAAACCGCTATCAAAAAACCCTAAAACTTTAGCAGAACATTCTGTCGTTTCATACCCCACAAATTCATTAGGCGCATAAGCGTTTAAAATAGCGCTAAAATCAGCGTTATTTTGTTTACCTTTCCATGAAGCTTTAGAGCGCTTCACTTGCTCTTGCATGCAATTTTCAAAGCCTTGCATGTCCACGCACGCCCCATGACTTCTTAGCATGTCGTTTGTTAAATCCAAAGGAAAACCAAAAGTGTCATAAAGCTTGAAAGCGATCTTGCCATCAAAGATTTTATTTTCATTCAAATGCGTTAAAGACAAGTTAAACAATTCCATGCCAGATTCCAAAGTCTCTAAAAAGCGCTCTTCTTCTTCAAAACATTCTTTTACCACCATTTCTTTAGATTCTTTCAAATACGCATGCGCGTTAGAAAATTGCTCGCACACCACGCCCACGACTTTGTATAAAAACGCTTCTTTTAAGCCCATTAAATACCCATGCCTTAAGGCTCGCCTTAAAATGCGCCTTAGAACATAGCCACGGCCTTCCTTATTGAAATGCACCCCTTGAGCGAGCAAGAACGCTACCGCTCTTGCATGATCGGCCACTACCCTAAAGCTTGGCTGGAACTCGCTCGCATAATCCAAACCTGTAAGCTCGCTGATTTCTCCCATTAAGGGTGCAAATAATGAAGAATCAAAATTATTGAGCTTATGTTCTAATAGCGCTTGCACCCTTTCTAATCCCATGCCTGTATCAATGCTGGGCTTTGGTAAGGGGGATAAAACGCCATCATTAGAGCGTTCGTATTGCATGAACACCAGATTCCAAATTTCTAAAAACCTATCGCCCTCGCCCCCAAAATAATCCTCGCTCCCCTTAAAGTGTTTTTCGCCCTGATCAATATAAATTTCACTGCAAGGCCCGCAAGGCCCGCTATCGCCCATTTGCCAGAAATTATCTTTATCGCCCATTTTTTTAATCCTGTCAAAAGGCACAAACTTTTCCCATAGTTTAACGGCTTCATCGTCTTTTTCATGCACGCTGATATACAAATCTTTAGGCTTAAACCCTAAATTCTTGGTTACAAATTCCCACGCAAACAAGATCGCTTCTTCTTTGAAATAATCCCCAAAAGAGAAATTCCCTAGCATTTCAAAAAGCGTGTGGTGTCTTGCGGTATAACCGACATTTTCTAAATCGTTATGCTTGCCGCCTGCACGCATGCACAATTGCGAACTTGCCGCTCTAGGAACGCTAGGGCGCGGCACCATCCCGGTAAAAATATCTTTAAATTGCACCATGCCAGCATTGGTAAAAAGCAAGGTGGCATCATTAGGCACTAAAGGCATGCTGGGATAAATGGCATGCCCTTTATTTTGAAAAAATTGTAAAAATTCGTTGCGAATATCCATGGGTATTCCTTTTTGTCGTTTTATCGCGCATTTTAAGGCTATTTTATAGCTCTTTTAAGTTGTTTTTTTAAAAAGATAGTTTATTATACTTTAAACATCCAAAATTAAAGGAGAAAACCATGTTCCATGAATTTAGAGACGAAATCAGCGTGTTAAAAGCGAATAATCCGCATTTTGATAAGATTTTTGAGAAACACAACCAGCTTGATGACGACATCAAAACCGCTGAGCAACAAAACGCTAGCGACGCTGAAATCAGCCACATGAAAAAACAAAAATTAAAATTAAAAGATGAAATCCACGGCATGATCATAGAGTATAGAGAAAAGCAAAAATCCGATCATGTTTAAGATTTAATCATCTTTGTCAAAACACGCTAAAACGCTTTTTAAAAAGGGTATTTTGGCTTGTCGCTTGGTTAGCACTTATTAGTTAGACTTGACACCTTGATTTTAGGTTAAAGCGTTAGGTTGCTTTCAGCTTTATTCCCACTATAAGCTTTATTAATATTTTAATGTTCTTTACATTTTTAAAAAATGGGTTTTTAAAACTTTAGTTTTATCGTTTTAGATCTCATTTTATAATAAAAATCATTTTATTGAGTTTTGTTTTATTTTCTTGAGAATATTAGGAAGTATTTTGGAATAACTATCCCCCTTTTAACCCCACTAAACCCCCCTAAAAAAGCGCTTTTTTAAGAGATTATCGCTTGAATTAGTATCAAGTTTTCCACTAACCAATACAAAAACGCTAAAAAGGATTTTTCATCAAACCCCCCCCAAAAAAAGAGAATTTTAAAAAAGAAAGACTTTAAAAAAGGGAGTTCAAAAAAAGAAAGGGTTCAAAAAAAGAAAGGGTTCAAAAAAAAGAAACCCCCAAACAAAGGCTTCAAAACAAAAACCCCCTAAAAAGAAAGAGGGTTCAAAAAGAGAGTTTCACAAAGGGTTTAACGCAAGCTTTTAATACGCAAACACATAGTTGAGATACACGCTATAGAGTCTGCGGTATTGGAGTTGAGTGCCTAGCAAAGAATAGTAATTCGTGTTGATC